>JBFFBS010000403.1:0-1509 GCA_041560295.1 Syntrophobacteria bacterium | reverse complement strand
TAGGTGGGGGGGATGAGGAGGAAATGCGGCCCTCGGTCGGTGGGTTCTGGGTATTTTGGGTGGACATTTTGTACATAAGAATATAGTTGAGTCCAGCCCTATAAAAAATGAAGTATCCGTTGGCTGGGCCTTTCATTATTTTACTGGCGGCACTGTGGCATTGACTTATCCTCTCTTCTATCTGGCCTTTAATGTACCCATGCCAGAAAGTCACCTGATTTCTGGTCTCTTATGGGGACTGGCAACAGCACTCTTTCCATGGTTCATTCTTTTCCCTGGATTCGGTTGGGGCTTCTTTGGGGCTAGAGCGCCCAGCAACGTAAGATCCTTAATCTCACCTATGGTTGAGCATCTCTTCTATGGGCTTGGATTGGGAATCGTCTTAAATATTGCTTCAGGGCTAATTGCCTTTGGATAGTGTCGTCACTACAGCAAACAGCCTTCATCTGCCGCTTTAACGAGATCGTTAGACCTCAGGTTAATAGATGGCGATATCAAAGCAAAAAGTTCAGGCTCTGTACCAATCGGGTGCGAAGCATTACGATTTTACTACGATTTTATTTAGACTTATCGGCTTGCGAATGAAAGCTTACCGCTCACTTGCAATAAAGAAGTTGTCTCTTCAACGTGGAGACTGTGTTATCGAACTTGGCTGTGGTACGGGTTTAAACTTCCCTTTCCTTATGGAGCAAATAGGAGCGGAAGGTCGACTGATAGGAGTCGATTTAACACCAGGAATGCTTGACATTGCACAGGTTAGAGTCGAGAGATCTGGCTGGAAAAACGTAGAACTGATACATTCAGATATAGCTGCCTATGATTTTCCAGAAGGGGTAAACGGTGTGCTTGCAACAGGGCTCTTCGGCTACATACCGGAATATGACCGTGTGATCAAAGCAGCCTCTCAGTCCCTCGTACCCGGTGGTCACATATCAATCCTTGATGGCAAACAGCCAGAAAACTTGCCATCATGGTTATTCAAGATTGTCTTGAAGCTCGGAGGGCAATTCGGATACACCCCTGAGTATTTCAATGTTCGACCCTGGGAATCGGTAGAGCGTTATTTTAAAGAGACTTCGTTTGAAACAAGGTATCGGGGAATGATTTATATTCTATCTGGAACTGTTTGATGGAAATGGTCTAACAACCGCATCAACTAGGACTGGTAAATCCGCTGCGCTACTTTACCAACCGGTTATGCAGGGCGTTAAGAGAAATAAGTGAAATCACATATGACTTTCAGGGCTGAGTGAACATTACATACTTTAATCCACACTTTTCCTCCATCTAGACCAGACTATCACCGTACTCATTCTAGGCACTGTCTTCTACCTCCAGGGGAACGTCATGTTGAGGAGTTTCCAGAAGGTACCGATAGTGAGCCTCCAAGGGGTTCCTACACCCTACGGAGGCTTTTCTATTTTGGTCTCGCCCAATGAAGTCAAATTACATGAGGAGAAAAATAAAAGGAGGGCCAACGATGGAAAGATACGTGTCTTTAAGGAAACT
>JBFFBS010000402.1:0-1525 GCA_041560295.1 Syntrophobacteria bacterium | reverse complement strand
TGAGCCAGGATCAAACTCGCCACTTAAAATGTGAAACCAAGCGAACTTGGCTTCTTAGGCAAGAAATGACTTAATTAAGGACCCACGAGATTTACACGCTATTTAGTTTTCAAAGATCAAGAGCCACTAACGGTCTCTATTTTATAGTATGGATTCGTTCTATTGTCAAGGTCTAAAAAACGCTTCTTCTGAAGCGCAACAGCTCGCCTTTATACAAAGAATGAGGTTTGTTTGTCAAGGGAAAAAGTAAGAAAAATAGAAGAAAGGTGCAAGGTACAGGGTACAGGGTATTATGGCTCGACTCCATGCCCCATGCTCTATGCTTTTTCGCTATGCGCCATGCGCTTTGCGCTATGCGATCCTACTGTTTCTCATCCACCTGAATCCGGTGGTATTTCTTCTTGCCGGCACGTAAGAGTATTTCCCCCTTTTCCAGATGCTCCAGAGTAGCCCGGTCATCGAACTCCTGGATTCGCTTGCCGTTTATATATCCTCCTCCTTGCTTGATAAGACGCCTGGCCTCACCCCTGGAAGAGCACAATCCCACCTCCGCAAAAAGCTCAAAGGCGGGAATCCCTTGGCGCAGTCGACTCGAAGCAATTGTGGTGGCCGGCATTCCAGCAGCTGCACCCTCAGCAGCTGATTCTGCTTGCCTTCGAACTCCACTGCTGGGCAAAAGATCGTCTGGAATGGTCCGTGCCCCAAAAATCTCTTCCGACTCTACCTGGGCAGCTCCAGCGGCGGCCTCTCCGTGGGTAATTTTGGTGACCTCATAGGCAAGGATTGTCTTCACCAGGTTGAGATCCGCACCCTGCAGTCCCTCAACAGCGCCAATTTCCTCCATGGGCAGGAAAGTAAAATATGCCAGGAACCTTGCCACGTCCTGGTCTTCCGTGTTAATCCAATACTGATAGTACTCGTAAGGCGAGGTTAGCTCACCATCCAGCCACACAGCGCCCTGTGCGGTCTTTCCCATCTTCTCGCCGCTGGCTGTTGTAATCAGGGGAAAGGTAATGCCATACACTGTTTTTTGGCGCATTCGCCGCACCAGGTCAACGCCTGCGACTATATTCCCCCACTGATCGCTGCCACCCATTTGTATGTAACAATCGTAGTCATCAGACAGCAGGAGGAAATCGTAAGCCTGGAGCAACATGTAGTTGAACTCGATGAAGCTCAGCCCGGTTTCCAGCCTCATCTTATAGCTCTCCGCACTCAACATGCGGTTTACACTGAAGTGGCGGCCTATATCTCGTAGAAACTCAATATAATTCAATGGCGCCAGCCAATCGGCATTGTTGACAAGCATGGCCTTCCCGGCTTCGAAATCAATGAACCGACTTAACTGGACCTTTAACTTCTCGCCGTTGGCATCGATCTCTTCTCGGCTGAGCATCTGGCGCATTTCTGTTTTGCCGCTGGGATCACCCACCAGGGCAGTTCCTCCACCCACCAGCGCAATGGGGCGATGACCGCAGCGCTGCATGTGAGCCAGGGACATAATAGGTAGCAGGCTGCCAACGTG
>JBFFBS010000401.1:0-1545 GCA_041560295.1 Syntrophobacteria bacterium | reverse complement strand
GGCCAGGACGGTACCCCAGATACTGAGGCGAAGAGTAGTGAAAAGCCCTTGCATGATGAGATTGGCTACCCATTTGCCGCTCTCCTGGTCGTAACGATAAAGATACTGGGGTATGGCTTGCCAGTTCCATTTGTAATTCAGCCCCACTCTAAACCGGTAGCCCAAATAGACTACCGCAGCCAGGAGGAGAGCGGAGACAATCAGGTCAAGAGGGGTGATCTTGAATTTCTTTTTTTGCAACATAGTTCTAAAATCTCAAGGTTTCAGGTGTCGGGTGTCAGGTGTCAGGAAAAGAAACAGGACAGCTGAGACCTGTATTCTGTATTCTGACTCCTGACTCCTTGTTTTTAAATTCGCAATTCGCAATTCGCAATTCGCAATCTACCCTGTGCACCAAGCCGTCTCTTATTGAATAAAACTCTCCCACTCTCTAGTGTTAAACCAGTAATTGTGCCGCTCTTGTAGCCAGCCTTCCGCCTCAACAGTCCGAATCCAGCTGTTAAAGTAATTGAGGGTGTCAATGTCACCTTTGCGGACAGCAAAGCCAATGAGCTCGCGCGAGAATGGCTCCGTGATTGCAAACAGGGTGTCCGGATATCTGAGAGCTTGGAAGGCGGGCGTTGGCAGGGAAGCGATAACAGCATGTAGCTTGCCATTGAGCAGTTCCTGATAAAGCTGGGGTTCCTCAGAAAAAAGACGGAGCTTTGCCTTGGGCATCATTCTTTTCATTACGGGAACGGATGTGGAACCGAGCCGGGCACCGACAGTGACGTCAGGTCGATTGAAATCTTCCGGCCCCTTGAAACCGGCGGCCAATTTCTTGTGGGCGCAAATAGTTTGGCCACTGTAGTCATAGGGTATGGAGAAGTTGACCTTGAGGTTGCGATCAGAACGTATGGTCATGCCGCCTATAATGACATCGAACTTCCCGGTAAGAAGTGCCGGGATGATACCATCCCATTTGGTTGGGATAAACTCAACTTTGACCCCGGTATCTTCTGCCAGTCTGGTGGCAACGTCGATTTCAAAACCAACAAAACTACCTTTTTTGTCCTTCATAGCCCATGGAAGGAAGGTAGACATACCCACACGAAGTACCCCACGCTTGAGTATCTTCTCAATCGTGCTTTCGGCTGCCAGTTGCTTCTGGAGTTTGCCTGCTGAACCTGAAGCCACCATGAAACACATCAGAGAGATTATGATCAAAATTTGCAAGAGTGGACGGCGAGTCTTCATTGTTTCCTCCTCTGGTTTGCATTTTCATAGTTTTTAGGGCGAGAAATGCAAAGTTGTCTGGAAGTTTGATATCCTTTCTCGCTTTTCTCGCCTGTCTAGCCTTTCTCGCATACTGCCAGTGATTACTGTGTACCGCTCAGTGGGTGCTGCTTAACTCCTGTGGACCAGCGCTCTCCCAGGACTACAAGATTTGACTAATAAACTGCTTGGTTCGTTCCTTCTGCGGATTGGAAAAGATTTGTTCTACTGATCCTTCTTCCACAGTCCGTCCTTCGTCCATAAATATTACCCGATCACCGACTTCTCGGG
>JBFFBS010000400.1:0-1558 GCA_041560295.1 Syntrophobacteria bacterium | reverse complement strand
ATACGAGAAGGTTGAGGCCACAGAGAAGGAAGGTTTCATAACCGCCAGAGACTTCGGCGGCACCGCCAAGTGGAGAACCTGCTATACCTCGGACGGCACAGGTCATACGCTGCTCTACACCATGGACAATAAAGTGGTGGAGTTGGGGGTCACCGTCCATGATCGAATGGAAGCCATTGCTCTTATTCACGACGGTGAGACGTGTACCGGTGCGGTGGCCAGATGTCTGAAGACTGGAAAACTCAAGGTCTATCTGGCCAAGGCAACAGTGATAGCGACTGGAGGCTATGGTCGGATCTACCGGGAGACCACCAACGCGGTGATAAATGACGGTGGGGGTGCCATTATCGCCCTTGATACCGAGGTGGTCCCCTTGGGCAACCCCGAGGCAATCCAATTTCACCCCACCGGTATCGTGCCCACAAATATTTTGGTGACTGAAGGCTGCCGGGGCGACGGTGGGACCTTGTTGGATGTGAATGAAGAGCGATTCATGCCTGAGTACGAACCTGAAAAGGAAGAGTTGGCATCCAGGGACGTGGTATCCCGCTGGATGACCCATCACATTCGCAAGGGGCTTGGGGTGAAGAGCCCCTACGGCGACCATCTCTGGCTGGATATCCGCCACCTGGGTGAACATCACATCAAGACCAAGCTCAGAGAAGTTGAGGAGATCTGCAATAATTTCCTGGGTGTCGATCCCATCACCCAACTGATTCCGGTGCGGCCGGCCCAGCACTACACCATGGCAGGAGTCCGGACCAACAAGGATGGTGCTGCCTATGGACTGAAGGGGTTATTCTCCGCCGGCGAGGCAGCCTGCTGGGATATGCACGGTCTTAATCGATTGGGTGGGAACTCTCTTGCCGAGACCGTGGTTGCTGGGAAGATTGTGGGCGAAAAGATAGTTGAGTTCCTTGAAGGGTACGAGGTTCAATACAACACCGGCGTAATCAGAGATGGCGTGATCAAGCAGCAGGAGAGGATCGACGATTTTATTTCGGGCAAAAGAGGCAATGAAAACGTCTATGAGATCCGCAACGCCATGCAGGATGAGCTCATGGAGCGGGTGGGAATTTTTAGAAACGGTGCCGATCTGCAAAAGGCGGTGGACAACCTGCAAGATATCTACGCACGAGCCCAGCAGGTGGGATTGCGCTCAAACGGTATTGGGGTTAATCCTGAATTGACACTCGCTTTAAAAATCCAGGGCATGGTGAAGCTCGCTCTTTGTACGGCCTACGGGGCTCTGCAGCGCACTGAGAGCCGGGGCTGTCATGCTCGCGAGGACTATGAGGCCAGAAATGACCGGGATTGGTGGAATCGGACTCTGGCCACCTGGAAAGAGGGAGATGACCTGCCGACTCTCAATTACGAACCCGCCACCGAGACCGTGGAGCTCCCCCCAGCTGAGAGAGGGTATGGTGTTTGTAAGATCATCAGCTGCGACGGTGAAATCATAGGAGAGGAATAAGATGGCAAGAAGGTTGAAATTTAATATTTTCAGATATAATCCGCAGGATCTTAATTCCGTTCCACATACGGACACCTTTGATCT
>JBFFBS010000399.1:0-1581 GCA_041560295.1 Syntrophobacteria bacterium | reverse complement strand
ATAGCAGTTACATGCAATGCTGAGCCATTTCAGCCATATACAATATATGGACATTCCTGATCAAAAAAGACAGACCCATAATGACCCTGCCCTCGCTCTTTCACAATTGAATATTGATTACTTCTTAAACCTTCTTTTCAACCCCACGAGACCGATCGGACCAGGGGCCAGAAAGAACATGTTACTCGGTATGGGATTGGAGAGCAGATCGCGGTGATAGGTCATCCTGGGGGCCGCACAATCCTGCGGGCTTTCTCTACACGCAGCGACTCCCGCTCATCCTTTTGCTTAGACTTTTGCCAAAACCTTATGGTTTGCTTGCAGAAGCGCCAACGCATATTAAAGTCACCATCGGTGTATTCGCGCTTTTTCATCTGAACCCCCTTGAGTCATACGCTATGCATAGGCTATTCACCTAAACACTCTCCAATGTTGGCCCCCATACCTAAACCCAAACAAAGCCAAAACGCCTCTCGCTCACTCATCTCATGACTTTCCGTCGCTAACTTTACTATTGAATGGTTTTCCATGTTTGACAATATGGATATTGTCTCCTCTACCAATTCTGTGCTGAACCATTCCAAGTGTTTACTTAAAATTTCATCAGGGTTTTTTACTCCCGGATTACCCTCTTCCCACTCCTCAAGCTCGCCTCTGATTGCTCTCAAAGCAGTAAAAACGGCCAATTGCCCAGTCACACTGATGCCCTCCTTGTCCATAAACCGTTCTTCATAGAACTGTCATCGGATACCGGACATCCACCTTAAACCCGTTCCGCTCCACTTTCACTCCCACGGGACCGTATCCCCTTCTCCACGAGGAGTCGATTTGAGATGAAACCTGGCTCAAGATTATTCGATAATCTCCAGGGTGGCTCGCCTTTTTATTTTGGTGGAAGCAGCACTGAGTATCGTTCTCATGGCCAGCGCCGTGCGTCCTTGCTTGCCGATTATTTTCCCTATATCCTCCTTGGCGACTTTCAACTCGATCACAGAGGTCTGCTGTCCCACTATTTCTGTCACCACGACTTCATCTGGCTTGTCCACTAGTGCCTTCGCTATGTATGCAATCAAATCCTTCATCTCGACTCACCTCAATGCTTTATATCGCCACCAGTCACTTCAGTTCGCCATTGAAGGAGATTTCAGTGACTCCTGCTTCTTTCGTATATCCGTAGCCATCTCCAACAGCCACAAGTTTGACATTGTAGCTTTCAATCTCTGATAGTGATCTTTCCACATGAATTTTCTTGCTCCAGAGGTTCTTTGAGGTATCTATCCTTTCCCTTTCTGCCCATGACATAAGAAGGACTTGTCATAGTCATCTTGGTGGGCAGGAAAGTTCTTCTATGGCTTTATGACCTCAGCGTGCCGTTTACTGGAATCTCCGCCCACCACCTTGTCTTCCACCCCCTCGTCCTCCTCTGCCACCACCATATCTTCCTCTACCACCGCGACTTTCGGTGCGAGGGCGAGCCTCATTAACGTTAAGAGTTCGTCCCTTCAATTCCTTGCCGTTCAGGTCGTTGATCGCGGATTGGGCGTTGGCTTTATCGGGCATCTCCACGAATCCGAATCCTTT
>JBFFBS010000398.1:0-1645 GCA_041560295.1 Syntrophobacteria bacterium | reverse complement strand
TGATCTTTTCAGCGCTTGCCTCTTCAAATTTCTGGCTAAATAACCCCTCGATTGCGGCTGTAACCTTTGTGGCGTGGACCTGCAATCCAAATTGCTCCTCCACTCGTTCATTGAAATCATGAGGAAAAATTGCTGGCTCAGTGGCTGCCGGATTCAAAGACCGCATTTCCTGTACGAAAGCGTTTTCTCGAAGGTAGTCAATAAGGCCAAGCTGTTGCTTGAGCTCTAGAAAGCCGAAATCTACTGCATCATCAGAAAAGATCGCCTGCACTTCATCACCAAATCTATCAATGGTGGAATTGTTGAGTCCCAACAGCTGGCCTTGTTTCTGAGCGAATTGGCGCCCTTTGCTCATCATCTCTTCTCTGGTTTCCCTGTTAACTGGCACCAGAAACTGCTCATACAGTGAGTCCCCTGGAAACCCGGCTGCGGCAAAGTCTGAGGTTAACTCATTGAGATTCCTTCCCACCAAAGGGATGCCCCGGTTGGCTCCCTCCAGAAAGGTGAAGCCAAATCCCTCCAACAGCGAAGTGGTGACCACCACATCCGAGGCCAAAAGAAGGTCGTCAAAACCAAAGACGCTCCCCACCAGTTCATGGCCAAAGCCCACAACCGCAGCATGATTGTGCCTTCTAAACAGGTCTTTTACCGCCTCGGCATAGGGACGTTCGGGCTCCGAGTTGGCATCCAAGGTAACAAGCAACTGAACCGGATCGTCTGCAGTTGCAGCCAGGAGCAGCGCTTCCACTACATTCTTCCGCCGAATAAGGCGGATAGGCAACGTCCACCACTGCCGCTCAGGTTCAAACCGATATCCACGGTTACGAGCATAGCGCTCCAGCTCCAGCGCTATTGATTCTTTGCTTTTCTTCTTCTCAGCCCGGATCGACGCCATCGCATTAGGAAGGTGGAAAATTCGGTCCTTTGGTATTCCGGCTTGGGCCAATCTTAGGGAATCCGCACTATTGAGAACCGCATAGCCAACATTATTGGAAACGGGATAGAAATCCTCCAGACCACCACTGCCCCAGCATCGCCGCAAGTTCATAAGGTTCCACAGCCTACCGCATTCAGCAAAATCATGGATGTGGTAGAGAAACCGATGCGGCGAACCCGCGGCCTCTGCCTGTTGTCCCGCCAGCATAAGACCAGCAGTAAGCAGTCCATTTTTGCCGAGAGTGGGGTTATGCGTCCAAAATAAAGAGGTTACCCCACCTTGTCGGAGAAGCCAGGTTGCCAGAGCTGAAGCATCATCCCAGAAGTCATCCCGTTCAGACCATACTCGATCACTGTAGTCCAGTCTCGCATCCACCCCAACTTCCACCTGAATACCCATTCGGTTCAGATATTCTGCGAATTCTGCCACCCCTTCCGTCCTACCAGTCAAAACTCGCAGGGTCCGGTGCGCAAACCATCCTGATCGGCTGAGAGCAAAAACACTGTTTTTGATGGCCGAGCACACCCCTCCGGGTAACAGGTGATAGTGAATGATGACCAAAGTGTCGGGAACGGGCATGGACTACTTTTTCCTCCTTGGTTACATTATAATAATATCAACCGGTTGGCAATATGGGAGAAAACGCAGAGCGCAGAGCGCTAAGCGCATAGCGTGATTAGGGTTGAGATTCTTCGCTATGCGCTATGC
>JBFFBS010000397.1:0-1661 GCA_041560295.1 Syntrophobacteria bacterium | reverse complement strand
TTGTACGGAGAAGGTGCAACAGATCTTACTGCAGTGCGGCCTCTCAGGCTCTCGTGAGCCCACACATTGAATAAAGATGGCGCTGGTAGCGTTTTTAACCGGATCTGTGTCCCAGGCCTCGTCTAGTTCGTGCCAGCGGAAAACTCGATCACTTTTACCGTAGAGGTACTCGTCGGGGTCGGTGGGATGGGCTCCGGTAGCCAGAATGGTAACACCGTGTTCGATCTCGCGGATGTTCTCGTCGCCGTTGATGCTGATGGTGGTCTTAAAGTTGCCAAGGAAGCCGGAGGTCTCTGTGACTTGACCATTCAGGTGAACCTCAATATTTTTATCGCTGCTCACTTCTTTGACGAGCTTTTTAAGAAATTTTGGGATGTTCTCGCCTTTCCAGGTTTTCTTCAGATTTGCAGCTTGGCCCCCCAAGCTGTCGCTCATCTCCACGATGTGTGCCTTGAAGCCCTGCTGGGCCAGAGTACGAGCACACGTCATCCCTGCTACCCCACCGCCAATCACCAGAGCCGTCGGATTCACCGTTACCGAGGGGAGAGGCAGGGGTTCGATGAGTGCTGCCCGGGCAACCGCCATCCGCACCAGGTCCTTGGCTTTGTCGGTGGCAGCATCTCGGTCGCCGGAATGCACCCAGGAACATTGATCCCTGATATTGGCCTGCTCAAAAAGATACTTGTTGAGGCTGCTATTGCGCAGGGTTTCTTGAAAGAGTGGTTCATGGGTACGTGGAGAGCAAGCGGAAATCACCACCCGGTTGAGATTTTGCTGCTTGATGATATCCACCAGTTGAGCCTGGGCGTCTGTGGAGCAGGAGAAAAGGTTGTCCTGGACAAAGGTCACGTTTGGGAGAGTCTTGGCGTATTCAACCACCTCAGGGACCCGGACCACACTACTGATGTTTACTCCACAGTGGCATACGAAGACACCGATGCGAGGCTCTTCAGCACTGACATCCCGCTCCTCAGGGAAGGTCTGCTCTTTCATCAGAGTATAGCGTGAATCGGCAAGTCGGCTGGCCGCAGCGCCGGCTGCAGCCGACGCTTCCATGACTGCTATGGGGATGTCCTTGGGACCCTGCAAAACACCACAGGCATATACGCCGGGCTTGGATGTTTCCACTGGATTGAAACTACTGGTTGCAGCAAAGCGATAATGGTTGAGATCAAATCCCACTTTTTCCGCTAGCTCCAAGGTCTCTTGGGGAACTTCCAGACCAACGGAAAGAACCACCATATCGAATTCTTCATTGACGATCTCGCCTGCTTCGCTCACATAAGAGAGAGACAAGTTGTCCGTTTCCGGCACGGGATCTACGCTGTGGATACGCGAGCGCACGAAACGAACCCCGTTCTCGCCAGCTCTATTGTAGTACTGCTCGAATTCCTTGCCATAAGTCCGCATGTCCATGTAGAAGATGGCGGCATCCAGGCCATTTTTGGCATGTTCCTTGGCAATGACCGCCTCCTTAACGGCGTACATGCAACAGACAGCGGAACAGTAGCCGTTATCACAGTGGTTGATATCTCGAGAACCTACACATTGGAGCCAAGCTATTTTTTTTGGTTCCTTATGGTCTGAAGGGCGAATGAGGTGGCCTTGCCACGGTCCAGAGGAGGAAAGAATCCGCTCCATCTCCATGGATGTCACCACAT
>JBFFBS010000396.1:0-1736 GCA_041560295.1 Syntrophobacteria bacterium | reverse complement strand
TCTAACTGACAGATGGCCAGGTTTTTCCAAAACAGCAGCCTTCATCAAATTCACCTCGAAAAATGAAAAAAGCCTTCGTCTGCGAAAGACGAAGGCTTTTCTTTACCATCGACAAAGCCCCTAACCCGAAACATCCGGGTTATAGCTCCCCTCCACCCGTCTTCTGGCTCACTCGACTCGACGACCGGCCTTCCCACCCGGTTTATAACCGAGCAGTGGCTTCAGACAAAGATTGGCCGCAAGATGCTAACCCAAATGGGCCGAGTTCACAGCGGCGGGACCGCTCCTGACTTTCACAGGATTCCGTAGCGAAAGGAGCTCACGTTTTGACTATCTTTACACTCTCTTGCTCTCTTTTGTCAACAATTTGAGACTGGTCAATAATTCACTCTTCGAATGCCTAGAATCTGTGATTTGCCTGGATCCCCGCTTCCCGAGATCAATCTGGGAGCGGGAATCTAGTCCACAAGCAGACTCTCACGGAAAATTCCTTGGGTTGACACGTCTTTTATATTTCTTTTCCTTATGTTATTTTTTAACGGTTGCTGTGAACCTTTCAATTTACTACCCCATGATTATCCTTGCATTGATAATTTAAACCATATTTCGCCAAGAGGTATATCCATCATACCAGGCTTGCATCATGAAAGATGATGGTGAACCCAGAGAGCAGAACATGAGTGACCTGGAAAAACTGCGTCAACAGATAGCCGAACTCGAGCAGAGCTTAGAAAAAGAGCTGGAGCAGAGAAGGAGCATTGAGGCAAGCCAGGACCTTCTCCAGGTCTTGAGTCACGTGCAGTCCCAGTTCATTTTGGATGTTGAACCTCGCGTGCTTTTCGATCGGCTGCTTACAGACCTCCTTTCATTGACGGAAAGCGAATACGGCTTTATCGGTGAGGTGCTCTGGAGTGATAACGGCGATCCTTATCTAAGAGCTCACGCTATCACAAACATCGCCTGGAATGAAAAATGGATGCAGTTCTATCGAGAGAATGCTCCCAAGGGCATGGTCTTCACCAACCTTAAGACGCTGTTCGGTGCGGTGATGACCAGCGGCCGACCAGTGATTTCTAACGACCCTGCCAACGACGCCCGCAGGGGTGGATTGCCCGAAGGCCACCCCGCTCTCAATGCCTTCCTGGGCTTACCTATTTATCGGGGTGACAAACTCGTTGGTATGATCGGAATTGCAAACCGACCCAACGGCTATGACGATGAACTGGTCACGTACCTGGAGCCGTTTCTTGCCACCTGTGCCAGCATGATTGAATCGGTGCGAACCGACCATTTGCGGAGGACGGCTGAAGAAGCTTTGGCAGGGAGCGAAGCCAGGATACAGGCTATCGTCAACACTGCAGTGGATGCCATCGTTACTATTGACGAGCGCGGCATCGTTCAGGCCTTCAACCCCGCCGCGGAACAGATATTCGGCTACAGTGCCGGCGAGGTGATCGGCCAAAATGTCAGTATGCTCATGCCATCCCCCCACAGAGAGAAACACGATTCCTACATTGCCAGGTATCTGCAAACGGGAGAGAGCCGCATCATAGGAATCGGCCGCGAGGTCGACGCCTTGCGCAAGGATGGGACAACCTTTCCGGTGGAACTCGCCCTTAGCGAGGTGCCAACGGGAATCGGCAGACTTTTCACCGGGATTTTGCGTGACATCACCGAGCGCAAGGAGGCGGAGGCCAAGCTTGATGACATGCTCAGGGAGGTGAAAAAAGGGCACG
>JBFFBS010000395.1:0-1802 GCA_041560295.1 Syntrophobacteria bacterium | reverse complement strand
GAAAAAAAATACCACTTTTTTCTAGATTATTGGCGTGGAGGAACCAGGGGGAAATTGCAGTTTCTTGTTTTAATTTCAGCCACCTGGCATGTATTTTGCTTTAGAGATTGCTCTAAAGGTTTGAAAATACAGGATATAACAAATTCTTATTATCCAATCCCCTGCGACAGTCTCTTTCTGGTCCACCCAGAGTTGAGTGCCAAGGCAAAAGGGGAGAGAAGATGATTGGCGAAGATAGGCGAATATATCCAAGAGCTGAGGTTAGATGGCCGGTTTCCGCAATGACTGCCGAGGGCTCACTTCAGGGGGAAACCACGAATCTCAGCATGATGGGGGCATTTATCTCTTGCCCTAGACCCTTGGGCTCGAACGAGACCGTGGCATTGACCATCAACATCCCCGACTCGGACCACTCGTTGACAGTGAGGGCGCAAGTGGTGTGGTCAAATGTCTGCGTCAGTAGTGACGATAAAAGCGTCAATGGGATGGGGGTCAGGTTCATATGGCACTGGCCTGCAACATTAGTAGGGTGGGAACAGTAAAGAGGTAAGAGACAGCTTTTGAGGAAGGACAGCTGCCATGAGCTTAACGAAAGCAGACATTGCCGAAGTGATCCACAATCGGGTGGGCCGTACCAAGAAACAATCCGCTGAACTGGTTGACTGCCTTTTCGAAATCATCAAAGGAACTCTGGGAGAAGGGAAAGATGTCCTCATCAGCGGGTTTGGAAAATTCTCCGTCCGGGAGAGAAAAGAGAGAAAGGGCAGGAATCCTCTTACCGGAAAGCCATTGATGCTGCCGGCGAAGAAGGTGGTAACGTTTAAGTGTTCCGGAAAACTGAGGGATCAGATTAATGGTAATAGATAGATAGCATCCAGGGCTACAACATAGCGTCGAAGTCGCTGGAGTTAGAGCATCGTTGGAGCAAGCTACTTCCCCTTCCTTTTTTCTGTACAGCGTTTGGCCTTTTTCAGTTACCTGGTGACTATCTACAGCACAGACCCAAGCTAAAGAGAGTTACTTTGAAATGGTTCTAGGAATCAAAAGTCGCGGGCAACCCAGAGCCAAGGTCAAATGGCCCGTACATATAGAAACTACCCGTGGTGCCATCCACGGGGTAACCACGAACATTAGCACCAGTGGAGCCTATATTTCTTGCCAAGAACCGTCACAGGTGGAAGGCAAATTGCGGGTGAGAATTGATGTTCCTCACCGCAGATCGCTCAATATTGTTGCCAGGGTCGTCTGGCATACAGTCACCACCCCCAATGAATCTACTTCAGGTTTCGGTATTGGAGTAAAGTTCGCGCATATCTCAACGGATGATCGCCAGCTTCTTCAGAGCCTGCTCGCAAAACATCTTGAAAAAAATTAGGTCCTTTATCTCTGCTTCCTTGGCACCATGTTTGCATTAAATGTCAGTAAGGTGAGCGTGTGACTCACCAATACCATTTCCCTCTTTTAGTCCCCCATCGGCTCGGAAGAGTCGGTGGGGGTTTTTTTGTGTCACCTTTCCCCTTGCACGTGGTTTTTGCTTCCTGTAACCTACCGTCACTTCCCGTTGACCGTCTAACCCGGATATTTCATGAATCGCCTGCTGTGACCACGGATATGGGCGTCCTTCCCGGCGTCCTCGGGTGTCGGCACCTACGACGTACCGGTCAGGTACGCCTCGGAGCCAACACCCTGCGGCTGCCAGGTGGCACGCCCATCTTCGCGGTCTCGCGACAGCGATTCATGAAATATCCGGGTTAAGCGGAAGCGCAGAAAAGAAGTGAAGAAGGCGGTTGTAAGGGAGTTTG
>JBFFBS010000394.1:0-1843 GCA_041560295.1 Syntrophobacteria bacterium | reverse complement strand
TGCCTTCATCCTGTTGCAGTCGACGGAACATAGACTCCATGGGTGCACCCACACACGCCTGCGCCATTTTACCGTAGAAATCCACCGAACGTTTTTCTTCGTGTATAGCGTATATCATTACATCCTGGGAGGTAGAATCCTGATCCAGAGGCTTTATCTGCAGCAGCATGGTCAGTTCCATGCTCGGGCCCTCTTCCACACCAGCATCGTGTAGGGCGATTTCTTCCTCGAGAAAGGCTTTCTCCAGGGTATATTTGTGCTCCAACTCTTCGAGAGCCAGCTCTTTTACCAAATCCCTGGCTCGCTTATCCTCGACCATCTCGTAAGCTCTCCGATAGATGTCGAAGCTTTCCTTCTCCATTTCAATTGCCTTCTCAATTGCTCCTTCCCTGGTGTAGCATACCTCTTCAAATTCACTCATCGCTTTCCTCCATGGTATCCAAATAAGTACTAAAGTATCTCGGCTCGAAAGAAGTCATGGCGTATATTACGTGATCATTGTCAAGGATTCAAGAGAGATTTTTCACTATTTCCCGGTGTAGCCGGTCATAGGTCCTTAAATGTGGCGGATTACATGAGTTTTGTTTCAGTGAACCGCACCTACCTCCTCCTCTGACCATTGCAATCGATCGAGGAGCTTCCGAACCAGATCAGCAAATGCGTTCTTGGCCACCGACTCGCCGGGTTCTGCCACGAATGGCCGTCCTGCATCACACTGGTGTACCACACGTGGATCGATGGGTATGCGTCCCAGGAATTCCACACCCAACTCCTCGGCTGCCTTCTCACCTCCTCCCACCTTAAATAGATCTATCTTTTCACTGCAGTGTGGGCACACCATACCACTCATATTCTCAACAATGCCCAAGACCGGTACTTTAATAAGCCGGCTGAAACTGACGGCCTTGCGCGAGTCGAGAAGAGCAACATCCTGCGGGGTCGTCACGATTACGGCACCATCCACCTCTTTGATGAGCCGGGCAACACTGAGGGGTTCATCGCCAGTGCCGGGAGGCAGATCGATGAAGAGAAAGTCTAGATCACCCCACGTCACATTGCCGAGAAACTGCTTGATAGCGGAATGCTTGAGCGGTCCCCTCCAGATAATAGCCTTGTCAGGCTCTGGTGAGAGAAGGGCCATGGAAACCGCTTTAAAACCTTCGAATACTTCGACCGGATTGACACCGTCACCACTGCCAGTCAAGCGCTGCCCCTCTATACCAAGCATTCTCGGTACATCCGGACCGTGAAGATCAGCGTCAAGAATTCCGACTTGATGCCCCCTGAGAGCCAGAGAAGCAGCCAAGTTGATTGCTACGGTACTTTTCCCCACGCCACCTTTGCCGCTCATGACCATAATCTTGTGGCGAATGTTGAAAAGTCTTTCCCGTAACCTTTTTTTATCATGCTCTGCTTTTTCGCCGGAAGAACACTTGTCCGCAAGATCGCAGGCTTCACAAGGTTTTTTATCTTCACACTCTTTTTCTGCCATTCCCAGTTCCCTATCCCAACGTTGTTCTCAGAGATGCGGTCATTACATCTAGTGCCAAATATTGTTCCGCCCAAGCGTTTTGTCAAGCGTTACTCTGGGCAAAACCGCCCCCTCTGCTCTTTTTACAGAATACCATGCCAAAAAAGAGGTTTGGATTGACTGCAATCCTAAAAGTGCATTTGACCTTAACTGAACCCTAGCGTTCAGCATGATTCTTGCTTATCAACAGGGTTGTGGCGAACCTGGTTGGAGAATCCGGAAATCCAGCCCGGATATTTCCTGAATCACTTGCTCCGACCACGAAACTGGGAACCCGCTTGCGGGACTGAGCGGCTTGTCTCGTCGAAGCTT
>JBFFBS010000393.1:0-1850 GCA_041560295.1 Syntrophobacteria bacterium | reverse complement strand
CGCTCTCCCAGGACTACAAGATTTGACTAATAAACTGCTTGGTTCGTTCCTTCTGCGGATTGGAAAAGATTTGTTCTACTGATCCTTCTTCCACAGTCCGTCCTTCGTCCATAAATATTACCCGATCACCGACTTCTCGGGCGAATCCCATCTCATGCGTTACCACAACCATGGTCATTCCTTCTTGGGCAAGGGTTTTCATGACATCAAGGACCTCGCCAATCATTTCCGGATCAAGAGCACTTGTGGCCTCGTCGAAAAGCATCACCTTCGGTACCATGGCCAAGGCTCTGGCAATGGCAACGCGCTGTTGCTGACCGCCACTGAGGTGGCCAGGATAGCTCTGGGCTTTTTCAGGAATGCCCACCTTCTCCAGAAGTGACATGGTCACTTCGGTAGCCTCGTTATGGTTCTTTTTCCTGACAAGCATTTGTGCCAGATTAACGTTTTCCAGTACAGTCATATGTGGGAAGAGGTTGAATAACTGAAACACCATGCCTACTTCTTTGCGGATTTCGAACCGGTTCTCCTTGTTGTCGTCGAGAGGTATCCCGTCGATAGTAATGGTGCCACTATCAAAGTCTTCGAGGCCGTTTAGACATCTAAGAAAGGTAGACTTACCAGCACCGGAAGGGCCAATAACTACAACAACCTCGCTGCGCCGGATCCTGGTGGAGAAGTCATATAAAGCTTGAACCCCGTCGGGAAATGTTTTGCGGATGCTGTCCACTTCAATGATGTAATCGCCTAATTCCTTCCCCTGCATCAAAATCTCCAGAATGCTATACCGTGACGAGTCAAG
Organism: Syntrophobacteria bacterium; assembly: GCA_041560295.1. Classification (GTDB taxonomy): domain Bacteria; phylum Desulfobacterota; class Syntrophobacteria; order BM002; family BM002; genus BM002. Next base: position 1,048 of record JBFFBS010000393.1, on the reverse strand, counting down.
AGAGCTTGAACCGCTGAAACTTAGAGGAGTGCATTGCGCCCAAATTCGAAATCAGAAGCACGAAACAAATGTAAAATCCGAATGTTCAAATGTTCAAAACGCAACTATCCAAAAAGGTTTTTCTTATGTTTAGATCATTTGAATTTTGGTCATTCGAATTTGTTTCGGATTTCTAAACCTCTGTGTTTGGCAAATAAGCTGAGCATAAACAGTCTCCCATGAGCAGTTCCCCGAATTATTTTCAGTTGGCAGTTTTCAAGCGGTAAGCCATGATATCAGCCATGGTTGACAGCACAACAGTAAGAATAAGGTAGATGGCCGCCACAGTGAACCAAATCTCAAAGGTCAGAAAAGTCTCACTAATTATTACCTGCCCCTGCATGGTTAGATCGTAAATGGCAATAGTGCTAACGAGAGCTGAGTCCTTGATAAGCGCTACCGCCTGACTGGTTAGTGGAGGGAGAATGTATCGAATCGCTTGCGGTAAAATAATATACCGGTAGGTCTGAAATGTGCTCAGCCCGAGACTATGGGCCGCCTCCCACTGTCCTCTGGCGATAGAGACGATTCCAGCCCTGAAGATTTCTGAAGCATATGCTCCTTCGAAAAGGCTTAGTGCCAAGACGCCCGCAGTAAAACGGTCGATGTTCAGTACCGGTGCCACGACAAAATAAAGGAAAAACAATTGAACCAGAAGCGGTGTATTTCGGATCAACTCCAAGTAACAGCGAGCCACGCCTCTCCCTACCATGGAATCTGACATTCGTAAGAGTGCCGTCAACAAGCCAAAAACAAAGGAAAACAACAGGCTCCAGCCGCAGATGCGCAAGGTAACCAGCAATCCTTGAATGAGAGGACCGAAACTTACCTGACCGTCTTTGACGCTCAATATGTATCTGGATACCCGGTGCCACTGCCAGTTGTAACCCAAACTCTCAGTGCCCCGATAGAGCAACCAGGCGAGAGCCGCAAGAACCAATAGAAACTTGATGATATCACTCCAGGGAGAATGAATTACAGGAAACCAGATGTGGCGAGAGCTTTTGCT
>JBFFBS010000392.1:0-1859 GCA_041560295.1 Syntrophobacteria bacterium | reverse complement strand
GATGGCAAAGAGCAAAAACGGAACAGGATAGAGGCTGCCTCCCACCACTCAAGGTAAGTGACGAACGCGAACTTGAGTGCCCGAAGTCTTGTAACAGGACTATTACCACTTCGTCAGTCAAGGCATTCCCCTCCCAGGTAACATCCAGGAAGGGGAAAATTTTCTTTACGGTAAGGTCAACAGCTTGTTAGTGTCGCCAGTTACAGCTGATACCTCTGTGATTAATGACCAGCGACAAAGGTAGCTATCATGGGAATGACGATTACCGAGAAAATCCTTGCGGCCCATGCCGGCTTGGATAAATTAGAACCGGGAGAACTCATCGAAGTCAGTGTTGACTTCTCTCTCGCCAACGATATTACTGCGCCCATTGCCATTGAGCGGTTCCGCCAGGCGGGTGCCGAAAAGCTTTATGACGTGGCGAGGATTGCCCTTGTCCCCGACCATTTCGTACCCAACAAGGACATTGAATCTGCTGCCCAGTGTCAGCTTTTGCGGGAGTTTGCCGTCGAGCATGAATTACCCCATTTTTTTGAGGTGGGTCGCATGGGCATCGAACACGCGCTCCTGCCTGAACAGGGATTGGTCCTCCCCGGAGATGTGGTAGTGGGGGCCGACAGCCACACGTGTACGTACGGGGGGCTCGGTGCCTTTGCCACCGGCGTTGGCAGTACGGATCTTGCTGCGGTTATGATAACCGGCCGGACCTGGTTCCGCGTGCCGGCCTCCATCAAGTTTATCTTCCAGGGGAATCTGCGTCCCTGGGTTACTGGCAAGGATCTGATTCTTTATACCATTGGCCAGATTGGCGTTGACGGTGCTCGCTACCGGGCCATGGAGTTCACCGGTCCTGTCATTGCTCAACTCTCTATGGATCAACGGCTGACCATGGCCAACATGGCCATTGAAGCAGGGGCAAAAAACGGCATTATCGCACCTGACGAGTGCACCCGGGCTTTTGTGGAGGAAAGAGCCCAGCGGTCATACCAGTTTTACCAAAGCGACGCTGATGCTCAGTATGAACAGGTCATCACGTACGATGTTGGTGAAATCGAACCACAAGTGGCCCTGCCACCTTCACCCGCAAACAGCCACCCGGTATCATCCCTGGATGAGATTCCCATTGATCAGGTAGTGATCGGCTCCTGTACCAATGGTCGCATTGAGGATTTGAGATTGGCTGCCCAGCTGCTGAAAAACCGCAAGGTGGCGCCCAGGGTGCGCTGCCTCATCATTCCTGCCACCCAGGCCATCTACCGACAGGCCATGGACGAGGGTCTGTTTACAATTTTTCTTGAGGCAGAGGCTGCCATAAGCACCCCGACCTGTGGTCCCTGTCTGGGTGGATACATGGGAATTCTCGCTGCTGGGGAGCGGGCCGTGGCCACCACTAACCGAAATTTCGTGGGGCGAATGGGTCATCCGGAAAGCGAAGTCTATCTGGCCTCTCCTGCCGTGGCAGCTGCTTCGGCTGTGCTGGGCCGCATCGCTGGCCCGGAGGAAGTGTAACAAGGGCCATTTTCCATGTTGGAGCTCAATGTGAATTCGCCTGGTCCGTGTTGTCAATACCGCAATTATACTAGGAACTAGGCAGTAAGCACTAAGCACCACAAGGAATAACTTGGAAATACTCTTATGGTTCCTAGTGCCTAGTGTTTAGTGCTCAGTCTACTTAGGCTACTACGTTTCAGGAGCAAAAGATGAAACTCTCTGGCAAGGCATGGAAATTCGGGGCTGATATCGACACTGATGCCATTATTCCAGCTCGCTATCTGAACACTTCGGATCCGAATGAGCTTGCCCAGCATTGCATGGAGGACGCTGATCCCGAGTTTGCTCAAAAGGTCTCGCCAGGTGAT
>JBFFBS010000391.1:0-1877 GCA_041560295.1 Syntrophobacteria bacterium | reverse complement strand
GTAGGTCGTGGTTTTGAAGAATATAAATTGCGCGGCGGTAACTCCTCGAACATTCAATACATTCGGGGTCGTGTCGCAGAGATCACAGAGGATGAAGCCCACAATCCAATAGTCTGGTATGAGTCCACCACCACCCGTAAAGTTGAGCACGAAACCTTCGACATGGTGGTCTTGGCCACAGCCTGCGTTCCCTCGGCAGGGACTCCAAAGCTGGCCGAACTCATGGGATTGGATCTGGATGAGAACGGCTTTTTCAAAACAGATCCTCTTATCCCCTTAGACACAAGCCGTCCCGGAATCTTCGTCTGTGGCTGTGCTCAGGGGCCCATGGACATTCCTGAATCCGTGGCCCAGGCGAGCAGTGCCGCCGCCCGCGCCGCTGAGGTTGTATTCACTGCACCAAAGGCGGCAGCTGGTGGCAGAAAGTAAAGCCACAGTGTCAAGCAGGAGGTAATGTACTAAATCCGAATTTCGAAACACGAAAAAACTCCAAGATGGATGTGAGATGTGAGATCTGGGATGTGGGATGCCTAATTCCTAAGTAAATCCCGAGAGAAATGAAAATCTCACATCACATATCGCACATCCCACATCTGTTGGTCAGGATTTATTTCGTGCTTCGGATTTCGTATTTGGATTACCCATTTAAGGTCTATAAACCACTCACACAGAAAAGGGGTGTGAAATTGGCCGAAGATATTCGTATCGGAGTCTTTGTCTGTGACTGCGGCAGTAACATCGCTGGCTATCTGGACTGCCCTAGCCTAGCCGAGTATTCTGAGACCCTGCCCAATGTCGTATTTGTGAAAGAAAACCTCTACACCTGTTCCGAGACCGGTATAAACGAAATCAAAGATGCCATCAAAGATGAGAAGCTCAACCGTGTTGTTGTCGCTTCCTGCAGTCCTCGAACTCACGAGCCCCTTTTCCGCGAAAGCTGTGAAGAGGCCGGTCTCAATCCATATCTTTTCGAGATGGTCAATATCCGTGATCAGTGCTCATGGGTTCACATGCAGGAGCGGGAGGAGGGCACCGACAAAGCGAGAGACCTCATTCGCATGGGAGTGGCCAAGGCTGCCCTGCTCCAGCCTCAGGAGCCCATTGAATCAGAGGTGGATCCCAAGGCTCTGGTCATCGGCGGCGGCATAAGTGGCATGACCTCGGCGCTGACTCTGGCCAACCGGGGCTACCAGGTGTTCCTGGTGGAGAAGTCTTCGGAAATGGGAGGACTGCTGCGAAATTTGCACAGACTGGCACCCGCTAATGTGGATGCACAAGAGCTGCTCGCCAAACAGGTCGAGGCGGTCAGCAACCACGATAACATTAGTCTTCTAACCTCCACCACCATTAATCAGATTCAAGGATACATCGGCCACTACCAAGTGAACGTCTCAACCAATGGTGTTGCCCAAGATTTCGGTGTCGGCGTGATCATAATCGCAACCGGCGCCAAAGTATTCAGGCCGGAAGGGCTCTTTCATTACGACGGTAAGCGGGTGATCACCCAGTTTGATTTGGAAGCATTCTTCAGAACAAAAAAATTCAAAGCCGATAACGTGGTCATGATCCAGTGCGTTGGCGCCCGTAATGAGGAGCGCAAGTACTGCTCACGCATCTGCTGCATGACCGCCATCAAAAACGCCATTGTCATCAAGGAGCAGAATCCTGAAAGCAACGTGCACATTCTCTACCGCGACATCCAGGCCTATGGCACTGAAAATGAGGCCATGTTCCAGCACTCCAAACAGCTGGGTGTACGTTACATAAAATACGATCAGGAAAGACCTCCCGAGGTTCAAGAGAATGCGGTAAAAGTCTACCATCACCTTTTGGGCCGCGAACTGGAAATACCGCAGGATCTGGTGGTCCTCTCCACG
>JBFFBS010000390.1:0-1878 GCA_041560295.1 Syntrophobacteria bacterium | reverse complement strand
GGTCTGATGCCTTCTGTTTGCTGGATACGGTGCAATACAAGAAAAATGAATTTCAAAACCGTAACAGGATCAAGACTGCTGATGGTTGGCAGTGGCTTACAGTGCCGGTGACCTACCGTTTCCCTCAGCGAATTTATGAGGTGGGAGTGAACCAGACGGTGGATTGGCAACGCAAACACCTCCAGTCCCTCAAAACCAACTATAGCAAAGCCCCATTTTTTGAAACCTATTATGCAAGCTTTGAAGATTTCTACCAGCAGCCTTATGAAATGCTGGCAGAAATAAATGTGGCGTGTATCAGGCTCCTGATGGGCTTATTGGGGCTGGAGAGAAAGGTGATTCTGGCCTCCTCGCTCCAGGTGGAAACCGATGACCCCACTTTACGATTGGTGAAAATCTGCCAGGCTCTGGGTGGTGATGCTTATCTTTCCGGCAGAGACGGTGCTAAGTACATGGATCTGGACACCTTCCATAGCAATCAACTAGAGCTTGTCTTGCAAGACTTCAATCACCCTGAGTACCCCCAGTGCTACGGGCCATTCGAGCCCAATTTATCCGTGGCGGACCTTCTATTCAATTGCGGTCCTGAGAGTTTGACCATTATCAGAGAGGCGTCGATATGATTCAGACCATGAACATCCTTGCCATCGGTGCGCATCCGGATGACATCGAGTACGGCTGTGCCGGAACCCTGATTAAATATGCCGAACGCGGCCACCACATTTATCTCATGGTGCTAACCAGTGGCCAAGAGGGCGGCAGCTCCGAGATTCGGAAGCAGGAACAGGAAAATGCGGCTGAACTTATGAGTGTTCAAAAAATTTTCTGGGGAGGATATCATGACACCCAGCTGCCTCTGAATAAGGAACTCATTGAAAAGATAGAAGAAGTACTGGGAGAGGTAAAACCGGATCTCATTCTGGTAAATTACGGCGATGATACGCATCAGGATCACCGCATTCTTACCCAGGCCACCATGTCCGCCACCCGATATGTCCGCAACGTGCTTTTCTTTGAGGTTCCCACAACCCAGAACTTCAATCCCCAGGTCTACGTGGACATCTCCGATACTTTAGAACGCAAATCCCAGGTCCTGAATGCCCATGCTTCTCAAGTTATGAAAACCAATATCGAGGATATGTACATTATAGAACTCGCTCAAGCCAATGCCACTTTTAGAGGAATTCAGGGGCGGGTCAAGTTCGCCGAAGCTTTTGCGCCTTTGCGGCTTTTCATAAACATCTAATCTGCTTGGACCAGTGGAAAACAAGAAAATAATTCCTCATTCCCAACCTTTCCTGGACGATGAGGAAACCAGCGCTCTTCAAAATGTCCTCACCTCCGGCCAGCTCGCCCAGGGCCCTGAAATAGAAAATTTTGAAGAGGAACTGGGAAGCTTCCATGAACTTCTCCCCGGGGTTGCCACCTCATCGGGCACAGCTTCTCTCCACTTGGCTCTGCTCGCCCTGGGGGTTGGTCCTGGTGATGAGGTTCTTCTACCCTCTTATGTGTGCTCAGCCCCGCTGCACGCCGTGTATCACTCTGGAGCGACTCCGATCCTGGTCGACGTAGATCCCACAAACGGCAATATAGACCCTGAGGATCTCCAAAAAAGGCTTACCTCTAAATCCAAAGCGATCATCGTGGTTCATCTCTTCGGTTTGCCCGCGAAAGTTAGAGAGATATCAGCCTTGGGTCTTCCAGTGATCGAAGATTGCGCTCAGGCATTAGGGGCAGAATTAGCAAGTCGAAAGGTTGGAACTTTCGGTAGAGTGGCCATATGCTCATTCTATGCAACCAAGATCATTACCACTGGCGAAGGAGGAATGCTCCTCTCCAGTGACCCCGATCTACTGGCAAAGTCAAGAGATCTGAGAG
>JBFFBS010000389.1:0-1891 GCA_041560295.1 Syntrophobacteria bacterium | reverse complement strand
TCTTTTTGCCGTTTCATAAAGCTGTGTTGACCACGTCTTGCCATTGCACTCTCCCATCTCCAAACTCTTTAGTTGATCCCGCTGAGTCCGGGGGTTTCGGTGGTAGAGCTTCACCTTGCACTAGAGATCGACAAAGTGCTTCCTGTCGGCCATAAAGGCCGGTTTACCCACCTCATTGAATCCAGCAATAAAAACCCCAGAAGTCCCTAAAGGCTCTGGGGTTACGCACCAAAACCAACGAAAAAAGATGATCAACTATGACACTTCTTGGCAAAGTAGTCAAGAGGCCCGGAAGTGACAGCTCATACCCGGCATGGTGTAAACAGGCCACGTCTGGGTGAAGCCTGCGAAAATAAAAAGGGCATCTTGTCCTAATTAGACAAGATGCCCTAGATAAGCGTGTTGCTGCTAACTAAACCTTGGTGACGTTCACTGCAGCAGGACCTTTTTGGCCCTGCTCGACATCAAAAGTCACGCTGTCGCCATCATTGAGAGATTTGAAACCCGTTGCGTTGATCCCTGAGTGGTGAACAAATACATCCGGGCCTTCTTCTTGCTCGATGAAGCCGTAGCCTTTGCGCTCATCAAACCACTTCACAATTCCATTAGCCATTGTGACACCCTCCTTTCAAAGAAATTCTCATAGTTCCAAACTCGAGGTTGCCACTTTTGACAAATGGTTCTTCCCCCAGAACGAAACCGGGCCGCCAACAAAGACGGCCCTTTATTGATTGGCTGGACGATAACCTAGTTCTTAGGTGAAAGTCAAACCATTTATGACTATTTTCCTCTGGAGCTAGCCGTGGTAAGAGATTACCAGAAGGTGTCGATGTACAGACTCTGTGGGATTTCTTGACCTCCTCGGAGGCTTCTGGTTTTCCCTCAAACAGGGGGCAAGCAGGTAAGCATTGCTCAAGACCTTGATTAATCATAAAGCATTCTCAAGATATTGTGGTACTATGTAGGATAGACACTAATACCATCTGACGTTCCCTTCTGGCACCGTTAGAACGGAGGTTACAGCGATGAAAGAGTTGGTTGAAATCATGGCGAAGGCGCTGGTGGACAATCCAGATGAGTTGGAAGTAAGCGAGATCGCTGGAAGTGACACTTTAGTGATTGAATTGAGACCAGCCAGGGAGGACATCGGCAAGATAATTGGCAAGAAAGGGCGCAATGTGCAGGCCATGAGAACCCTTCTAAACGCTGCCGCTGGCAAGCTGAGGAAGCGTGTGGTTCTCGAGATTATTGACCAGTGATGGCTACTATACTCGTTAAGCAGTTGATGAATTATATAAACTCCTACCCGATCACACTCCGAAAGTTTATATCCCTTAATCTATACTGGGATGGGATTAAAGCTGGCACAGGAATACAAATCCGCAATCCCAAAACACTCTAAATATGGCTTGTGACGTTCATGCCGTGATCAACGAGGGAGAAGGTGAGGGCAAAAAAATTCCCCGCTCCCGAATGTTACGAGAGCGGGGAAGTAAGAGACGGCATGAAGAAAAAGTGAGCTTGTGACTCAATACCATGCCGCTAAGCGTTAAGATAACTCCGTAAAGACGCAAAGACAAGAGGGCAAAGGTCGAATTTTTAGATGATCGCAGAAAAAAAGGGTCCACGGTGATGTCTGTGAACCCTTCTGTACTGTGGTGGGCCGTCAGGGAATCGAACCCCGAACCTACTGATTAAGAGTCAGTTGCTCTGCCTAGTTGAGCTAACGGCCCGATTAAGCTTGTGTTTGATAATTCTGGGTGGTCAAAAAAAAGTGGCGCGCCCGGCAGGATTCGAACCTGCGACCTGCGGATTCGAAGTCCGACGCTCTATCCGGGCTGAGCTACGGGCGCACAAGAGAAAGACAGGTTTGCTTATAGGAAATCGGTTC
>JBFFBS010000388.1:0-1894 GCA_041560295.1 Syntrophobacteria bacterium | reverse complement strand
TCGTAGGCGATTACCACTCCCTGTTTGGAAACCATTGGCGCCAACAGCTTCCTGACCTCCTGGGCGTTTGCATAGAGCAGTGGTATGATCTGGGTGATTATCCGATCGTCGGGGCGGGGGACAAATTCTGGCCCTTTGCGAAGTTCCACACTTTTTTGCCTAGCCTCTACCGAAGGCACCACCTTGATTACCTTGCCGGCAGGCACGGTGGTAAAGCCGTGTACCTCCAGTACCGACTCAAACACCTTGTATGCCTCTTCCACTGAGATTTTGCTCGGAGAGAGAACCGTCACTTTGCCCCGGACCTTATCGTCCACCACAAAATTTTTCCCGGTCAGCTCACTGATAAACTTAATAAACACCTTGATGTCGACCTGGTCAAAATCCATACTGATGGTCTTTTGGGGCTGTCCCCTGGGGCCAGTCCGACTCCCGGTCTGAGCATCCCCCCTGGCCGTGAAGCCGAGAAGCATCACAAGAGTTAAGAACCACATCGACGTATGTAAGGCTTTCCTGGCCATACATTCTCTCCCAGCCATTGTTTTTTGCACCATGGAGCCACAGAGACCTCAGTGTCTCTGTGGTTACCTTCACTCGACTTCGTACCGCAAATTCTGCTTGCGCCGCCCCCGTTTTATTTCCAGGGCGATCTCGCCCCCTTCCATGAGACCCTCATAGAGTTCGACTGCCTGATCAGGAGTTGTAATGGTCTCGCCGTTGATCCCCTGAATTACGTCACCGTTGCGCAGCCCCATTTTGGAAAAAAGGCTACCAGGCTTGATGTTGCTCACCAGAAAACCGGCCGGCCGCTTCCCCTCCATGAAAGGACGAATGCGCACCTGCTGCATCAACTCATTCAGGTTGGCCATTTGAGATTCTAGTTCCTCACGATCTAACCGGATGGAACTTCCGGCGGCTGGCCTCCGCCGGGTTCGAGGTGCCCGCTCTGGAGCCGGGGTTTTTCCCGCACTCTCGTCGGGTATCATGGTAAGCACCTCATCTCGTCTTCCGGCATTGATAACAACATTATGCCTCAGTATTCTCTTAATGAGCGCCTGTTTTACTCGATCCCCCTCTTGGTAGACTTCCTGTTTCCGGGTGCTGCGGTCTTCGATAATGGCAGAACTCTCTTCTGGCTTGCTGGCCACCACCGTGCCAACCAACTTCAATCCGAGGCTGTTTACCGCCGTGGGTATATCGTCCAGGACAATTTCTTCTGGGGGAGCCTCTGCCAAACCTTCCGAAGTCCCGCCAAATAGGTGTCGCTCGGTGATGACTGCGTAATCTTCCAGGGGTCTGGCATCGGCTGCTGGCTTCTCGCTGAGCTTCACTGCTTCTTCCTGCATCGCCGGAGTTGGAGCCAGCCTGTTATTCAGCACCGTGATGAAAGCATTCACCCCGAAATAAACTAACAGGCTCAGCACTAAAATATCGGCGATCCAGCGGTGTTTAAAGGAGAACATTATTGAAAATGCTCCAGCCAATACTTCACCCTTACCCCCAGGACAGAACTTCAACCTCTAGCTCTGTCTTGAGGGGTCGTTCAGCATATTCAGGTAATTACTGGTAGTTTTTCTACTACCTTTTCCCACAAGTAGCAAAAAATGTCAAAAATTACAATAGCAAGAAAGGTGCCCAACTCTTGAAGATCAAGGGACTTTTTCTAGATAAGACAGTGGAAACCTGACTGAAGTTCCTCCCCACGGTGCCATTTATTCTGTGATCAGCCCGTTTAAAAAGAAAACCCGGGGAAGCATAGGGCGCTCTCCCGGGCCTTCCAGTCGAACGAAAGTTAATTCTAACTACGCTTTCGACGAAATGTTACAAAACACAGTGTAGCAAGCAGAGCCAAGCTAAAGCTTATCTGGTGGGCATTGGCTGACTCGGGCTCTCT
>JBFFBS010000387.1:0-1931 GCA_041560295.1 Syntrophobacteria bacterium | reverse complement strand
GCGAAAATCTAGAGTCTTTCCCACGGAGCGTGAAGAGGCCAGGAGTTTGAGGGAAGCTACCGGGAACTCCTGCTCCTCGAGAATCCGGATCATCTCATTGCCAACCGCGCCCGTGGCACCGGCTACCGCTACATGATATTCGCTTTTCATTGCCCATTCCCTCTCAACGGATGAAATTTGAGACTTTATAATACTTTTTCTTCTAATATAGTCAAATAGTTACAATGACGCATTTGAGTAGCTATCCCCACTTCCCCCTCCCCCTTGACGGGGGAGGGTTAGGGTGGGGGTGATGACTTCCTAAATTAACAAGTTTTTTCTAACTAAGTAGATCAACGATCACTCAATTGAATAATCATCTTATAAACCAACTAGCTCTCTGCTATATACTTGGCCACCAAATCACCAACCTCCTGGGTAGTATACCCCATACGACCGGCGTCCATGCTTTTCAAGTCATTTTTCACTACACGCTTGATGGCCTCCTCCACCTGGCGACCAGCATCTTCTTCTCCCAGATTATCCAGGAGCATGGCCAAGGCAGCAACGGCTGCCAGAGGATTGATCACACTCTTCCCGGTGTATTTAGGGGCAGAACCTCCAATGGGCTCGAACATGGACACACCGTGTGGGTTTATGTTGCCCCCGGCTGCTATACCCATACCACCCTGAATCATTGCCCCCAGATCGGTAATAATGTCACCGAACATATTGTCGGTCACAATTACGTCGAACCATTCTGGGTTTTTCACCATCCACATACAGATGGCATCCACATGGGCATAATCCGTTTCGATATCCTTGTATTCCTGGGCTACTTCATTGAAGGTTCGCTCCCATAGGTCGAAGGCGTAGGTTAGTACATTGGTCTTGCCACAAAGCGTTACCTTCTTACGTCCCTGGCGCTGGCAAATCTCAAAAGCATAACGGACACAGCGTTCCACGCCTCTACGCGTATTCACCGATTCCTGAATGGCAACCTCATCCGGAGTACCCTTTCTCAAAAAACCACCACTGCCAACGTAGAGACCTTCGGTATTCTCTCTAACCACCACACAATCAATGTCTTCAGGATTCTTATCCCGCAGCGGGGTCCAGACACCAGGATAGAGGACGATCGGGCGTAGATTGATATACTGGTCCAGGGTAAAGCGGATTGTCAACAAGATACCCTGCTCCAGAATCCCAGGCTGAACCTCAGGGTGACCGATGGCACCCAAGTAAATGGCGTCCACTGTTTGCAGTTCATGGAGAACGGAATCAGGCAGGGTTTCACCAGTTTTCAGATAGCGGTCGCCGCCAATGTCATAGGGAACCAATTCGAAGGAGAAGCCATTACGTTCGGCAACTGCTGCAAGGGCCTTGACCCCTTCCGCTACCACCTCAGGACCGGTGCCGTCGCCCGGAATCAAGCCAATCTGATAAGTATTAGACATCTACCACTCCTCAATCCCTCAATCCCCTAATCTCTTCATCACATAGGGAATCAGACCGCCTCCGGCCACTAACTCTTGCATGAAGGGCGGCACCGGCTGTGCCTTGTAGGTAAGGTTTCGGCTTTTGTTTATAATAATTCCAGTTGCCAGATCTATTTCTAACTGTTCGCCCGTGACAACATCTGCCGCCGCCTCCTCTGACTCTAAAATGGGCAGACCCATATTAAAAGCGTTACGGTAGAAAATGCGAGCGAAGCTTGCGGCAACTACGCAGCTTACCCCGGCCGCTTTAATAGCAATGGGGGCGTGTTCTCGAGAGGAGCCGCAACCAAAATTTCTCTCAGCGACGATAACATCACCTGGCGAGACCTTTTGAGCAAACTCGGGATCAGCGTCCTCCATGCAATGCTGGGCAAGCTCATTCGGATCCGAAGTGTTCAGATAGCGAGCTGGAATAATGGCATCAGTGTCGATATCAGCCCCGAATTTCCATGC
>JBFFBS010000386.1:0-1968 GCA_041560295.1 Syntrophobacteria bacterium | reverse complement strand
GCGGATTGAAAGGGGAACGGCGTTCACCTTGGAAAGCCCAGAAGCCAGCACATGATCAAAAGGTTATGAAGACAGTGACCATTAAAAGGATGAAACTCCACCCGGAAGAATGATGGCAGATCGCAACCAGCCGTGCCAGAGATTGAAAACGTGTCATTCTCCTCTGTAAAATTGCTGGAAACCGCCCTTGACAAAAGACGGTTTTTGACATATTAGACAGAGTCTACTATGAGCGGTCTTACCTCTCACAGAGTTCACAGCGCGGTGAAGCCGCAACCAGATTCGAAACTCGAAACAAATTCAAATCGATTGAATTTGCCGCAGAAGGTCGTTCAGAAAGCGAAAAGGAGCTTTCTTCAGTGACGACTAGTACTACTACGTTAAGTTCTACGAGTCATCATGAATGATTATTCTTTCCTTCATCTTTGGAATCTTTCTGCCGCAGGTTGGACATATGCCTGTATACATGAGCAGGTATTTTTGGATCCACCGGCGGACAGCTTGCAAGGTCAATCCAGAAGTTTTTTTTATCGCCGAGTCTTGCAAGCGTGAGAAACCCGTAAGCCAACCCAACCAGGGTCACATGATGATGCCAGCCCTGCCAGGAACGGCCTTCAAAATGATCCAAGCCGAGTTCCATTTTCATTTCCCGGTAGTCTTGTTCGATCCGGAACCGGCCCTTTGCCGTCCTGACCAAATCTCTCCAGGCGGTGGCAGGATCCAAACTCGAGAGCCAGAATTTCACAGGGGTGTTGCTGGATTCTGGCCACTCAACAAGGAGCGCTTCGGGTTCGGCTTGGGTGGTTTTACCTTCACGCAAACCATGGGCAAGCCAGACCATCGCCCGGGCAAACCGAGACATGAGCGGCCCCTTGGTTCCCTCTCTCCAGCTGATCTGTTTCCAGCTTGGGTCGGGCAGATCCCTGGCGATCTGTTGAAGAGACCGGGTCGGAGGCAGATCCGAAGCGTAAAGGCGTTTGCGGGGGATTTTGCCACCCTTTTTGGTGGGAACCTCCACAGGATGGGGGTCCTCCGTCCACCCCACAAGCTTGCCTTCTACCTGAACAACGTAGTGCAAGCTCCTATCCCTGAGCCCCTGACGGAACTCATAGGAGTCACCGTACAGGGAGTCTGCCAAAACCACACGATCCTTAAGACCCCAGCCCCTTACCTCATCAACCAGCTCAAGGGCCAACTGGGGTTTGGTCTTGAATCTCACCTCCCTAGGAACACCAACCTTGTCTCTGCGGTCCGGATCATTGATCCATCGTTCTGGCAGGTACAACGCCCAATCCAAAGGAACGCTCGACTGATCGGTGCCAAGATCCAAGGTGACGGCCACCTGACAGTTTGCCGTCTTTCCCAAAGCCCCACAGTACTGCCTGGCAACCCCCACAGAATGGTCCCCCTTCTTGGGAAAGGAAACCTCATCCACAATCCAGTAGGGCTCCCAAACAAACTCCCGCTCCGCCTTCCTGGCAGCAGAGGCCCTCACCGCCTGATAGGACCAGGGACTCTGGTTGACAAACTGCTGCAAGGCCTGAACGTTCCCATCTACAACACGACTTGCTATGGGCTCAATCGACTTGCGCTCTCCGTCCAAAAGCAGCCCCCGGACGTAGACACCCGCCCATCGCTGCCTGTCTTTACGACCCATGTGCAAAATGATATCGGCCAAAAAGGCCTCCAATTCCAAACGAAACCTCTTAATGTCCTGGGTTTTCATACCCAGAAGTATATATCAAAAACCTTATGTTGTCAATAGACTTAACGTAGTAGTACTAAAAAGGGGGAAAAATTAGGACCCGGTAAAAGAGTCGATCGAGGACTATCGGGTTATAAGGCTAATCAGTTCCGGCTGAAAAATGTCCTTTGAGGGAACATTAGGAGATTTCTGGGGGTCCCGTCTTGGCGAGTGGCCCGTCCTCAAGCGAAGCGAAGGAAGTGTCGCGCAAGGGGCGAGCTTCT
>JBFFBS010000385.1:0-2012 GCA_041560295.1 Syntrophobacteria bacterium | reverse complement strand
GGAGAGACGCTGCCGTTCTGAAATTACAGCGGGCGGCCCACGAAGTTGATATGCGGCTAAGCCGCCCACTGAAATGGCTAGAGATGTACAACAACACAGGTGGGGAACATTACGACGAGCATACTCAGGAATGGATTTTAGGACAGTTGCGGCAGCTGGAAGGAGTCGTGAGAGTCGACCTTAAAAGAGTTGGTGAGGAGCGCGACGACGCCATGCTGCATATGCACCGAAAACATCATGCGGCCCAGGGGTCAATGATGCGCGGCATGACGCACTTTCACCGGGGCAGAATAGCTGAAATAACACCTCCTCGCTACGATTCTTTTCTTGAGCATGAAACTGTGTCGATCATTTCCGAGCTCCATGATGAAAATGGCGCGAAACTAGGACAGCTCGAGGTGGTGATCCGCTTTGCTTATCTGTTAGAAAATCTGGGAGCCACAGGTTGGTGGCAGAGTCGGCGGGCATTTCTGGTGGACAATGATGGAAAAGTGATGGTCTGCACCGATCCCGACCGCAAACAACTGGGTGAGAACAACGATCCACTGGAACTGGCAACTGTAAGGGCGATCAAGGAACAGAAATCAGGGACGATACTTGGCCAGGGACACCCACCTAGTGAAGTAAGCGGTTTCCACCAGCTTGAAGAAGCTCCATGGAGTGTGGTTATGGTCGCCCCCGGAAGGGAGATACTGGCGCCTATCGTCAAGTTCCGCAACTATTACATTGTGGGTGGGTCCTTGTTTGTTCTCTCGATCCTGTTATTGATCCGTTTAGTTACGGGGCGCACGGTTTCTTCCATAAAAGACGTCTCCAGCGCGGCTGAGAGCATAGCACAGGGTGAGTATAGTGCTTTTCTTCCGGTGAAAACCAAAGACGAAGTAGGCCAACTGAGGCAAAACTTCAATACCATGGTCTTGCAACTCCAAGAGCGAATGAGACTTAAACAAGAGATGAATCTGGCCATGGAAGTGCAGCAGAGCCTACTTCCCCAGAGGGCTCCTCAAATTGAAGGTTTTGATATAGCCGGCAAGAGTACTTACTGTGATGAAACCGGAGGGGATTATTACGATTTTATAGAGTTTCCCGAGTTGGGTCTTATGGGAGTGGCAGTGGGTGATGTGGCAGGTCATGGTATAGCTCCGGCTTTGCTGATGACCACTGTCCGAGCCTTCCTGCGAAGCAGGGTATTTACGAAGCCGGAGGACCTAGCAGATGTAATAACAGACGTCAATCGCCTCCTTTGCATCGACACCGCTGAAACAGGCAATTTTATGACTCTCTTTTTTATGTTGATCGATTCGGATAACGGTAAAGCTCGCTGGGTTAGAGCAGGGCATGAGCCTGCAGTGGTATATGATCCTTCCACCGATTCCTTCAGCGAGTTGCATGGAGATGGGATCGCGCTCGGGGTTGACGAGACCTGGTCTTTCGAGGAGGAGATACGGGAGCTGTGGTCAGACTCTCAGATAGTGCTCATTGGCACCGACGGTATCTGGGAAACCGAAAATCCCCAGGGGGAAAGCTTCGGCAAAAGCCGACTAAAGGAAATTATTCGCCAGCAGAAAAATAGAACCAGTGAAGCAATAGTCCAAGCCATAACGGAGGCCTTAGCCATTCACCGAGGTACTGCTCCCCAGCAGGATGACGTAACCATGGTAGTAATAAAAAAATTGTAGTGGCGCTAATCCATTTAGCTCTAATGACAAGGTGGCCCGGCCCGGCCTAAAACCTTCACATTAGCTTTGACCAGGCGAGCGAGAAAGCCTCAGTGTTTTTCCGTTCTCGCTATTCGCTAGCCTCCCGTATGTCCCTTTATCACCTGACACTTGGACATTGGGCAAGCTGTGTGCCAAAAAATATATATTTGTAATCATGAAGAATTAAGAGAAGTTAGAGTGACAATAATTCACCAAGTGAGAAATTTTTTTGCATCATAATTGGTCATCCCACGCACCTGTGAAAAAATTACATATCCCAATGTGGAAAATAGTTCAGGTCCGCTCCCTTCC
>JBFFBS010000384.1:0-2021 GCA_041560295.1 Syntrophobacteria bacterium | reverse complement strand
CGGAGGTGCACAACAATCTAGGCGTGGCTCTTGCGCACCAAGGTAAGTTCGAGGAAGCGATATCTCACTTCACCCGGGCCTTGCAACTCAAACCCGACTATGTGGAGGCCCAGAGGAATCTCACAGGGGTTTCCCAGCAAATCGGAAGTTTATGAAAGTTTCCAGGAAAACAGTTGTTCTTTGGGCGATGATCATCGTCTCCCTGACGCTCATCGCCTATGTACCCGCCATGCGGGCCGGGTATATCTGGGACGATGAGTCCCACATTACAAACAATGTGACCCTGAGAACATCTGAAGGTCTGCGAAAAATCTGGTTTGAGCTTGGGGCCATACCACAATATTATCCTTTGGTCCACACCACCTTCTGGGTGGAGTATCAATTGTGGGAGTTGCAGCCCTTTGGCTACCACCTGGTCAATGTCTTGCTGCACGCCGCCAATGCCATCCTGCTGTTCATCCTGCTTAGCTATCTCAGGGTACCTGGAGCCTGGCTGGCTTCAGCATTTTTTGCGCTCCATCCGGTGCAGGTGGAATCGGTTGCGTGGATCACTGAACGAAAAAACGTTCTCTCGGGCCTATTCTATTTGAGCTCTTTGCTGGCCTACCTGCGGTTTGCCCAGATAGACCTTAATCCAGCCAATGTCAACTTTTCCTCGCCTTCGCATCATCTGGCCTCGAAGGACACGAGTCACTCTCGGCTACTCTACGTGCTTGCTTTGTTCCTGTTTCTGTGTGCCCTCTTGAGCAAAACGGTTACTTGCTCAATGCCGGCAGTGGTACTCTTACTGCTGTGGTGGAAGCGAGATCGTATTACCCGAGGCGACCTTCTGGCTTTGCTGCCGTTCTTTGGTATCGGTATTGCCTTTGGTCTGATAACTGTATTCATGGAGAAATACATGGTGGGTGCTCAAGGCCAGGCTTGGGCACTCACTGTTCTGGATAGATGCCTTATTGCCGGAAGGGCGTTGTGGTTTTATGCTGCTAAGTTAGTTTGGCCTCGCAACCTCATCTTCATCTATCCACGCTGGCAGATCGATTCGACTATCTGGTGGCAGTATCTTTTCCCTTTGTCTGCGGTCGCCGTAATCGTTATCTTGTGGTCCCTGAGAGGGAGGTTAGGCAAAGGACCTCTGGTGGCTGTGCTGTATTTTGCTGGCACCCTTGTGCCGGCGCTCGGCTTTTTTGACATATATCCAATGAGGTTTTCCTATGTTGCCGACCATTTTCAATACTTGGCGAGTATTGGTCTGATTGTTTTGATCTCAACAGGAATTACAACCTTTTTCACTCAACTTGGTCCAAGGCAAAAACAGGTTGGATTCATCGCTTGCCTGGGAGTTCTTGCTCTTTTTGGGATGAAGGTCTGGAAGCAGTGCAATGTCTACTTAAATGCTGAAACACTCTATCGCGACACACTCGCCAAAAACCCCAATGCATGGATGCCGCACAGCAACCTGGGTGAATTGCTCCACGAACGTGGTGACCTGAAGACCGCCATGTACCATTACGCTGAAGCCTTGAGAATAGAACCAAACTCAACGATAGCTCATTACAAAATGGCAGAAGCTTTGGCTGAACAGGGGCAGTTCGAAGAGGCCCTATCGCACAGCCTGGAGGCCCTTCGGCTCAGGCCTGATCTCCCGGAATTACATAACGCACTGGCAATGATATATACAGAGCAGCAAAAAACAGATAAAGCCGTCCATCATCTAGCCCAGGCACTCAGGATCAATCCAGATTATGCCGAGGCCCAAACCAACCTGGGAACTATCTTGGTCAGCCAGGGTGAATATGCTGAGGCCATAGTTCAATTTTCTCGGGCTCTAGATAGAAAACCGGAATATGCCCCCGCCCATAACAACATGGGAGCCGCACTGGTCAAACAGGGCAAGCTGGATGAGGCCGTCTCTCACTACTCCAAGGCCCTGGAAATTGACCCCGACTATGCCAAAGCCCACAACAACATGGGAGATGCCCTTGCTCGCATGGGAAAGCTTGATGAGGCCTTCTATCATCTCT
>JBFFBS010000383.1:0-2032 GCA_041560295.1 Syntrophobacteria bacterium | reverse complement strand
GCTGGCGAGGAGTTCCATTTTATCTTGTCTCCGGCAAAAGGCTGGCCCAAAAGATTACCCGCATAATAGTTCAGTTCAAGAGAGTTCCCCATTCTATGTTTCAAAATATCCTCGGCGATGAGATCCTAGCCAACCGGCTGGTTTTGGGGATTTATCCGGAAGAGCGAATTACGCTCACTTTTCAAACCAAGTATCCTGGAGCCCGGAGCTGCTTGCGACCGGTGACGCTGGATTTCTCCTATGACCAGAACTACAGTGGCCCCAGTCTTGAAGCATATGAAAAAGTTCTGTTGGATTGTATCCAGGGCGACCAGATGCTCTTTTGGAGCAATAATGGGGTGAAGCTCAGCTGGTCGTTTCTGACCCCAATTTTAGAGGACTGTGAAACGTGTGGTGACCGGGGGGCACGTCTCCACCCATACCAATCGGGAAGTTGGGGACCCGAGGCCGCTCAGAAGTGGATGAAGTTGTTAATTGATTAGGAACAGTAGGGTCCTTCCAGGAGGGATGTGATAATGGAAACTTACTACCACCCGCAGGATCTGCCCAAATTCGAAGAGATTGGCGAAGGGGCTCCCGAGTTGGCCAAAAAATTTTTTGACTACTACGCAGCGGTTTTTGCTGAGGGTGAGCTCACCGCGAGGGAAAAGGCTCTCATCGCCTTGGCCGTGGCCCACACTGTTCAATGCCCCTACTGTATCGATGCCTATACCCAGGGCTGCCTGGAAAAGGGCTCCAATCTCAACGAAATGACCGAGGCCATTCATGTGGCCACCGCCATTCGCGGCGGTTCATCCTTGGTACATGGTGTCCAGATGCGAAACATTGCCAAGAAAATCTCCCTATAGAGCTAAGAATGGTGTCCAACAATCGCCCAAAGGTTTGAATCGGATAACTTGTTAATATCCCATATTGTACTTCCTCAGTGTAATAGATGGGGCTTTGGGGTGACTAATCATACATCTGGAATGGTCGGGGAAGGTCGGCCTGGTGTCACAACCGCTTGGTAATAAGCTTATTTTTCAAGCACGTCAAAAAGAGGATGAGATTATGCAGCAAGGCGCTCAAGAGTTACCTACGACCTCAAAGACCGCCGAGAATAAGCTGCCCGTTGAACCTTTCGGACAGACCCTGGCAAAGCACGGCCTGAATTTGACCCGGGAGAAAATCACCACACTCCAGGTTAACGTGGGGCTACTGTGCAACCAGGCGTGCCGGCACTGTCATCTCGAAGCAGGCCCCAACAGTGTAGAAGTAATGAGCGCTGAAACCGTGGATGAGGTTGTGGCTTTCGCTCAGCGGTTCCCTTTCAAGATTATTGACATCACCGGCGGCGCGCCGGAGATGAATCCCAATCTGGTGGATATGATTGAGAGACTCTCAGGTGTGAGCTCAAGGTTAATGCTTCGCTCAAACCTGACTGCCTTGGCAAATGGTGAGCGGGATCACTTGATTGAGGTGTGTACGGAACGACGAGTTGTTATTGTAGCCTCCTTTCCGTCTCTGAATGAGGCCCAGGCGGAATCACAGAGAGGACGGGGGGTGTTCCAGGAGTCCATCGCTGTTCTCGAAAAGTTGAATTCTCTCGGATATGGGCAACCCGACTCCGATCTGGAGCTGAACTTGGTTTCCAATCCTACCGGTGCTTTTCTGCCCTCCTCTCAGGATCAGTTAGAGAAAAGATTCTGCCAGGTGTTGAAAAATAAGTGGGGGATCGCTTTCAACAACCTATTCTCCTTCGCCAATGCGCCCCTGGGCAGGTTCCGCCGGTGGTTGGAGCAATCTGGCAACCTGGAGGGATACCTGCAGAAGCTTTCAACCAGTTTCAACCCGTGCGCCATTGAAGGGCTGATGTGCCGATCTTTAGTTTCCGTCTCTTGGGATGGCTATGTCTTTGACTGTGACTTCAATCAAGCCGTTGATCTCTATATGGGGGGAAAGAAAACGCACATCTCTGATGTGAAGGAGTTACCCGAACCCGGGGAGCCGATTGCAGTCTCACACCACTGCTACACCTGTACGGCTGGTGCAG
>JBFFBS010000382.1:0-2056 GCA_041560295.1 Syntrophobacteria bacterium | reverse complement strand
CCGGTATTGCCGCGGCTTTCTCCAGAACTAGGCGTGCTTCCTCAAGTCTGTCGCCCTGAAAAGTCTGCTCAAGTGCTCTCTCAAGCATCTGCAGCGTAACCGGGTCCCCAGATTTGGCCAACAAGGCCAGAGCCGCAAGAGCCCTCTCTTTCTTCTTGATTCCGCCAGCCTTGAAATCTACTTCCTCTACTTGGGCATCGGTAGTAGGGATTTCAACTCCTGCCGCCAGGATTATCCGTCCCCCCTTTTCAATTCCCTCAAATAGTCCCCAACGTTTTCTCACTCCCTCTTCGGTAAGGGCTATGATCACGTCAGGTTTTCCAACCCCCGTATAAGTAATTGCTTGAGGTGAAACAATAACCTCGGTGACTGACGGCCCTCTCATGACGGTGATGTGGTAGTCGTTCTTTTGGGTGACATTCATGCCAGCTAGAATAGCCGCCCGACCCAATAGACCACCTCCAGTTATGACCCGCTGCCCTGCGCTCCCCAAAAAAACCACCTCCCGTCGTTCTTTGACTGCTGGCTCGAAAACCTTTTCAATACCTTGCCAGTCCAGCCCTCCAGTGTCCTTGGCGGCCTCTTGCCGGTAATGGCTGGAGTATTCTCTGCGCACATTAGTAGATACAACCCCCTGATACGGCTGGAGTTTCTCTATGGCCGATTCGATCTCTTTGGGAGACAGGGGGTTCTTTTTCGTGTAACGGGCAGGGCAACCGCCCCATAGATCTACAACTGCAAAGCCTTCGTAGGAGATGGCCTCTGCGAGCAGTTCTGCGAGATTTTTCCGGTAGACGGAAGAGCGCGCCACAAAGGGAGCCCCGGCGCAAGCTGCAACATCACACACATCAAACGGCTTTTCCAAAAGATTGAGAAAACTGGATGACACAGATGCCTGCTCGGGCGTGGTGCAGGAAAACTGACCTCCGGTCATGCCGAAGTTGAAATTGTTCAATACCAGCAGGGAAAGGTCCAGATTTCTGCGGCAAGCAGCAAGAAAATGTGCCCCACCTATGCCCAGTCCGCCGTCACCCATGGTGACTATCACCTTGAGATGGGGTTGCGCCAGCTTGATTCCAGCTGCATAGGTAAGGGCCCGGCCATGAAGCCCGTGAAATGCATGGGTCTTGAAAAAGGTGTCGAATAGTCCCGAGCACCCAATATCACTTACGATCACTACATCACTACCCTTGAACCCCATCTCTTTGAGAGCACGGTCTAAGGTATGGACACTGCGGTCGTGAGAGCAGCCCGGGCAAAAGACCGGGGGACGATCAGGATTCAGGAGGCTATCCACCAGTCACCTCCTCTATGATTTCTGAGGGCGAGAGCAGCTGACCAGACATTTTCCCATAAAAATCAACTCTTTGGTTACAAAGAACTCTCCGGATTTCCTGGAGATATTGGCCCAGATTCATTTCCACTACCAGAATTCTTTCCATTCCAACCGCAGCAGCTCGCAGTACCTGTTCCGGAACCGGCCACAAGGTCTTTAAAACCAAGAGTGACACCGAAATATTTTGCTTTTCAGAAAGCTCAGCAGCTGCAGCTCTCGCGGCTCCCGCCGTTATCCCGTAAGCGACGAGCAGGGTGCGAGCCCCTTCTCTTTCTTCCAGATCGAAGTAGGAAAATGATTCTGCCTTAGAATCGATTTTTCTTTGCAGCCTTTCAACCCCTGCCTGAATCTCCGAGGGATTGGTTGTAATGTATCCATCTGGGCCATGGGTTGAGGAGGTCTGTCTCACCAGAATCGGTCCGCCAATGGGAAGGAATGGAGGGACGTCCTCCCCAGGTTTCACTTGAAATGGCAAAAAAGGACCGGCTTCATGCCGGGTACGATCTATAACTTCTGGTTTCTCAACTCTCTCCATATCCAAAGTGCCGCTGGTCATTCCTATCTCTTTGTTGGACGCTATGATTACAGGGCAACGGAACTGTTCGGCAAGATTGAAAGCATGGACCGTTAGGGTAAAGCAATCACTCACATCCGCCGGGGCAAGGACGATCACTGGTAGGCCACCGCTGCATCCCCAGCGCATGAACTGCACATCGCCGT
>JBFFBS010000381.1:0-2061 GCA_041560295.1 Syntrophobacteria bacterium | reverse complement strand
TCACCGGGGCCACTCTCTACTCCATCGGCCACGGTAACAGAGGCAGTGAAACATTCTTGGCTTTGCTGCAAGATCACAGAATCAAATTCCTTGCCGACGTCCGATCTTACCCCAGCTCTAAACGTAATCCGCACTTCAACCAAAAAATCCTTGAGCGTACTGTCGGCGAAGCTGGCATCTCCTACACTTGGTTTCCTGACCTGGGTGGTTTTCGGAGAGAGGGATTGGGGAACAAATCGCCCCATGTAGCCCTCGAAAGTCTGGGATTTCGAAACTATGCTGATTACATGAGTACGGAATCATTCCGGACAGCGGCGTACAAACTAAGCCAGTTGGCTACTCTGGGTTCTACCTGTTTCATGTGTGCTGAAACCTTACCCCAAAAGTGTCATCGGTCATTACTTGCAGATTACTTATTGATGCAGGGTATCGAGACCATCCACATTCTTGGCGGCCACCGGACCACAGTGCATCAACTCTCACCCCTCGCTACAGTTAGCCATAATAGAATCATCTATAACCGTACTCAAATCAATTTTCTCACAGAGCTCACAGAGAGCTCGAGCGAGCCCTGAGCTTGTCGAAGGGCGAGCGGGCGAGAGATACAAGAAATACACCGAACAAACAGGGACTGAAAACAAATGATTGATTTCAAGAATCCTAAAGAAGTGGCAAGTATTATTGACCAAACTCTGTTGCAACCTACGGCCACCAGCGATCAGGTTCAGAAATTTTGTCAACAGGCTGCTGCCCTGGGCTTCGCTGCTGTGTGTATTGCGCCGAGCTGGGTTCAGTTAACTGCCAAAATTATGAACGCCAGCAAGGTCCGGGTGTGCACCGTTGCCGGCTTTCCTTTTGGCTTTGAGCCCTGGGAACTGAAGGTGCAGACCGTGCAAACTGCCCTGGCTGCCGGCGCTGATGAAATTGATTACGTGGTAAATTTGGGTGCGGTCAAAGGCGGAGATTATGAGCTCATTGGTGTTGAAATGGAGGCAATGCGCCGAGCAGCTGAAAGTGTGGTGATAAAGGTCATTCTGGAAACTGGTTATCTCACCCAGCAAGAAAAGAGAAAACTTTGCCAGTTGGCGGTGAACACAGGCTTGGACTACGTCAAAACCTCCACCGGCTTTGGACCAGGTGGTGCATCTGTGGATGATGTGAAACTTCTCGCCGAATGTTGCCAGTCCATTATCAAGGTGAAGGCTGCGGGTGGAATTCGAACCCTGCAGGATCTGGAAGATATGGTGCTAGCGGGTGCACACCGCATCGGTACCAGCGCCGGCAGGGAAATCATTAGCCAAATTGCAGTGAGGAACCAAGTGCTATAGCCAATGAAATGCCAGGCCAATACAGCAATCGGTTGTTTTTGGAGCAATGGAGTGGTGGAGTAATGGAGTAATGCGAGTTTTTCTATTCTAGAAACTTCTTGTTTTTTCCAACACTCCAAAACTCCAGTACTCCAATACTCCTTTAAAAGGTCTCTTCACACTTAAAACCACTCGCTCCACGTGTTATACTACGCACCTCAGTTTTCATTCTGAATGTATATCTAACAGTGGAGGAGATATGATCATTGAACAGATTCAAGTGGGAAACTTTGCGGTCTTTGCTTATGTTGTGGGTTGTCCGGAAACCGGCGAAGGAATCGTAATTGATGCAGCAGATCAGGTGGAAGTCCTTTTGGACGTTGCCAAGAACAGGCAAATTGACAAGATCAAATACATAGTAAGTACACATTGCCACGCCGATCACGCCGGCGGCAATAGGGAAATGAAAGAGCGTACCAACGCTCAGATTGTGGTCCACAAAGATGACGCCGAACGACTGGCCAATCCATCCGCTTTGGCCATCCAGATTTTTCAATGTGAGGCCTCACCCCCTGCCGATATAACTGTTCAGGAAGGAGACCGGATCGAATTCGGCAACCAATCCCTCGACGTCATCCACACTCCCGGCCACACCCCTGGAGGAATGTGCCTCTATACCAACGGTTACGTATTCACCGGGGACACCTTGTTCGTCGGTGGAATCGGGCGTACCGACCTTCCTGGCGGATCAATG
>JBFFBS010000380.1:0-2067 GCA_041560295.1 Syntrophobacteria bacterium | reverse complement strand
CTTTAGAGAATGAACTACACCCTTGTAACGGAATTCCTTGACATAGAGACTCTTTGCTTCAACATCGCCCGAGACTGGATCGAGGTTCACCAGCGCCGAGCAGGTAGAACTGCTTGCTTTGAGGAGGGATCTGTTTTCTTGGAAAAGCGTCTCGAGATCTCCGTCATTTTCAAGAAAATGATCAAGGGTTGAATCGATAACGACCATACCCCTGAAAGGACCGGATGAAACCTGCCGCATTGTGACCTGAGGTAGTTCGGTCATGAATTTGATAGCGCTGCCCTTTTCTCTTTCTCGGCTTTCTTGACCAACCGTTCCGCAGTTCTCTGCTGAACCCTTTCAATCAAAGCCAATTTCTCCGCAGGACTTAATCTTCCATATGCCTCGCAATAGGCTTGGAAGAATCTCAGCCTATCCTGACGGTTAATATGAGGAGATTGTATCATGTTGATCTGGACCAGATTCTTTCTGATGAGTCTACTTGGGATCTTTGTGAAAAGCCTATTTCTCTCGTTATCGACAAAGTAAAAAATTACATCGTCTGTCGATTCTTGGACCAATATATTGTTTATCCGTAGATCGCCGTGACATATACCTTTTTTGTGTAGTTCGCCTATCATTTTGCCAAATTTCTTAATCAATCTTCTTTTTGCGGAGATCTCTCCTCCTGACAAAGGTCGCTGCCAGTGTTTGTCAATGTAATCCCCAAGACCCAGTGCATCAATGCCTTCGCTCATCATGAAATGGCGGTTCCCCTTATTTCCCCAGCAGGAGACGACTGGACTGTGGAAACCTCTCTGCTTCAATATTTTCCCTTTGATTATATCCCTCTGGCACCTACTTCCTCGAAAGAAGTTCTTGATCCCTTCGAAGGGAGATCTACTCAAGAATTCTTTGTAATAAACTGGCGTAGGCTTCAACTGTCTGGCCACAATGCTGTTGGCAGAGCTATCAACCCATTCCCAACCCGACGGCAATTCTCCATCAAGAAGGACTCGCACTGCTTCTGCATATTTATCTCTCTCAGGTCCCGATATCACGAATTTCATATAACTCTTTTGTTCACTGTTCCCCGTACATTTTTTGTGTGTGTCGAGCTATCTTGTTACATTTTTTGATAATGAGCCGGATTAAAGTCTTGTCATTGACTGAAAGACGGTTTATCTGCATGTAACGTTTGTAAAAGGCCAGCCTTTGCCCATGGGTGACGGGTACTTCAAGGGACGAAAACAGTAAAGCGGCCAGATCTTTTACCATCCACCTCTTGCCAACCTGATCACGGACATTGACGCGGTGAAGATCGATGACATAGAGTCTTTCTGTTTGATCCATGAGAATGTGACAGAGATAATAGTCCCTGTGGTTTATGCCGGCACCGTGCATTCTCCGGGTAATGTCGGCCAGATCTTCGAGGATTCTCTTTTTTGTTTCAAGCATCTTCCCTCGACAGGGTACGGCACCGTTTTCTTTGAGAAAATCGTTTAGACGAGTAGTATCACCCAAATCATCGGTAAGGAGAAAGGATTCCCTATCGATCCTCCAAAGAAAAGGTTTTCTGCCGGCACAAATGGGAGTCATGGTGGGAATATTATGAGCGTGAAATGCCAAAAGCGCCTGCCATTCGTTCAATGCTCCTAGAGGAAATCTGAAACGCAGAAAACTCTTTAGAATTCCGCGGATCCCTGGGAAGAAATGCTTTTTGACATATACAGTGACACCTTCCAAGTCTAAACGTTGCGTTAACCGCTCTCTTACAGCACTTTTGACCACCATCCCTTCCAACCGCATAACGTCATCGAAGGAGTCCAAGCCTGAGGCATCGAGGAATTCTGAAAAATCCTTGTTGACAAAGAGGTTTCCTTGCTGAACCACTTGGATCTTCATGGGCTAGTTCATACCCTTGAGTGCTCTTTCATATGCACGGACAGTTTCCTTTGCATTTCTCTCGACGGTCAGAGACGCCACCTGCTCTTGCGCCATAGAGCCCATAGATCTAAGCACTTCTCGATCTTGTAGAACCTCTAGCCAGGTAGCCAGGGCGAGAGTATCCTCAGGGCTATCCATGAT
>JBFFBS010000379.1:0-2068 GCA_041560295.1 Syntrophobacteria bacterium | reverse complement strand
GTATTCTTCCTGAGCCGATAGCAGTTCAGGACTGTAGACATCACAGAGGGGCTGCCCCTCTTTGACTACCTCGCCTTCGGACTGGACGTAAAGCTTTTCGATCCAGCCTGCAAACTTTGAGTTAATCTCATAAAGCTTGGTCTCGTCAGTCCTGATGTTCCCGAATGTCCGGATGTATTTGACCAGGGGTTTCTTTTGAACCAGGGCCGTACGCACTCCCATATTCTGGACGGTAACGGGATCGATGCGGATCGTTGAAGTTGGCTCCTTTTCCCCGTCCTCTTCTTCGTAAACCGGCACCAGGTCCATACCCATGGGAGATTTCCCTGGTTCGTCTCGAATGTAGGTGGGATCCATGGGTGCAACCCAGTATTTAATTTTCTTACCGGTTTTCGGGTCAATCAATCCGGCTTCGAGCCCCTCTTTTGAAGCCGTAGCGCTCTCTTGCCTTGCAACCTCGCCGGCGTCCGGTTTACTACTGGTCTGTCGGTGAGACCAGAAGCTCATACCAATCCAGCCCCCGATTACGCCGGCTAGCAAAACAACAAGAGCTGTAATCACCATTCGTTTCATAATTTTTCTTAACCTCAATGCAAAGACGGTCTCTTTGTTTTGTAAGTAAAGCTAATCATGCCAAGAGCAAAAATCTGTTCATGATGAATGTTTTGCATGATCAGATACCTTCTCCAAGGGACCGTCAACCACCTCTTCCAGTTCCGCCAGCTTCTGGTAGATGGTGTAGAGATAACGTTTTGCCTGCAGTTCAGCACGAAGCAACAGGATCTGAGCATTAACCATGGTATTGAATTCCACCTTACCTACCTCGTAAGCAGCGAGAGAAGAGCGAGCCCATTGTTCAGACTGCACCAAGAGTGCATCCACATAAAGTTTGTAGTTCTTCTGGGTATCTTTGATCTCGGTAGCCAAGGCGTCAACCTGGTAAGGTAAAGACGCCGCCAAGTTGCGAAAGGATTTTATCGCAGCTTCATGACTTTTCTTAGCGGCAGCAAGCTTTTTGTTCTGACGACTCTTGGCCCAGAGAGGAACGTTGATCGTCACCGTAGCAGAGAAGAAATCCGGCAGATCGCGTCCGGTAAAGTCTTCGTCACGTTGACCGTAGGCCACCTTAAAGTCCATGTCCGGCCAGTACTCTTTCTTGGCAAGTTTGATCTCCACCTCGGACTGAGCCACCTTTGCCTGTCGCAGCTGCAGCCAGGGATTCTTGGCCAGGCTCCTTTCTTTCATCTCCTTCAAGTCCTGGAAGTCCAGTTCCACGTCTGGATAGCTGAGATCCATAAGAGGATTGATTGAGAGAAATTGTTCGCGATTGAGCAGTTCGTTGATTTGATCTCGCAAGGTTCGACGTCGCTTCTCCAGGACGATTCTTTCGTCAAGGAGTTTACTCAGTTCTACTTGTGCCTGGAGGACGTCCTGCTGGAGGCCCTCACCAGAGGCATATCTGGTCTCGGCCACTTTGAGAAGTTGAGTCACCATATCGGTCAACCGTTCATTGATCTGATGATTGGTGACAACGAATCCCAGTTCATAATAGGCAATGGAAATTTTGCGAGCCAATTCCAACTTTCTAGCCTCGAGCATAGCCTGCTGTTCGCTTGCCATGAGAGCCTGGCGCTGCGACTTAAGGCTCAGTTTGCCGAACCAGGGGAATTTCTGAGCCAGAAAAACCGTTTTTTGGGTCATGGGCTCTTCATCAAACTCCCAGCTGTCGGTGGGCAGGTTCAATACACCGAAGCCAAGACGGGGGTCTTCCAGCGAACCGGCGAAAGAGACCTCTTCCTGAAAGCTCTGGACCTTGGCTTCGAGGCTTTGAATTTCTTTGTTCTGGGCAAGCCCCTCTTCGATCAATTCAACTAAAGGCTGGGGCGCGTTGATGGGCGCTTGAGCCATAAGGGGTTTGCATACGACCAAGCCCAGCCCAAATAATGCTGCAGTCAAGATCAGTCGTTTTTTAAAAAGATGTCTCATTTTTGCTCCTCCCACATATCAGAAAGGCAATTTAGGTGCCAAAACATAATCATTAAGATAACTTATTGACTTCACAAAATAT
>JBFFBS010000378.1:0-2180 GCA_041560295.1 Syntrophobacteria bacterium | reverse complement strand
TAAAAGGATAACAACCCGTAGGGTTGTCAGGTAAGCAGACTATGCGGCGGAAAAAACTTGGCCAAATTCTAGTGGAAGCCGGACTAATCAGTGAAGATCAGCTGGTACAGGCACTAGAAGAGCAGAAAAAGAAAAAAGCGAAGCTGGGCAAGATTATCATAGAGAAGGAATGGGCCAAGAACGAGGATATTTGTAAGGCGCTGTCCAAACAACTCAATATCCCTTACGTCAAGCTGAAAGAACTGGAAATTTCCAAAGAGGTAATCGAGACTATTCCTCGAAGGCAGGCAACCAGGAAGCTCCTCTTTCCTTACAAGAAGACAGGTAGGCGCCTGCGACTGGCCATGGCCAATCCACTGGACTATACTACTATTGACGAGGTCAAGTTCAAGACAGGTTTCGATGTCTCCGTTGCGGTTGCCACTGAGGAAGATATCCGCGAGGCCATCGATGACAACTACCCAGATGAGTTTGACCTCGATCTGTTCGCCACCATGGTCCCGTCCGAGGAGGTGGAAGTACTTGCCGAAGAGCGAGATGAAAACGAATATGACGTTGATGAACTCATTCGGCAATCTGAAATCGCTCCCATCGTGCGTTTGACCAATGCCATTCTCGCCGATGCTATTAAATTACAGGCAAGTGACATCCATATCGAACCCCAGGAAAAAGAGGTAACGGTACGCTACCGCATTGACGGGATGATGAAAAACATCTTCAAGGTAGGGTTACCGGCCCTGGCTCCCCTGGTTTCCAGAATCAAAATCATCGGCGATATGGATATTGCCATGAAGCGGCGTCCCCAAGACGGGCGGACCAAGCTGAAAGTTGGCAACAATCAATATGACATGCGGATATCCACCTTGCCGACAATTTTTGGTGAGAAGGTGGTAATCCGCGTCCTTGATCAGTCCAAGGCCTTCATCGATCTCGAGGTGCTTGGTTTCAGTCCCGATGACTTGAAGGCTTTGAATTCCATACTCACTCGGCCGCAGGGGATTATCCTGGTCACGGGCCCAACGGGTAGCGGCAAGAGCACGACACTGTATGCCTCTCTCAATCGGCTGAAGTCTGAGGTAATCAATATCGTTACTGTTGAGGATCCGGTAGAGTACCAGTTGCCCGGCATTAACCAGGTTCAGGTGAATGAAAAAGCGGGTATAACTTTTGCCTCCGGACTGCGCTCCATTCTGCGCCAGGATCCCAACGTGGTCATGGTGGGGGAGATCCGCGATGCTGAGACCGCCAAAATAGCCTTTCAGGCCGCCAATACTGGGCACCTGGTCCTTACCACTCTGCATACCAACGATGCTTCCGCGGCGGTAACGCGATTGGTGGACCTGGGTGTCGATCCCTATGTGATCGCCTCCTCTCTTCTTTGCGTACTGGCGCAGCGACTGGTGAGAAAGAACTGTCCCCATTGTACGGTGGTTGAGAAGGTGAACAAAACGCTGCTCACCAGGCTAGGGATATCTGGAGACAACGAGAGTCTCAAAAAAATCAAGAAGGGTCAGGGCTGTGAGGCCTGCCAGTTCTCAGGCTATCTTGGTCGCTTAGGAATTTATGAGATGCTCATGGTGGACAATGATTTGAGGAAGTTGATTGTCCAAGGTGCCGCGGATACCGAGATTGCCGAGGACGCCAGAGAGCGAGGAATTAAAAATCTCTTCGGCGATTGTCGAGACAAGCTTTTTCAAGGAGCCACCTCTATTGAAGAGCTCATGAGGGTGGCGCCGCCGCCTGAAGGAGAAGGCCGCGAGCCACTCATGGAACAGGTGGCCGCAGAAGCTCCGGTGGAAGAGCCTACAGAAGCTCCGGTGGAAAAGACTGCAGAAGCCTTGGGGGCGCAACTGAGGGTTCTAGCGGTGGACGATGACCCCTTCATCCGCAAGATGCTGCAAAAGGTATTGACTGAAGCCCAGTATGATGTGGTGCTGGCCACGGATGGGGAGGAAGCGCTGGAAAAAGTATATCGGGAAAGGCCCGATCTGATCATCTCCGATGTGGTAATGCCTAACATGGATGGCCTTTCCTTGGTAAAAAAACTAAAAAGTCAGTTGCAGACCAGCATTATTCCGGTAATCCTCCTTACTTCTAAAGACGAAGTGGAGAGCGAGGTGGAGGGGTTGGAGGCGGGTGCCGATGATTACATCCCGAAACCAATTGTTGCTAACCTTTTG
>JBFFBS010000377.1:0-2278 GCA_041560295.1 Syntrophobacteria bacterium | reverse complement strand
GCTAGCTTCGTTCCATGTCCCCCGCAATGGGGCGAGGTCAGTTTTTGCCTCCTGAAGCTTTTTCTTGAACAGATCAATCATCATTCTGTCCTTCATCTCGCCCACATCAGTGATCCCGTCCGTTTTTTCCATGACAAAACTCCCTTTCTCGCATATTCACAGAAAACTGTGGAGCCTACGATCGCCAGTGCTCCAAAAAGCCCTGGTCCGGCGTTTTAAATTCTTGATTTGGTAGTAGTAGTCTGTTTATGCAAAATTGTGATAAAATGAACGTACTTGATTTTGCTGATGTTACCGCATCTTGCGGTAAATGTAAAAGACTTTTGTGAGTGAATCCCTGGTTGAGCAGGAGGCAGAAGGCAGGAAGTAGATTTCGGATTGCGGATTTGAGAAAACATGAGTTACAGTGAGAAACGACGCGGAGACGAGGCGAAGGAATCGGTACGTACTGGACGATTAAAGAACGAACTGAACTGCTTACTGCTCACCGCTTACCAGTACTTTAGAAACTTTAGGCATTTTTCATGACCGGCTACTTTCTATCCATGAATCATCTGGTTCCGCTGGAGGAGAACCTACCCAATCTGGCTCCTATCGACGATCCAGAAGTGGCTCGGATGATCCGCGCTGCGCGTGGGGTGGTGATGCCCCGGGGCGCAACTGCAAAACGGTATCGGAAGATTGCTGCCCTGGCGTCAAACCGGTTTCCTGATCTTGACGCCCGGTACCAATTTCCAGGAAAGACCAAGCAGGCCATGCTCTTTCGTTGTCTTGAAGTCCGCCACCCGAAAACAGTTGTTTATCAGAGTCCTCAGAGCGTCGCCGAAGCTGAGGCAACGACCCTCCCCCTGGACTATCCCTTCGTGCTCAAAGGAGATATGGGTGGCGGGGGCAGTGCAGTTTTTCCGGTCACCAGCCGCAACGATCTGCTGAACGGTCTTACTCGGCTTCCTGCAGAAGCGCCACTTCTGTTACAACAGTGGGTGGAACATGGCGGCATGGATCTCCGAGTGGTTGTGGTGGGTGCGAAAATGGTAAGCTATTTTCGGGTAGGGGGAGGCAACTTCTATAACAATGCCTGTCGCGGTGGATGTATCCGCCCAGAGATCTTCCCTGCGTTGCAGTATGCCGGTCAGGCTGCAGTTACCAAATTTTGCCACCTCACCGGGATAAACCTTGCCGGTTTTGATCTGATGTTTCCGGATGACGGTCCACCGGTCTTCATTGAGATAAACTATAATTTTGGCCGGAAGGGATTGGGTGGAACGCCCGGGTTCCGCCGGCTTTTCCAGGAAGCCGTGGGGTTGTGGCAACAGGGAAGGGCGCATCCAAACTTGATGTGAGATATATATTTAGGAATTAAGGAATTGACCCTGGTCTCGAAAAATCCCTGAATTCCTCAATCCCTAAATTCCTGAATTTGATTCACACATCCCACCTCGATTTGCTCCAGGATGAGTCGGCTGAGATCAGAACGGATGGGCGAACCTCTCCCAGATTTAGACTAGAATGCTCTCAGGCAGCAGTCGCAACTCAGCACGTTGTGCACATAGGGCGACTTGGAGTTGCTGGCAGCTTGCTGGTTCCATTGTCAGGAGTTCCGACTGCAAAGGTGGACATGAGCTTCTTTACATCTCCCTGGCAGAGCGGACAGTTCACGTTGGTCTCCTGGTGCATCACCAGTTTGTCAAAAGTATATTGACAGTTATCGCAGTTATATTCAAAGATTGGCATAAATATCCCCCTATTTGCTATGAATTTCCATTTAATATAATAATTGGATTTCGTTAATTCAAGTGCTTAGGGCATAGAGCATAGGGCAGAGGGCATAGGGTAAATTGCGGATTTGGCTTCACCGTCATGTGCCTTCGGCGTCATTACGCTGCACTAGATGACTTTCCGCTGCCCGCTGCTAGCTGTCTGCTGCCGGCTGGATTCTGACTCCTGGCTCCTGACTCCTATAAACTCGTTATTGAAGACAAGTGACTGAGGGATGGTGTTTGCCATGAAAATAGCAACCTGGAATGTGAACTCGATTCGTGTGAGGTTGGAAGCTGTTTTGAACTGGATGGACCAGGCGCAACCGGATGTTCTCTGCCTGCAAGAGATAAAGGTCACCGATGAGCTTTTTCCCGTCGATTCCTTCGTGGCTCCTGGCTACCAAGTAATTGTAAGCGGGCAAAAGACCTACAATGGGGTTGCCATTATAAGCAAATACGAGATGACCGAAGTGGAGCCCGATTTTCCAGACTATGATGCAGAAGGACAGAAGCGATTC
>JBFFBS010000376.1:0-2285 GCA_041560295.1 Syntrophobacteria bacterium | reverse complement strand
GTGCCACTGCCAGTTGTAACCCAAACTCTCAGTGCCCCGATAGAGCAACCAGGCGAGAGCCGCAAGAACCAATAGAAACTTGATGATATCACTCCAGGGAGAATGAATTACAGGAAACCAGATGTGGCGAGAGCTTTTGCTATTCACTGGGGCCATAGTAGTAGTAAATTTAAAGTTGCAGATATTCGCAGACCGTGCGCTCTATTTTAAGCATAATTCCTACTAATTCAACTAATTCTGTAGACAGGGTGTCCGTGGGAGGGCATAGAGCATGGGGCATGGGGAAGAAACTAGGCACTAAGAACTAGGCGCTAGGCACTTAGAAAATTTCGGATTGTGGAGTGCGAAACTCGGAACCCACCCAAAGGGTGGGAGTCCGAAGGACAATTGCGGAATTTCAGATGTGAGATGTGAGATGTGAAATTGTGGATTTTGCCTTGTGCCCTGAGCCTTGCGCCTTACGCCTTAAGCCTCCTGACACCTGGTTACTTTCTTTTGCCATAGTGACTCAGTCAGTACCGAGAACCACTGTGCCGTGCTGAATAGAGAGATCGGAGTTGGCCTCCCTGAAGTAGAGACCTTTGCGGTAGAATGGGTAATAGATTAGCCTGGATGTCTCGACTGTAATTTTCGACTCTTTTACTACGTTGCGAGCCCGGCGATTATACCTGGGCACCATCGAGATGAGAACCACCCGGGCCAATTGTTCCGCTTCTAAGGCCCCCAGGCACACTCCCTCGAATTTTTCTTTTTCCAGACCTTCCTTGGCCCGAAGTGGTTGGGAAGGCGGGTTGAGGCAAAAAAGGGTGGCCAACTTGGAGAGGGCTTTGGTGCTTCTGATTTTGAAAGCTGGAATCAGAAATCGAATTGACTGAGCACCGTTTCCGCTTTCTCTAGCCACCGGAAGGTTTGGTAACAAGGTGCGGAGATCGGACCTGTTCTGCAAGACCTTATCAGGGGTATGAATCTGAATTCCCAGGTCCCAGAAAGGCATGTAACGAGTAGGATGTTGGAACTTTTCCGGCACAGCCACAAGTTGATACTCCACTTCCTGGTAACTGCCAGCGTTTTCGACCCAGGCCCGGGTACAGGTCGCACAAACGTGGGTCTTGCTTGTGGGTGAGAAAGGGAGATCCCAGCCGCATACTGGACACACAAATGGAATAAGATGGAGATCACTAAAGTGAGCTGTTACTTCACTGGGTTTGTGTTCCTGGAAAAAAGAAGCTACATCCTGATCCCATACAGTTTTCCTGATGCGATTGGCCACTCCGTCGATAATGAGCAAACCTCTCCTGTCGTTTCCTATTACCTCTAGGACCCAGAATGGAAAATAAACTAAAGAATAGATTTCTCCCACCAGTTGGGTATCTTTTAATTCCACCCGAAAGTTTCGATCAGAGAAGCCATAGGTTTGGAAACTGCTACTGTACTTCATTGCTTCCTGCAGGCTGACCTCAACAGGAAGAACCATTTCAGGACCGGAAAGCCTGGTGTGGTGAAAAAGCTGTAGAGGGATTGCAGAAGTGCGTACTCCCAGAGTCGTTAAGTCAAGATCTGGTTTTTTGTAGGCTGGAAAAGAGAAGTCGAAGAGCTTGGTCTTGAGTTCCTTGGCATCATCCCACGAGTGACCACTCGTTGGCGAAATATGCTCCTTCTTGCCCAGGAGCCAATGAAAGACCATTCCTATAGTGCGCCAGTATGGAGCATAGACTAAGTGTAACCCTTTCTTCTTTAGACTCCATGACACTTTGCCGCTAAGTAGCGACGCAATTCGATGTCGACATTTTTTTTCAGTCCAGCGCGGTGGAAACATAAAACGCGGATGGCCCGACTTACCAGAAATCTGATTGGTGGAGCCGCAATAATGACAGCGAACCACCTCGATTTCTTCCTCAAAGACAATATCTCCACCGCACTGCGGACAATCAACCTTGATTTGCATAGTGGCATCTAGAGTTACGGTTCAAGCAATATCAAGGAAGCTCTTCACCACACTCGTTACAAAAGTTGGCCTCCGGTAGGGCCTCATAACCGCATTTAGTACATTTCTTGGATTTTTTCTCAACCTTGGTACCACAACCCATGCAAAAGTTGGCGCCGGCGGGAAGATCGTTATCACACTGAAGGCACTTATTGATGGTAACGATTTGATGGCCACAGTTTGAACAGAAACGAGCATCCATGGGGATCTGCGCCTGGCATGCTGGACAATCCATCTTTTTGGTGGCGGGCAGGTGGCCCTCCTGCATGGTCTTTTGAAGCATGCCGGGAATGAGCATGCC
>JBFFBS010000375.1:0-2308 GCA_041560295.1 Syntrophobacteria bacterium | reverse complement strand
CTGGTAATCAACCGTTGCCAATCACCATCTTGCAGACGCAGCGTAGCTTCACAGCCTAGCAACCGTTTGTTTCCAGTTGCCACAAGGCACTTTCCAGGACGATAGCCCTGTTGCATCAAGTTGCAGGTTTTTTTATTTGGAGCGGTTTCTTTCATTTGTTCTTCAATTCGGCAAATAGTAAGCGGTGAGCGGTAAGCAGTAAAAAGCCAAAGAATCCAGGAGTCAGGAGCCAGTAGTCAGAATTGAG
Organism: Syntrophobacteria bacterium; assembly: GCA_041560295.1. GTDB lineage: Bacteria > Desulfobacterota > Syntrophobacteria > BM002 > BM002 > BM002. Next base: position 2,061 of record JBFFBS010000375.1, on the reverse strand, counting down.
GTTTCAGGTGTCAGGAAAAACAGACAGGGAATCTAAAACCTCATCTGTCTCAAATCCGCAATCCGAAATCCGCAATTTTAAATCTGCAATCTCCAATCTAAAATCTTCAATCTCTACTGTGCCTAGTTCCTAGTTCTTAGTGTTTAGTAGTTTTCTGTCCTCTGTCCTCTGTCTTCTGTCCTCTGCCCTTTTCCCGCCTTTCTCGCCTTTCTCGCCTTTCTCGCCTCTCTCGCTTACTCATTCTTTACTAGCCATGGCGGCTCGTGCCGTTTTATCTCAACCTGTATGCGATCAACTCTAACGCCCATATCGAGGAGGTCAACTACCTTGCGCAGATCGTCTGCCATTCGGGCGATGGCGGCATAGGATTGAACCAACTGACTGGGCGCCTCGGAAAAGTCGTGATATACGGAGCTGATCAAACCAGAGCTTTCATCCAATAGTTCCAACGCTGGACGATACTCTCCCAAGCTGATCAACACGCTCGCTTTGTTGGCCATAAGCCCCGCTCGGACCGATAGCTCAACCCCGGCAATTGCCAGACCTTGGTCAAAGTAAACAAGCGCTTTATCCAAAGAACCTTCTCGTCCACACACATAGCCCAGGTCCCGGCAAATAAGCGCCACATCTAAATCGAGCCCCTTCTCCTGCGCATAATCAAGGGCACGCTGAAAGTAATGGAGAGCACGAAGCATCTGCTTATTGCCATAAGCCTCATGCGCTAACTGCAACCAGAGTTTTACCTGTTGATCCGCTTCTTCAAGCACCACTGGAACTGGTCCTTTGATTTTGGTTGTTCGGGGAACAATACGTGGAGCCCACTGTTCGGCAAGCTTGGAGCAGCAAGCGCGTTGCGTTTATGGGGGAATGATGAGACGGCAGAGCGGCACGTCCTGCGATAAATTTCTTTCAGTCTTAGCTTGAGAGTGGAGACAATCTACTAGAAGCGTTATGAAAAGAGGGCCCAGCCTGAAGTATTGTATCTGGACGTTAAACCTGAAACGAGTCCATTCTGCTTACTGTTTACCTCTTACTGCGCGAAGCGCCCTGAGCTTGTCGAAGGGCTTACCGTCAATGAACCGTAACCGGTCCCTCCTGATCCTCAGTCTGCTTTTCTTCCTCCTGTTCCCGCTGTTGGAGTTCAAGCAGATAGTGGTCTATTTCCTTCTCCGTCTGGCTTGCGAGTTCTTCCAATTCACTCAAATTTATTTCCAGACCTAAAATCTTATGGAGCACGTCTAAAACAGCCTTTGAGGCCTTGGGATTTTCAATCTCAGTGGTATAGAAAGGAATTTCCCCGAGAAAGCAAAAACCCTCCATCCCCATCTGTTTGGCAACCCCTAGCAAAAGGCCGTTCATGCCCGATATTTGGCCCTCTCGCAACACTCGGTCACAGTAAGGGGAAAGCTCAGAGAGCAGTTCCTCATGGGTGGCTGTAACCCATACGCGAGAATCCTGGTAGTGGTTGATGGCGGTGGGCATAGCTGCCGCCGTTATAACCCGCTTGACCCCCAAGCTCCCGGCGAAGTTCAGCAGAGCCTCGGCCAGCTGGTACTCTTTTCCAGCCACTGGTTGCTGGTCGCCGACGAAAAATAAGATATCACCTGAACCACCAGGATGTTTCCAATAGTAAAAGCCACTCTGGGGTAAAAGGGTGGACTGAACCAGACCATCCTGGATGTTTATCCCAGGAAGCCGAAAGTATTCGGGCTCCTCTACAAAGGCCAAGTTCTGAGCTCGTAGTGCCTCGTGCAGGTAAACGTAAGCCTTGAGGGCTACGTGTCCCATTCCGGGCCACGCCGCCAGTAGCACTGGTTCATGCAGCTTAACTTCTGTCACAATTTTTATATTTATGGTCAAAGACTTTAACCTCCTGAACAATTTATTGTTTTCAGCATAATGCAATTGTCCAAACTATTCAAGGGTAGGATTCAGCTCGTGTTAGACACCTGACTGTAGGTATAAAGACACATGAATTTAGTTTTAGGTTCCAAGATTGGAGAAATTAGAGAATTAGAAAATTAGTTGATTAGTCAAATCGTTGAAACCGTTGAAATCGTT
>JBFFBS010000374.1:0-2353 GCA_041560295.1 Syntrophobacteria bacterium | reverse complement strand
TCGTTGAAACCGTTGAAATCGTTCAAGTCGTTGAAATCGTAAAAGCCGTAGAAGTCGTAAAAGTCGTGTTTTCCAGATTATAAGTCATGGGTTATAAGTGATAGCTTTTTACCCATTACCCATTACCTATCACCAATAACCTAAGAACCCTTTCTCGCATTTCTCGCCTTACCACGCTATGCGCTTTGCGCTCTGCGCTATGCGCACTAGGTGCCTAGTGACTCTAACTTATCCAACCTATCCTTCAGCTTCTTACTTTCCTCGGCAAACTCTTCCAACCTCTTTTCCAGCTTTTGGATTGCCTCCCCCTTATCCTTGCCTCTCTCGATCTTTCTCATAGCCAGCCTGGCATTGCGCACGAGGCGGCCGTCCAGCTCAGTCTCCGCCACCCTCTTTAGTATCGGCAGCCCCTCTTCGCGATTCAATGTTTCCAACGCTTGAATGGCTGCCAACTTGGCACGGAAAGATCTGGGGCCTTCCGGCGTCTGGAATGCATCGCTGATCTTCTCCAGGATCTCCCTGTTATCGGGTCTACTCTTCCCCATTTTTCCCAGAGTCCGCAAGGCCTGCGCCCTAACCAGCTCCGGCTTCCCATAGCGCGAGTGTTCATAGAGTATGGAAAGAGCCTGATCATCATCGAGCTCACCGAATCCTTCCAAGGCTTTGCAGCGGATTACGTCATTAAAAGAATCCTTCTCCAGTGCTCCTACAACCAGAGAAAACGCTCCTTCTGCTTTGGTGCGAGCAATGGCGTGTACTGCCTCGGCCTCCACAAAATAGGAACTGTCTTTTTCAGCCATGGGGCGCAAGGACTCAAAGGCCTTCTCATCCTTGAAATTCCCCAGCGCTTTAACCACGGCCCTCCGGGCTTTGGGATGTGTAACTTGCAGCCCACCAATTAAGGCCTGCATAGCCTGTTCAGTGCGAATCTCACCCAGCCCCTTGGCGGCACGGGCTGATACCCCCCAAAAAGGATCATGGTGCATGGCCTTTTCAAGGCTCGTAACCGCATCACGATCGCCCACTTTGGTCAATTCAGCAGCCGCCTCAATACGCTTCAATACATTCTCAGCCTGTTTCAGTTGCCGGGAGAGTTTCCCGCTGTCTGCTTTCCACCGCATTCTTTTGAGGATGGTGTCCTCCGGATCAACCAGAACCATGGAGGGTTCTCCCTCAGCGGGGATGTAGAAATGATGCTCCCGTTCTTCAACCTGCACCTTAATATTTCTAGTTGCACCATCTTCGCCCACCAACCGCACAGTCAGCGGAAAACGGAACGTATGTGGCTCTTTTTCTGGATTCTGGTTCTGCCTCACATGGAAAAACAGATTCTTTTCTTTTTCCTGGTACTCGCAGGAACATTCCAGCACAGGAAACCCGGGCTTGTAAAACCATTGGTCGAAAAACCAGTCATAATTATCGCCGGTAACCTCCTCGATGCACCGCGCGAAATCAACGGTTTCCACTACGGAATCTCGATGTTCCTTCAGGAAGAGAGCGATGACCTCCCACCATTCCTCCTCACCCAAAATCCTGCGTAGCATGTGCAATCGAGCGGCGCTGCCCGGGTACAAGTGCATATCAAACAGATCTATGGGCTGACTGTAGACGTTAGTGACGATGGACCGCCGGTATTTGGAATCGTGCTCTTCAAAATAGGTCTCACGATTCTCCAACAGCCGATAGAAGAACTCATCCTCCCCTTCGGCATGTTCGGTGTAAAGCAAATCGAAGTAGGTGGCAAAACCCTCATGGAGCCAGCTGTGACTCCAACTCTTGGACGTCACCAGGTCTCCAAACCATTGGTGTGCAAGTTCGTGGGCCACCAGGTGTTCGCTGGTAAAGTCCAGATGGGCTCGTTCGTCATGCAGGGTCATTTCTGTGAGGGTAGTGGCGGTGGTGTTTTCCATGCCCCCAAAAATAAAATCCTGGGCCACAACCTGGGAATACCGACTGTAAGGATAGCGGATGCCCGTTTTCTCAGAAAAATAGCGGACGATGTCTGCTGTCTTCTCAAAAGAGCGGTAGCCTTCCTCCTCCCGGCCTTCAGGCACGTAGAAAGATAGAGGGATGTCTTCAAAATGATCCGTCAATTCAGTGTAAGCACCGATCGCCAAACTGATGAGATAAATGGAGTGAGGCTTCTCCATGAACCAGTGATATACCAGCCGTCCAACATCGTCCTCGTATTTTTCTTTGAGTTCACCATGGCTTACCACCACATAGGGTTTATCCACCGTAGCTCGGATCTCACTGGTAACCTTCTCGCGAGGGTGGTCTACACAGGGAAACCAGTATTTATTGTCCTCGTCCTGGCCCTGGCTCCACACCTGCCAAAGCTTATCCGGGTAGT
>JBFFBS010000373.1:0-2360 GCA_041560295.1 Syntrophobacteria bacterium | reverse complement strand
GTCTCCCGTATCCACTTCGCATAGCCTCCATATGTGACGAGCGCGGTCGTCCTTTCTGGGTAAGTCGCCGCGAACAACGCGCACATAGGGCCGCCCTCGGAGATGCCGAACAAAGCGGCCTCTGTAGACTTGACCTCATCCATAACAGCACGAAGGTCGTCCATCCTTTCCTCTAGGGTGGGGAGGGCATTATTGGCGACTCTGTCGGAGAGTCCCGTCCCGCGCTTGTCGAAGTGGATCAGCCGTGAGAACGAGGCGAGGCTGCGAATGAAGCGGGCTAACCCGGGCTCTTCCCAGCACCACTCAACATGGGACACCCAGCCAGGCACCAGAACGAGATCGAGCGGACCAGACCCCACTACCTGATAAGCGATGTTGACATCTCCACTCTTTGCATACCTTGTCTCAGGCTTCACGCCTACCCCTTTATACTCAAGTAAGCTAAAACTAACAAAAGATTGCTTATTTGTGGGAGACAATCAGAATTGCCACAGGATAATTCGAACATACAAGAGGGTCAAGTATGTATTTTATGAGGGGAAAGACTGTATTTTGCGGTGGATTTTATTTATAGTGGGATCGAGGGGCATCAGCTTGTCATTCTAACTCAGACACAGGGCAATAAAAACAGTGCTGAAATTCATGAGTGGTCTCTTGTACAAAATCCCCTATCTTGTGGTAGGTTCTTTCGGCCTCAAAGTATACAATATTTGCCACAACCTACACTTCCCGAAAAGTGCATATTAAAGATTACTTGAAAATTTCGGCCTTTCAAAAGTCCACAATCATAGATACTATGCAGGGTTCCTTGGTCAACCTTTGGTGATATATTAGATCAAACGCCAAAAAATCAACCAAAGGAGGATTGAAATGAAAAAGACCAAAGGAACCCCGAGGAAGAAAGATAGCATAACTGGGAAAGTGTTGCACGTGGCATTTGAGCTGAGTCAGAAAAAATGGAAATTGGGATTCAGTGATGGGAACAAGATGCGGTTTAAGAGTATCGCGGCTAGGAACTTGGAACAATTATATGAAGAGATTGAGAAAGCCCAGGTGCGATTTAAGATGGAAGGTGATGTGAGGATTTTGAGTTGTTACGAGGCTGGACGGGACGGTTTTTGGTTGCATCGGTATTTATTGAGCTGTGGGATGGAGAATGTGGTTGTGGACTCCTCGAGTCTTGAAGTGAACCGACGCAAGAGGAGAGCCAAGACGGATCGCATTGATGCGAGGAAGCTTTTGCAGATGCTGATGAGGTATCATGGGGGTGAGAGGAAGTTGTGGAGTGTGGTTCGGGTGCCCAGTGTGGAGGCTGAGGATGGGCGGCAATTGAACAGGGAGCTGGAGGTTCTGAATAAGGAGCGAACGATGCATCGAGCCCGCATCCGTGGATTATTGATCCAACAAGGTCTTGAAGTGAGCAATCCGAGTGCAAAGAGATTTTTGAAGGAGTTGGCCTCATTGTGCACCTGGGAGGGTAAGCAGATACCGGAGGATCTGAAAGAACGGGTGGTGAGGGAATATGAGCGGTTGAGGGTAGTGGAGGAGCAGATGAAACTTCTGAGAAAGGAGCGAGATAGGAGAGTTGAGTCAGGGGCTACTGCCTCATATAGAATGGTTGCTCAGCTGAGGACCGTTTATGGGATTGGTAAGACCAGTTCATGGGACTTTGTGATGGAGATGTTTGCCTGGCGCAAGTTTAGGAATCGCAAAGAGCTGGGGGCTTTTGCAGGTCTGACTCCCACCCCTTATGACAGTGGCGGCAGTCAGCGTGAACAAGGAATCAGTAAGGCGGGCAGAGGTCGCCTTCGGGCCCTGAATATCCAGATTGCCTGGGCTTGGCTCAGGTTTCAACCCCACAGTAAGCTGAGCAAGTGGTTTTGGCAGAGGTTTGGCCATGGAGGCAAGCGGATGAGAAAAATCGGCATTGTAGCCGTAGCCCGAAGGCTTTTGATCGATCTATGGCGTTACCTGGAACATGGTGTGATCCCTGAAGGAGTCCGTTTGAGGCCCGCAATATAATGGATTAATAAACTTAAGGATAAAGAAAAAGGCAGGGATAACATCCACTTTTAACGATTCAGATCTTATGGTTGGGAAAGGCGCCCGTATTTCTGCTGGGTGCTCCTGAGAGCCACCGTTTTCATAGATGGGGCGCTTTTTCAAACCGGTTCTCAAAAGCGCTCATTTAGCGAATACATTATTAGGTGTCTGACCAGCAAGTGTCGGCACGGATAGAAGCTGGTAAGTTGCTTTAAATAACGACTCAAATGAACCGGCCAACCAAATAAGAGTCAAATTGATAAATATTCTTTCAGAATCTCTAGCTTAGAGAGGGGGCAACTGTATAGGAGGCTTAG
>JBFFBS010000372.1:0-2396 GCA_041560295.1 Syntrophobacteria bacterium | reverse complement strand
GCCTACCAGGGGTGGACAGGCGCAAGTTAGGATGGTATGTTTCTTGCTGCTTTAGCCTCTTGAGACGGAGCGGTTAAGAATCCAAGGGTAATGAGCCCGGATTATTCATGAACTAACATCGCTTTCGTGAATGATACAGGGAAGGCGAAGAAAGGAAAAATTGTCAAAAGAAATTCTTCGCCGCAACCGGTCGACTGCTCCGTTAGCGCTGCCGGTGATAGGTGTGGATCAGATCTTGTAACGCCCTTGTTGTGCCGCCACCGGTCAGGGTGGGATCGGAACCGCTGCCCTGAGACGCTGGAGTTCGAGGGGCGAGGCTAGAGCGCACTTTAAGATTGCGGCACCCAGTGGAAACGTATGGGCAAATATGGATTAAAATCCGTGTCTGTATGTTTGTCGGTGCTGCTGAGGCATCTTGGTACGGCTTTCGTTTGTAAACAGAGGTCAGAGGGGCGTTGTCATGGTTTTACGCTGGTGGAACTCATCATCGCCGTTCTTATAGTGTTGACCCTGGCCGCCATTGCGGTGCCGTTGACCACAGATTATATCAATCAGGCAAAAGTGGCGCGAGCCGTTACGGAAATCCGTATGGTGGAAAAGGAGATCCTCATTTTTGAGACGGAAAAAGGCTATTATCCTGGTGGGAGGCAGCCGATCATAACGCTCATGCTCGAGAGCATGCAGGAGATTGGACGGAACCATTTTTTGGACCCGTGGGGAACTCCTTACCAGTACAGGAACCTCGCCCAAGGGCCGCACACTGGAGCTGGAAAACCCCAAATTTGTCGAAGGGACCGGAGCTTTAACCCCCTCAACTACGATTTTGACCTGTACAGCGTGGGACCTGACAGAAAGCTTCCCACTAACAACCAGATCACCGCAGGCAAGGGAGCTGATGACATCGTTCGAGCTGGTGACGGGCGTTATGTGGGCGTGGGGGCCAAATACTAACCGGATTTCACATCATGAAGGTTGACCGTACATTTCTCCGCAGCAAGGTGGGCAGAAGAATCTTTCTTCTGTTTATCACCTGTGCGCTCCTCCCCGTTACAATCCTGGCCATACTCTCTTTTAAACATGTGACCAGCCAGCTACGTGGACAGAGCCAGGATCGGCTGCAACAGGCAGCCGGAGCCATGGGGATGCATCTTTTTGAGCGGCTCTTGTTTCTTGAGACCGGGATGGAGATTGCAGCCTCCAGCCTCAATGAAGCCGGTGAAGACAGATGGCGAGAAGCGGTGGCAGAAATCAGTGGCCGTCTGAAAGAGAGGCTCGAGTCTTTGGGGGTGATTACTAAGGCGGACAAGCCAATATCTCTTTTAGGAGCCGTTCAAAATCCTCCACCCCTCACCGCGGCGCAAGAGGCCCACCTGCGGAAAGGCAAAACCGTTATGAGTGCCGGGGCCCGGGTGGGTCGGCCAGCGGTCATTCTCATGCGCAGGTTGCTCGACCCAGACCAGCCGAGCAGAGGAACCCTTGTCGCTGAGGTTAAGATAACATATTTGTGGCGCGGGGCGGACGAGAACCCGTTGCCGCCCATGACCCAACTTTGGGTACTTGACCAGACAGGAGCGATGCTCTTCAGTACGCTGCCGAAACCCGTATCATTTTCCGAACAGCAAATACTTGAGATGATCCGTACCCACTCAGGACCATTTGACTGGCGGTACGAAAATAGAGAAGGCGTGGGAACGTACTCATCCTTGTACATGAAAAACGATTTTTTGGTAGACAAGTGGATCATTGCCCTGGGCGAATTCAAAGCCCACGTGCTGGCGCCCATGTCCAAATTCAAAAAGATCTTTCCTCTAGTTGTCCTGCTGTCATTGTGGGTGGTTGTGCTTCTCAGCATTAATCAGATTCGAAGGAATCTGATCCCCCTGGAAAGATTGCAGGAAGGTACCAAGCGCATTGCCGGGAGAGACTTCGATACCAGAGTGACAGTCACCAGCGGCGACGAGTTTCAGGAGTTGGCGGAATCTTTCAATGCCATGGCTACTCGACTGGGCAAACAATTTAACGCCTTGACTACCATGAATGAAATCGACCGCTCCATCCTGTCGGCGCTGGATACCAGACTCATCGTGGACACGGTGCTCAACCGGATGCGAGAGCTATTCCCCTGTGATTGTGTGGGCGTGGCTCTGCTGGATGCTGAATCTTCAGATGGAGGGCTGATGCATGTCCAATATGGCGAGTCAGAGAGCGAAAACTGGCTTGTGCCCATTAATCTCACAGCTGCCGAGGTGCAGGTATTCTATGATCATCCCGAGCAATTGTTGTTAGACTCAAATAAGGACTTTCCCGACTATTTTAGTCCGTTGGCCGAGTTGGAGGCGGAATTATTTTTGGCGCTTCCCATGTTTGTGGCAGAAAAACTTTCAGGCTTGATCGTC
>JBFFBS010000371.1:0-2423 GCA_041560295.1 Syntrophobacteria bacterium | reverse complement strand
TTATCTGTGTTGTTCAAGATCCAGTTTTTGCCGGCCTGCTCACCATAGTTGCTGCGAGCTGGTCTAGCAATGGTTTAAACTGTGTATGTGACGCCTTCATTCTCTCCGCCAAACGGGAAACGGTTAAATCCGTGGCTTTCGGACCCAAAAGCCGACTCTCCTCTAGCAATAGCCCCCTGAGCACCTGTTGGAGGGTTTGAACCAGGGCCTGACCACTTAACTTTAATTCCCCAGTCTTAACATTATCTTTCAGCCGCAAGGGATTTTGGTCGGAGGTATCCTGCACTTCGAAATGGACAAGAAGGGTATCATAGTGGCTTGAGCTTTTGATGAGTCCCTGAAACAGCCCTCGGGCCTTGGCCCCCACTTCCTGTTCCAGATCGGAAATTACAAGTCGAAACATGTCATTGTAAAAATTGACAATCGCAGTACCACTCATGTTGCTCATCGTGGGCCGTGGGCTCTCGGCCTCTGAGGTCCCACTTGCAGCCCCTGCCTGAGTGCTGGCTATTTGCTTCGTGCCCTCGAGGTAATCTTCATTCTCATAATGTGCTAAGAAGCGACTGATGGCCTGAGCCAAGTTCAGGTGAGTGGCCGGGACGTTCTGCAGTGATGCCCTCATCCGCTGCACCGTGCTTTTTGTGCCTTTGTAGCCCAGAAACTGATATTGTTCGCCCAGCAGACGAACGATCACCTGATTGAAACCATTGACAAGGTCATTTTGCGACAGCGACTGCCCCTGTTGTTGAATAAGGGTCTCCATCTTGTTAATGTTCGTAGCTAGGTCTTGATTCCATTGGAATGGTTTGAGAAAACGTTCATAATAAGCGGACTGCCGCAGGCTATTTTCAAGTGAGGATGTGGCCTTGCTGGCACCAAGTTCTTCAGCAAGATCGGTCATGATCAGCTGCAACAGGTTCCAATAGAGAGTGGTGATAGGACTGAGTTCCAGAGTGCCCACCTTCTTGGTGGGCTGTTTGTCGTCTCCTTTTCTGACAATGGCATTCTGAGCGTAAAGCTTGGACAGAGAGCGATACGCTCCCAACCGAGAGTAGCCTGTTTCCTTAATGAGTTGCGCCACAGTCCGCCTGCCGTCGAGCAACAGGAGGACTCGCAGATCTCTCGCAGCGTGAACTGATTTGGTGGTATCAACAGTGGGGTTTATCTGAAAAATAACCTGATCGTTGGGGATGAGCCCCTTGAACTCTTCTCTCTTTTTGGCCTCTTGTACCAGCCGGACAGGATCCACTTCACACTTGATTTCGTCTGTGTACCCATCTAGGCCATCTTTGTAAGAAAATTTAGCGTCATCCCAACCAAAGGTGGTGGAGACGACTTCCTTGAACTGCAGCTGAATAATGCTGACCAACCTATCAAACTCAACATATTCCCTTTCGAGCAAGACCGTACCTAGTCGCTTTTCCATGGCCTTGGATACTGCCAGCATATCCTCGAGCCTGTCTTCAGTGATCAGATTGTTCGCCTTGAGAAGAGCGCCCAATTTCAACTCTTTATCGGTGTTGCCCCTGACATGTATGATCTTGCCCTCTCTGAAGTAGATACCTATGCGGCGTCTGGGGGTCGACACTGTCAGTATCCCAGTCTTTCGTTCATCGTGGGCCATCTGAACGATTGCCGCCAAGGGAAAGGTTTTGACATCACCATTTAAGGGCATCGGTGGCCTCTCATTGATCTCCGAACTTATGTCCGTAGACCCTTCGAGTTCGGGCCGCTTGTTGAGTTTGACAACTCATAAAATTCGAATCTCGAAATTCGAAATTCGAAACAAATCCAAAATCAAAATTCTCGAATGTTCAAAACGAAACTGGCTAATTAAACATTCCTAAGTTTTGGTCATTTGAAACTGGGGACCCGCCCGCAGGGTGGGGAGTCCGTAGGACCAATTTCGAGCATTTGTAAATTGTTTCGTACTTCGTGCTTTGGATTTCGGATTTGCAGCGAAGCGCCTACTTTATCCTTTATAATAAAATTGCAGCTTTGCAGGTCCAATTTCAATGGTATCGAATTCTCTGAGCCGGTGACTGCCGCCGACCTGAGCATCATTCACCTTGACCTTGGCCCGTCCCGTAGGGGTCAGGTGGTAACCCGTTGGCCGCCTACTGATAGTTGCCGCAACCTTCGGAGTAAAAAATCCTCCGATGTGGACGTCAGCCTCCTCACCCTTCCCCAGCTTCACCAGCTTTTTCTTGATCTCATATTCATCACCGCCGCCTACCACAAAGGATAGAACTGCCCGTCGTTCAGCAGAGACCGCTGTGCTGTCAAGACCTGCGGGAGTTTGCTCTTGGGCTTCCGATTCGGAGGCTCCCTGAGCCACCTCAATGAACATGGTCGGTTCTGTTAGTTTTTGATCCTCCTGAATCTCTTCCGGACTCAGGGTGAAGACTATGGTATGTTTGCCT
>JBFFBS010000370.1:0-2449 GCA_041560295.1 Syntrophobacteria bacterium | reverse complement strand
GGTGAGCATGGAAATCCGGGTAAACTTTATCTGGTCCAGTACGCCGCCCACCACATTTCTGCGGCCACCTCGACGGCGCGGTTGACCTCCTCGGTCTAGGTGGTACTTGAGTTTGTCAGCTTCATCGCTGCGGTACGGCATTATGCAGTCGTTGGGACAGACCATGCTGCACATGCCGCAGCCAATGCAGGCATAGGCCGGATCGGTCTTCTGCCTGACGCCATAGTACACTTGGTAAACATTGCTAGGCTCAGTTTCCAATCCCATAGTGGTCTGCACCAACCTCTGACGATGGACAGCTGGTTCTATAGCATTAACAGGACAGACCGCGGTGCAGTTGCCGCACAGGGAACACTTGTCCCTCTGCCAAAAAATCTGCCATGGCAGGTCCTTGGGACTTAGTGTGGAAGGGGTAATTGATCCGTTTGTCGACATATCTCAACCTCCTGACGATCAGGCCGAATGATCGCAGTGTCTAAATGCATTGGTTGAAAGTCCTTGCTCTTATCTCGATCGGGAATTGCTGCGTCCAAGCCGCACATCTCCGATGAGATGGCATAGAGACCTGGTCTGCCTCCCACCACTGCCGGTCGTAGTTTCTTGCGGTCCTGCACGGTGAACAAGGTTTTGTCCGGGAGGCTCCCCATCACACAGTTGGGGCCGTCTATTATCATCCTTCTGCAGGTGTGCTTGAGTTGCTTGAGGTAATCACCGTTGGGGTGGTTTCCCAGGTCTAAATCCTGCAGAGGGGTGATCACATGCTTGTACATTTCGATTCCCAGCCCCAAGCGATAATGGGTGAAGTGCAAGATGTGGGTGAATACCTCAGAGTCGGATTGATACCCCATGTATCCCGGAAATCCCCTGGAGGTAAGAAACTCCCGAATGGGGATAAAGGCGGTGTTCTCACCATTGGTCATGGTGGCAACACCCTGGATGAAAAAGGGATGGCAGGCATAAAGATTTATAGCATAGTTCGTGTTTTGCCGCCCTTGAGCCAACATAACCCTGGCCTGAAGTTCCTTACGATCCAGCTGTAAATACTCGGCCACAGTCATGGGATCACCAATCTCTTTGATCATGATCACATCCGGCCAAAAGCTGTAAACAATCATGTCCTCAGCCTCTTCACCCATCCTCCGGAGCTGAAGCCGAATCATCAATAACCGAGATTGTAGCTCGCTCTCGCTCAGCCCTTCCCAGTCCTCTGGGTACTCATAGGCCCGGACAAGGTAGATGTCCCGTTTGGGGACTCCTGGAGGTGGCTGCTTTGGAATCTTAATGGAAGTCTTGTACTTGGTCATGAAACCGACATCCATCATAAACCGGTCCAACTTTTTCAGCCCTTCATTACTAAAAATGCCCGAAAGAATTGGCGCACCGTCCAATTCTTCAAAAGGGCCCCCAAGATCAGAAAAGAAGAGGCCGACACCTGAACCATCGTGCCCTTCCCTCATCACATCCAGAGCTTGGATGGCCATCATGGGAGACTGGGGCTCATCACTGGTAACTGCAAACATGCGACACATCTTATTATTCCCTCCCTATTTAGAGCTTTTTTGTTGAATACTTAAATCCGAAATCCGAATATCGAAATTGGTCCTGCGGACTCCCCACCCTTCGGGCGGGGCCCCAGTTTCGAAACAATTTTCAAATTCTCAAAATCAGAATGACCAAAACCTAGATTTTGTATCTCAATCATTATTGTTTTGAACATTGGAAAATTTGAATTTCGTATTTGTTTCGTGCTTCGTGCTTCGGATTTCGAATTTGAGTTGATTATTCAATCAACTCTGAACGAGCAGCCAGGACCGCATTGTCCATGAGGCTTCGCCCACTTTTCTTAACTGTGCTGGGATCAGGTTCAGGTGGGAACTTCTTCGGTCCGCTTTCACCGTTCTGGCCCTGAATTGAGTTGAGGCGCTGGATCAGAGAGCTATCAGAGGTAAACCCACAGGCTGGCGTCTAAAGAATACCTGTATCAGAAAGCGCCGCTCTCAACCCGAACGAATTTCCACTTTGAAATTTAGGCCGCTACGGAAAACTGTCTTCTTTGACAGCGTCCGGCCACTATAACAGAATTTATTTGCAAATTTCAAGCAAAAAATGTAATAAATGTTGCATAAGGAAAATATTTATGGAGGATATTTTGCAACATGACGAGGTAAGCAGTAAGCGGTATTTGAAAGGTGTAAGGTTTCAGGTGTCAGAAGAAAAGAGGGATTCGCTTCCTGATTCATTATTCTGGATTCTGGCTTCTTACCCTATGCTCTATGCCCGTAGCTTGACGGTGCCATATAAATCCAAGAGGTTAGGTTCAAAATCCAAACTATAGAGGTAAGAAAGATGTCTTCATCCACAGCAGAAAGTCAGAGGGTGGCCTCAGGGGTCAGTCAACTTGACCGGCTGTTGGGAGGCCTTTACATTGGCGACAACGTGGTCTGGCACG
>JBFFBS010000369.1:0-2457 GCA_041560295.1 Syntrophobacteria bacterium | reverse complement strand
TATATGAACAGTCTCTGCGGTGGCGAAGGGGTATGTGGAAAATGCAGAGTCCAAATTACCCGTGGTGAGGCCAAACCCACCACCCACAGTATGAGATTTCTCAGTCGCGAAGAGATAAACACTGGCTTTGTGCTTGCCTGCCAGACCGAGATTCGAGACGACCTGGAAATCTGGGTGCCCCCTGAGGCACGCTTGGAGGAAGAGCAAATACTGACTACTGAGAGCATGGTTTGTTATGATCAACCCCAGGACCTTCAGGTGAGTGACACTCTCGACATCCCTTCACTGCTTTACCTGCCCGTAACCAAAAAGCTCTACCTCTCACTGCCCGAGCCGAGCCTCACTGACAATATCTCTGATCTCGACCGGGTCTACCGCGAAATTCGCAAGAAGGTTCAGGCACCATATCTGGAAGCTTCGCTGTCCACTCTCAGAGGACTAGCTGAGTTGCTGCGGGAAAACAAGTGGCAGGCTACCGCAACTTTGCATCCCCATGATGAACATTGTGTAGAGGTTTTGTCGCTGGAACCAGGGGACACCTGCGCAGAAAACTACGGTATTGCCTGTGATATCGGCACCACTACCATTGTTGCCCAGTTGGTGGATCTCCGCAGTGGCGCCACCCTGGGAGTGGAGGCAAGTCACAATCAGCAGGCCAAGTATGGTGAGGATGTTATCTCGCGGATGATATTTGCCTGCGGTCGGGGCGGATTGTCTCCAATTCATCACGCAGTCATCGACTCTGTTAATATGCTCATTGACACGCTTCTGGAAAAACACGCAGTGGAGGCTAGCAACGTCACTGCTTTGACCGTAGCCGGCAACACCACCATGACTCATCTTTTCATGGGTCTCGAGCCCTGCACCATTCGCTTGGAACCTTATATCCCCACCGCCAACTTTTTGCCCTCCGCCTCTGCTGCCGAACTCGATCTCCATCTACACCCCAAAGCGGTGGTGAGCTGCATGCCCGGGGTTAGTTCTTATGTGGGGGGAGATATCACCGCCGGGGTGTTGGCCTCCGGCATCAGCAACAGCCCACAGGTTTCGGCTCTTATAGATATCGGCACCAATGGCGAAATTGTAATAGGCAACGATGAATGGCTGGCCTGCTGTTCTGCCTCTGCGGGGCCGGCTTTCGAAGGCAGCGGCACCAAATGCGGTATGCGGGCCACTAAAGGGGCGATCCAAAAAGTCCGCCTAGAGGAAGACCAAGTACATTATGAGACCATTGGTGGGGCCAAAGTCAGAGGCATCTGCGGTTCTGGACTGATTGACATTATTGCCGAACTGTACCGAAATAGGATCATCGATCCCAATGGCAAATTTCCACCAGATTCGTCCCATCCACGAGTCCGTAAAAATGAGGACGTCATGGAGTTCGTCCTCGCCAGTGGTGACGAGACGGAAACCGGAAAAACTGTAGCAGTCACCGAAAGCGATATCAGCAATTTGATAAAATCCAAGGGCGCTATTCTGGCAGCAATGCGTCTGTTGCTCAGTAGCGTTGGCATGTCATTCCATGATCTGGAACGCATATTTGTGGCTGGGGGCTTCGGCAACTTTCTGGATGTGGAAAAGGCCATCTTCATCGGCCTCCTTCCAGATGTTCCACCTGAGCGAGTTCAGTTTATCGGCAACAGCTCCCTCACAGGCTCACGAATGGCCTTACTTTCCAGGCACGCTCTACAGCGCGCCAACACTCTGGCGCGGCAGATGACCTATTTCGAACTCTCGGTTGATCCAAAGTTTTACGATGAGTTCGTCGCCGCTCTTTTTCTACCCCACACCGATCTGGACCTTTATCCCTCGGTGAAGAGGGTAATGGGAAGCTCAAAATAACCCTTCGTGCAACGAAGACCAGCACTGTTTATCAAAAGTACCACGTGGCTTGAATTTAATCCGAAGGAGGTAGCGAACATGCGAGTTGTGGCTTTTAACTGCAGTCCGAGGAAAAAGGGAAATACGCAAACGATGATCAATGTGGTGCTCGAAGAACTGGAGAATGATGGAATTTCTACGGAGTTGGTGCAGGTTGGCAAGAAAAAGATCAGAGGCTGTATCGCCTGTTATCTCTGTGTGGAGAATAAAGACTCCAGGTGTCACGCCGGTAAAGAAGGTGACATTCTCAACGACTGTCTCGCCAAGATGATCGAGGCGGATGGGATCATTATTGGTTCTCCCACCTATTTCAGCAATATTTCCACCGAGGCCAAAGCCCTCATCGACCGGGCCGGCCTGGTGAGCAGGGTCAACGGCGATCTTTTCAAACGGAAAGCGGGAGCGGCTGTAATCGCCGCCCGACGGGGAGGCGCGGTTCCAGCCTTCTCAGCGGTGAATTACTTCTTTCTCATTGGTCAGATGATTGTTCCGGGCTCGACGTATTGGAACTTCGGCTATGGCATGGATCCAGGCGAGGTTGAAAAAGACGAGGAGGGCATCCAGACCATGAAGGAT
>JBFFBS010000368.1:0-2471 GCA_041560295.1 Syntrophobacteria bacterium | reverse complement strand
CCGGTTCATCTATGTCTGGGGCGGCGGTTTCGGTTACGGTCCCAAGATCTTCGGCGGTTCCTACGACATTCTGGGCCAGGCCCACGCCGGACTCGCCTCCATAACCGGTATGCACGAGTTCATGGGCGGTCACGCCACCAAGTGCACCAACTGGGTCATTGACTGGCAATCCGGCAACATGATCACCTCTTCAATCCTGGCGGCCATCCACCATCGGAGAAAGACCGGTCTGGGCACTATGATCGAATTCTCCCAGGTACAGGTGCCGACCCGGATGCTGGGACATACTTTGCCCATGTATGGCAAGTTCGGTATCGTCCGCCAGCGCTGGGGCAACTGGGACACCCAACTGGCTGTGCACGGCATCATCCTGTGCGGCAAGTCCGATTTTCCGGATGCCGACAACCCGCAGGACCAGTTCTGTGCGCGCTATGTCATGGTCAGTGCCTTCCAGGATCAGGACTTCGCAGAGCTCTGCGCCATAACCGGAAACAAGGACCTTATGGACAAATACAAGGCCCACAAGGACCGGGTCGAAGGCGAGGCTCAGGTGGAGATCTATGCCGCCCTGGAAAACTGGGCTGCAGACAAGTCCAGGTCCGAAGTTGCCAAGACCCTGCAGGATGCAGGCATTTTGGCTGAACCTGTTCGGAATGACCGCGAGGTTTACGAGAGTCCGCACTACCGGGAGAGAGGCACGGTACGGTGGCTGGACGATCCGCTTTTCGGAGATATGCTGCTCCAAAGCGGCTACAGCTGCGGACTTATGGAAAAAACCCCGCGCAGGGTCAACTGGCATTGGCGCCCGGTTGGTGCTGATAACAAGAAGATCTACCGTGACATGCTCGGCGTACCGCTCACGCAAATCCAAGAGTGGTATGACAAGGCCTGGATATAAAAGGAGGGATCACTGTGTGTGATATAATCTGGTGCAAGAAAGAGGTTGATGGCAAAGACTGTGACACTATCAACTACCTGGACCCCTATTGTTTCTGGAACTGGGAAGGGACGATCAACTGTGCCGAGTGCAAGACGGTGTACTACATCCACATGATCCAGGGCTTCATGTACATGGGTCCGGAGGAAAGACCCGGCGAGGAACCCGACACCAGCCCGCTTTATGCGGACAAGCCCTTTGACGGCTATTCCAATTACAGAGACGGGATCGAGGGCAGGACTAGGCCTTACCAGTGCAAGCCAAGGTCTTGGTTGACCGGCGTTGCCGACATGGTCAAGTTCAGCGTTCGGGGCCGGCCGGTGCGCGGCTGGCGTCCTCAACCGCCTTCTGCAGGTTTGGCCGGGAGCTTTGGCTTCAACTGGGATATCCAGAAACTGTCGCCTGAGGTCTGGGAAGAGTATCAGGAGAAGCTCGCAAAAGGCGAAGTGAGGGACTTCTAAGCGAGAAAGGAGTGTCACATGGCAGAATTAACACCTGAAGAGTTTCTGGATACCGTATTGGTGCCGGAAAAACAAAGTGACCACATATGCTGGAACTGCCGGGGCTTGAAGCCTGTTCTCAAAGACTCCAAGTTTCCGCCCGCAGACATCATCGGTTGGTGCACGAAGATCCACTGGCCCCATTACTGGTGCGTAGCGGATTTTAACGTGGTCAAGAAGTGCTATGCCTTTGAGGAGAGAAAGAAAGGCTAGCATGGAAGATAACGTCCGTCAGGAACTCGATGTCCTCAAGCAGATGATGCACAACTGGAAGAGCGGTTTTCTCAGCTGGGCATCCACTGACGGGGATAACGATCATGTGCTGCTGGAATTCACCGAAGAGATCCAGGAGCAAGTTTACCCCTATCTCACCAGATTGCGTGAGACCGAATACCTCAGCGATCTTGAGGCCAAAGAGTTCCTGGATTATTGTCACAGCCAAATCGAGGATCTTCGCGATCAGTTGCGGCAAGTGGAAACCGATCAAAGTGAATAAGGAGGTTTAATATGCCTGAAAAATGTCGAGTGGGAGTCTGCGGCTTCGATCCCATGCTCGTAAAAGCCTATGCGGCTGCCGACATGAGAGCCTGTTGGTGGCACATACCCGATGCGCTTTTCGAGGAATTTGACATGAAGCCGGGAATGAAGGTTTCCGGCAAGCTGCTCAAAATCTACTCCGGCATAACCGGTGAAGAAGAAGCAGCTCCCAATGAAGCGTTTGAGTGGGAGTGTGCCAAGGAGACCGGCCGGGTCGTCTTGCTGCCGTCTAGCTTGATCACCAAATACAAGGTCACGGCATTTAAGTTCTTTGAGATGGATATTGAGAAGATTGACGGCAAAGACGTCGCCCCCGGGGAAGAAAAGATGAGCAAGAACTGGTGGCCGGATGACAAGATGAAGCTGGACTATACGCTGGACTACATCGAGTAGCCACCATAAACCCATAACCTCAATACCTCTCCCCCGTTCGCGGGGAGAGGTATGGTTTTTGATCCCCCTCTCCTGCAATGGTTTACCAGGGGAGGGGGTTTTTT
>JBFFBS010000367.1:0-2487 GCA_041560295.1 Syntrophobacteria bacterium | reverse complement strand
CCAGCTATGATGAGCTTACCCATCGGTTCGCAGACGATGCCGAGACGATTTATTCCGGAAACGGCAGCGACAATCTGAGCTTGAGAGGCCCCGCACAAGATGTCCCTTTTGCCGACCGGGCGAATCGGTTAAACGCACTCTCAGCCAACGCAAAATCGGTGGATATTGAGCTCGAGAGAAAGAAAGTAGAGCTGAGTGCTGAGGTTTCGGCCTATGACCCACTGAACTTTAGGGTCGAGCTTGGCAGGGAACACAAAGACGGCACCAGGCCGTTTTTTGGTTCATTCGGCCTCGATGATGCCGTGGAGATCACCGAGCCCATAGATTATGACACCACCGAGGTGAAGTTCATTGGCGAGTACGCCAAAAAACCATTCTATTTTAATTTGAGCTATTATTTTTCCCTGTTCGAAAACAATACCGATACTCTGACCTGGGATAACCCCTTTAGGGCTACTGACGCTGTGGGACAGCCTTCAAAAGGTCGTATAGATCTTGCTCCCGACAACCACTACCACAACATTTCTCTTGCGGGTTCCTACATGAACCTGCCCTTGAAGACACGGATATCCGCTAACGGCGCCTGGGGCTGGATGATCCAGGACGATGATCTGGTGCCTTACACCACCAATACCGCGCTCACCACCCCAACAGGTGACGATGCTTCAGATCCCAACAGTCTCCCCGAAAAGAAGACTGATGCGGAGGTGAGGACATCCATATATCAAGTCTTACTGACTTCTAGGCCTCTTCAATTCATGCGGGCCAAAGGAAAGTTCCGCTACTTCGACTACGACAACAACTCAAAGCAAATCGATTTTCCAGGTTTCGTGGATGCCGATGATTTCTTTACCACCCCCGACGCTCCGGGGGCCACCAGCATAAAAAATCTCCCCAAAAGCTACGATAAATCCACCGCAACCGCGGATCTGGGCTTTGATTTATTCGAAAAAACCACGCTCACCCTGGGTTACACCTACGAGCAGACCACGAGAACGAACAGTGAGGTGGATAAACAGGAAGATCAGATATTCAGCGGTGCGATTGATAGCAGTTTTTTCACCTGGGCGGATTTCCGCGTCTCTTACCAGAGAACTCAAAGGGACATATCCGATTATGATTTTGATGTGTATCTCGAGGGCGGCGAAGATCTGCAACAGCTGCCGGATTTGAGGAAATACACTCAGGCGGACATGACCAGGGATAGGGTCCAATTCAATGCAACTGTTTATCCCTTGGACCCTGTCGTTGTAAGCGGATCTTTTACCTATGGAAATGACGACTTCGACGACTCACCCTACGGGCTCCTGGAGGACAAACATTACATCTTCACTTTGGAAGCGGATTATGCCGCCTCCGACCGTTTAAACTTCCACACATTTTACAGCTTTGAGTACTACAAAAACCGGCAGAAAGACTTCGGCGAAGTGCCGAGCGCGCCTCTGGTGGACGCCGACTGGTTTTCTAGAAGCGAGGATCTAATCAACACCGTGGGCGCAGGAGTGCAGGCTGCTCTTATTCCCGAGAAACTCGATCTTGACATCTCCTACTCCTTCTCCAAGGTGGACGGCAAGCTCGAGTTTTTCACCCCTGCTGTGAACACAGAAGACTTTGACACAGTGGATGAGACCCGACTCCATATCCTTGATAGCAAATTGCGGTACAGAGCCTCGAAGCATTGGACCGTAACCCTCGGACACGTATGGGAAAAGTTCGACTACGACGATTATAACAGGGACGGATTTACGAACGTTCCTCTGGACTCCGGTGGTGCCTCGAATGGCGCTTATCTGATGGGCACCCTTCCGGAAGACTACGAGGTCAATGTTGTCTACCTGAGGGTTACCTACCGATTTTAACTTCCATTGCTCCACTACTCCACCACTCCAATACTCCAACAGGTGCTTTTCCTACCAACTTCCCCCTGCCCCAAGGAACTTGCCTATATCCTCGCGCTGGTGGGTAATCGTGCTTTCCGGTAGGCTTTCCAGAAATAGCTTGCCGTAGGATCTCTTGAACAACCGACCGTCCAGAACTGCCAGGATTCCCTGGTCGCTGGCCCTCCGGATCAAGCGCCCAAGTCCTTGCCTGAGGGCGAGCACTGCACTGGGGACCTGGTAGTCCCAGAAAGGGTTCCCACCAGCTTCAGCGATCTTTTCCAAACGCGCCGCCACCAGTGGGTCATTGGGAGCTGCGAAAGGCAGTTTATCAATGATCACACAACTCAAGGTCTCTCCCGGCATATCCACTCCCTGCCAAAAGGAGGCAGTGCCGAGCAGCACCGAAGAGGTATCCTCTCGGAAACGTTTGAGCAGGGTAGCCTTTGGCTGTTCGCCCTGCACCAGCAGTTTGAATCGCTCCAGATCAGACAGGCGGGAATAGACCTCTCTGAGATTGCGATGGCTGGTGAAGAGGATGAATGCCCGCCCTCCGGTCTCTTCCAGAATTGCTGCCACTTCCTCAGTGACTGCCTCTACGAAATCTTCT
>JBFFBS010000366.1:0-2494 GCA_041560295.1 Syntrophobacteria bacterium | reverse complement strand
TCAACAACCATGATCTTTTCCGCCACGGTGCCCCTCCTTTTCTTCCATAAACAGAAAGATTGCCAATGGAAACATCTCGTAGTGTCAGCAGTGTACTGGTAGCAAGATCAATGCCGGATCAAGGAGGTTTAAAAATTATCTACCGCTCAAATCTCCAACCGCAAATGCGCAGTGGAAGAAATAAGGCAATAAACATTTGTCTTAAGGCAAGAAAAGAGGGAATGGTTATTTTCAATCCCTCAATTATGAGGGTCAAAAGCAAGAATCAAAAAGGAAAATCCAACGAATCCTTAGGTTGTTGACAGCAAAGGCTTGCTTCCTTTTCACCATATCCAACAGTCTTTTCGTATTTTGCAGCAATACCCAGCCCGTCCAGTACAGACCGGATTTCGACTGCCAGTCTATGATTGAACCGACCACTCCCTCAAATAGTTCAATTTTTCTTGACAGTTACTTCATTATGATATATTTAGTATCAAATATATCATAACAAGGGAGTGCAGGCATGGAGAAGAAATGGCTGTTACGGTTACCCAGAGACTTGGACGATTGGCTTACTCTTAAAGCGGCAGAACAAACTGTCAAGCGTGGCAAAAGAGTGTCAAAGAACACTCTGATTATTGAACTCGCCTCCAACGCCCGGGAGGAAAAGGTTCCGGATCCTAGTATTGAGACACCTGGCGCAGAAAGGTGGCCGGAGGTGAGATCAGCACTGGAATTCATTCAAGAGACAATAGAGGCGAGGACCGATATGGATTCACCGGGAGGTGATCGGTTGAAACAGCGAATCTCCGTCAACCTGAAATTGCTGGAGTCTTACCTTGAGGATCTGGGAGGCTAGACGTTCATTGTTTCATGCGGGCAGAAGAGAAAAAGGGTTTGGGATGTTCCCAAACCCTTGCTTTATCTGGTGGGCGGACGCAGGCTCGAACTGCGGACCCCCGGCTTGTAAGGCCGATGCTCTCCCCACTGAGCTACCCGCCCGTATGTACTTTTGGCCTTAACAATTCATCTGCTTCCTGTCAAGGGAATTTTAATGACTGACCATAACCAATGAAAAACGTCCAACCGTATTGCGGCTGGACGCATGATTGTCTCGTCTGCACTCTTGTCAGACCCCTTGTTGATCAGTGGGCCACAATCTCCTCAGAAGCTTCGGGAGTTTCAGGAGGAACTAAAACCTCTTCAGCTTCTTCTGTAAGTCTGCTGAAAAGTTTGTCAGGATCATCCACCACCAAAGCTTGTTTGAGCACCTCGTCCATGTGCTCCACCAATATAAGTTCAAGATCTTTCAAAATCTTGCCAGGAATCTCTTTAATATCTTTGGCATTTTCCTTGGGAATCAACACGTTTGTAATAAGTCCCCGGTGTGCTGCAAGGACCTTCTCCTTCAACCCTCCTATTGGTAGTACTCGTCCTCGCAACGTTATCTCACCGGTCATGGCAAGATCTCGGCGGACGGGTACTTTAAGCAAGGCAGAGGCGATGGCCGTGGCCATGGTGATGCCAGCGGAGGGACCATCTTTGGGAATGGCACCTTCGGGCACGTGCACGTGGATATCAAGTTTTTTGTAAAAGTTCGGGTCGAGCTCTAGAGCTGCAGCTCGGGAACGCACGTAAGTCAGGGCAGCCTGGGCTGACTCTTGCATGACCTCGCCTAGCTTGCCGGTGATAGTAAGGCCGCCTTTACCGGGCATAATGGCTGTCTCAATACCTAGCAGTTCTCCACCAACTTCGGTCCAGGCCAGACCAACAGCAAGGCCAATTTCATCTTTCTCTTCGGCTCGGCCGTAATGGTATTTGGGTACCCCAAGATACTTGGCGATACTTCTCTCGGTTATCTTGACCTTGGTCTCAGGGCCTTTTTTGACCACCTCTTTGGCTACTTTGCGACAGACGGAAGCGATCTCCCGCTCGAGATTACGAACTCCTGCCTCTTTGGTATAGCGGCGGATAATCTCATAGATGGCGCCGTCCGAGAAGTGAATGTTCTTTGGTTTCAGTCCATTGGCGTCGCTCTGTTTGGTGACGAGAAACTGTTTGGCAATGTTGAGTTTGTCAAATTCGGTGTATCCAGGCAACCGAATGATCTCCATGCGATCCTGGAGCGCCGGCGGAATGGTGAACAGCGTATTAGCAGTGGTAATAAACATAACCTCGGACAGGTCGTAGTCAACGTCCAGGTAGTGATCGTTGAAAGCGAAGTTCTGCTCAGGGTCGAGTACTTCGAGCAATGCCGCAGATGGATCCCCGCGGAAATCCATGCTCATTTTGTCAACCTCGTCCAGGCAGAAGACAGGGTTGTTGGATTTGGCCTTGCGAAGACTCTGGATAATTTTTCCTGGCAGTGCTACGATATACGTTCGTCGATGACCGCGGATTTCGGCCTCATCCCGCACACCGCCCAGTGAAAGACGAATGAAGTTTCGCCCTAGAGCGCGAGCAATTGATTTGGAGAGCGAGGTTTTACCCACCCCAGGGGGGCCCACGAAAC
>JBFFBS010000365.1:0-2528 GCA_041560295.1 Syntrophobacteria bacterium | reverse complement strand
TCTGGTACTCGTGGTTCCAACATTAACAGAAATTGTACAGTTTTTCATGCCAAGCCGAGTACCTGATTTTATGGACGCATTTCATGGGTATCTCGGCATCATCCTCGCCTATTGCCTTGTGCAAATGTGGAGAGAGATGGCGCCGGTGACTAAAAAGATTGCGGATTTGGGATTGCGGATTTGGGATTGATTGACGCAAAGCGCAGAGCGCATAGCGCATAGCGAAAAAAACCAGAGATCAGACGTCAGAGGACAGAGGACAACTAGGAACTACAAACTAGGCACTAGGCACAAAAAAGAAGGAGTCAGAAGTCAGAATCCAGTAGTCAACAGTTATCGTTAAACAGAAAGCAGTGAGCAGTAAGCAGTAACTCGTTATAGAGAACTTAATATCTCAAATCCCTGAATCCCTCAATTCCTTAATCCCTTAATCTCACATCCCACATCTCACATTCCCAATCTACAATCTGCAATCAAAAATCTTCAATCTACTCTATGCTCCATGCTCTATGCCCCATGCTCACTTCTGATTGCTGCATCAATCAATCGTCCAAGAGCAGAAGTCAGGGCCTCATTGAGGGTTTTCTCCACTTCCTCGCGCTGAAAGCGCATGACACTCTCCTCAGGACGATCCTCAACCGTCTTGGACAAGACCTTTCCTTGCGCTTTAAACCCCACTTTTGCCGAAAGTTTCACCAGGTAGCGTATTTCTGTTTTAAAGGTGTAGGAGCTGGCTTTCACCTCCAGAACATCAACGTAGCCTGCTATGGCGATATCCACCTCTTCAGGAAGGTCTTTGAGGTTTCCGGGAGTAGGCTCCCAGTCGGTGAGTGCAACTGTCCGTATGTTCCGCGCCTTCAAGAGCTTGAGGAAGATGGAGGTGATATCTTGAGTGGGGTAGGAAGATTTTAGCCGAATCGGCTCCTCTTTGCCATTGGAGAGAACGCGCTGCCCTATTCTGGCCGAAGGCGGCCGGTTATCTTGAAATAGAATAACTCCTACGGTCAATGTGGTTGTTGGAGTCTTCTGGACAGGAGAGTCAGCTCGGAGATTGAGCCAATAGGTTTTAGAACCGGCACAACTGACAAGGCTCAGTGCAAAAATCAGGGTCAGGAGCAGGTAAATATATCGGAACTTTCTTTCTCGTCCGGTATTCTTCATGGCTTTACCTCCCGAACTAGTCAATTAGTTAATTGGGAAATTAGAAAATTAGAGAATTAGAAAATTAGAGCATTACTTAAATCGTAGATTAGCCATTTTGTCAAATCGTTAAGGGAGGTTTAAAAAGAAAGGCAGGGCCATTACTGACCCTGCCTTGATGAAGGAAATCACTTTCGAAAGGTTTACTTCTTCTCCTTCTTTTCCTGCTTGGCCTCGACGTTGGGCTTGCCTAGAATGAGTATTACGTCTTCACCCTCTATGGGAGTCCCGTCGTATAGTTCGCCAGTCAGAGTTAGAGTACGGCACTGCCCATCTTCCACCTCACCGAGAGCGGTGATAATGTCCTGCCTGTAGAACTTGAGGGTCAGGTCCTCGAACTCATCTGGACCCAAGTCGTTGCAGTCCAGGTAGCACTCTTCTTTTTCTTCTTGCGGCGCTAACGCCGTTGCCACGTCTTCAAAGGCAGACCTGACCGGAATTACGCCCTCCAACCTCAGAGTGAGAGGATCAACGTCTCTCACATCGAAGTCTTCGGTTCCCAGCAAGGCAACCGGCAGCACACCCTTGCTCTTCAGGTTGAGGGGATTGGGGCAGGAGCCGGGCTTGACGTCAACCTCAACGGGGACAAGACATCTCTTTGTGGAAACTAACTTTAGATAATCGATATAATGCCCATTGTCTGAACCAGAGCCTAAATACGCAATTGTGATCCTGTGCGGCCCCTCTAATACTGATCCTAAAGAAATCTGGAATTGTTTAAAACCGCCTTCAGTCGCACTAACTGTCGCAATCGCAGTGTCATCCAAGAAAATGATGTCAGCCTCCGAGCCATAGCGGTCATAGATTAGTGTCAGTTCTCCGTCCGCGTAGTCGCAATCGAGTGTGAAGTTGATATCAATCTGAACCGCCGTGTCAGTGCAGGGCCGCCCTGGGGCTATGTCGCACACGTTTTTCGGCGCAATGTAGCCTGGAAACTCAGGAGCATTGATGGGATCCAGGTCGCTGCCTACATCGTATATAAATTGTGGCGAGGTATAAATCTTACCATTTGCAGGATATTCTGCACTTCCAGCAATAGGGTTCATATCACCATGAGGAAACCCAATCTGCCAAATATCATACTCGGCAGAATTGCTTTTGGCGATGCCTGGGACACCAAGGGCGAGGGACAACACGATCATTACCAATACTGTCTTTTTCATTCACAACCTCCGTTTTTTTGTCTATTGATAACCGCCCATATATTTAAAACAGAAAATACCAACAAGCTCAGGTACTGTTCTCTTCCGCAACAACCGTGCCAGCCCCATATAAATCCATTTTATTCAATATTCTCAATATTTTGTGAAGGAATAGGTGGAAAGCTC
>JBFFBS010000364.1:0-2547 GCA_041560295.1 Syntrophobacteria bacterium | reverse complement strand
GAACTCATGCAGTTGCCGGGTGTGGGCAGAAAGACGGCGGCCTGTGTCATGGTCTATGGCTTCAGGAAAAGGGCACTGCCGGTGGACACTCACGTCCACAGAGTATCAAATCGAATCGGCCTGATTCAGACCCAAACTCCTGAGGAAAGTGAGAAGGAACTCTGGAAAGTGCTGCCCGAAGACTACATCATGCACTACAACGAACTGATGGTGAAACACGGTCAGAATATTTGTAGGCCGATAGGGCCAAAATGTCATGAATGTCCCATAGTCGAACTTTGTACCTACGGATCGGACTGAGAGTTGGAGGTTGGAGGAGCGGCCCTGCGGGCCTCGAGGTTGGAGGCAAGAGGCAGAATCTAGATTTGAGATGTGGGAGGTGAGATTCTAAAATCCCAAATTCGCAATCCGCAATTCGCAATTTGATTACCTCCCTATGCTCTATGCCGCGAATGAAGTGAGCTACAACTTCCCTCTCTTCCCTGGTACTGGCAACCGTCCCACATTCGAGTGTGTTCAATGGCGTCCTTCAGAATGGATAAGAACTGCTTCAATTGAAAAGGCTTGCGCAGGTAAGCGTAGGCTCCCTCCCGTTTGGCCTCTAGAAGTGTTTGTGAGGAGGGCGTACCGGTAATAATGATCACCTTTGCCCGCGGTTGGCACTGCCGAGTAGCCCTGAGCACATCCATGCCCGTGGCCCCCGCCATCATAAGATCAGTAATCACCAGGTCAAAGGATTTTTTCTCCACCAGCTCCAGGGCCTGGAGACTATCTCCACACATAAGGACTCTGTAGCCCGAAACTTGAAGCAATTTGGCTATCATCAATCGTAGAAGCTTTTCGTCTTCGACGATAAGCACTTCTGGGGCTTTTACTGATGAGGTTGCAGGGTGAGAACTGGGGAGAGGGCCGTCCGTGCGCGCCATGGTTACACCTCCTAGTAGCCCGAAGATTTCATGAAAATGGTCCAGCGAGCGCATCCCCGCAGTCCGCCTGAGGCGGACGGGAGGAGCGAGCGAACTACAATAGAATGGTATAAGTACCTTACATTTCGAAGATTCCCTGCAGCTTGCTGCAGGGAGCTTCAATTACTTGCTGCGACCACGAAACTGGGAACCCGCTTGCGGGACTGAGCGGAGCGCAGCGAGCGCGAATAATATGGCCGTCCTTCCTGGCGTCCTCGAGTGTCGGCCCCTGCGACGCACTGTTCAAGTACGGAATCCAACACCCTGCGGTTGCCAGGTGGCACGCCCATCTTTATGGTCTCGCGACAGCAATTCATGAAATCTCCGGGCTAATCAGATCTTTCAGCAACAGTTGTGCCGGGAGGAAACAATAGAAGGTGCTGGCAAACTGCCAATAAAAAAATGCATGAACTACAAGGAGTTGCAAAGAGGAGCGAAGATGATCAAAACCGTTTGGGTGAAGCGTTGTTGGATTTATCGGTATCTACCACTACACTTCGGTACACAAGTGTAGCCCTTTGATATCAAAATGGGTTGACGAACCTTTTCCTTGAGGTATAAGTTGTGCATGGTTTGTCGCTGAAGGCTATTTTATCTATTTCTCTGTTTTTGCCCGATAGCTCAATAGGTAAGAGAAGATGGTGATGAGAGAGGAGTTTTTGTATGGACAAGAAAGAACTTGAACAAACGCTCGTGCTCATTAAACCGGATGCACTGAAGAATTCATTGACCGGATATGTGCTTTCTCAACTCTCCCAATTCCACACTGGTCTGCGCTACGCTGGAGCCAAGATCGTTTGTGTCAGTAAGCTTCTTGCCGAGGAACATTATGCAGAACATCGAGGGAAAATATTTTTCCCTTCGCTTATAGACTACCTCATGGGCAATATCCATTATGCAGAGGAAGCCTGGAAAAGAAGAGTCATCGCCATAGTCTATCACGGTCCAGGAGCAATTCAAAAAATACGAGACATTGCTGGCCAGACAAATCCTCACATTGCCCGAGAGGAGTGCCCAGGATGTGTTCGCGCCCTGGGGACAGTGGTTCCCATCAAAGATGCTTCGGGAGATGTGATTGGGGAGCGCATGGACAATCTCATCCACGCCTCCGCCACAAGTAGTGAGGCAGAACGGGAAATCAAGCTCTGGTTCAAGCCCAATGATATCCCGCCGTTGATGCGTGCCTATCCTACTGAGGTAAGCAAGGATCATTACTATTTCAAGGAAGGCAAACTGTATACAACGTACGAGCCAGACAGCATTTGTCTTATAGCACCTGGCGATCTTGCTTGGAAGTCTGATATGGATGCACTGCGCTTGTTGTCTCAAGGTTTGCCTGCACCGGTCTCTCTCGAATCGGTGGTTGCCAAGTATCTCATTAACAGAGAAATAGAATAGGAGAGTAAAGTAAAAAATCCGGACCCAGAGGACCCGGCTTCGGACTGCCCCCTTGACGCAAAGCGCTAAGTGCAGAGCGCAAAGCGTGAGGTAAACAGTAAACGGTGAACGGTAAACCGATAATGCGCTGGCTTCGCTACTGTTCACCATTTACCATTTACCGTTCACTCTTTTTTTCGCTATG
>JBFFBS010000363.1:0-2579 GCA_041560295.1 Syntrophobacteria bacterium | reverse complement strand
TGCTTTCGTACTTATCGGATAAGGAAGATTGTTGCGGTGTAATAATTATATAAGAATTGCTCTGTAACCTGTGAAAGGAGGCCAGATATGGCTTATACTTGTAAGAACTGCGGGGCGGTTGCCGACGCCCCTGGACATCTGTGTAACCCCTGTGGAGATGCGGCCAAGTGCAACTTTTGCGGCACTCCTGAGACGGAGCCGAAGCACATGTGTAAAGATAAGCTGGCAGCTATGAAGTATTCCTGCTCCGGTTGCGGCAGGGTAGCTATGGAGGAAGGGCACCTTTGTGCGCCTACTCCCATCGAATAGCAATTGCTTAATTCAGCGGCAGGTTATTGAGGTGACAGTAGGTCACCTCAGCCTGCCGTTTTTTTGTTCACCGCAGAGGCCGCAGAGAGTATACAGACTTATGATATCATAATTTTAATTCTCTGCGCTCTCAGCGATCTCTGCGGTTAATCATTTTTCTTGCCGCCTGGGATTACTTTCAGGTGGGACCGAAGCTGGCTGCTTCTGATTTCCTTCAGCCATTGCTTCCATTCCTTTTGGCCTTCCTCTACTGCCCGAGCATAATCCTTTCGTTTCTTCTCCTGAAGGTCGTCTTGATCCTTAACAACCTCACGGGCACGTTTCAGCCGCTGATAGGCAAGGGAAGATGACCAGAATTTTTCATTCAACGGCTGACCGTACGTCTTCTCGAGTTCTGCTTTAAACGCGTTAGCGTCGTGATCCAGCAAGAATCTTTCAAGATCAAAAAGCTCTTCATCTTTCAGGTAGTAGGGTGAATCTTCCCAGTCGGCCACTGCTTGGCTGAGTTTTTCCAGCAACTCCTCAGAGTCGATTGGTGTGGATGTGGACATAGTGATATCCTCTAAGAGGCTGTTCGGAAACCCTCGAGTGAGTTGATTTCTGGCCTTGATAGTCACTAAAAGTCGTTCACAGCAAAGAGCTAAAAGCCCCCTCCCCTTAATCCCCTCCCGCCAGGGGAGGGGAACTATACGTTTTCGGTGAAACAGGATTCACCATAGGTTTTTTCAGCAAACAACAAAGCTCTCGTAAACGTGCGATTGGAGAGGACTGTATTTCCTATTGCACTGCCGCTTCTTTGTACTCGTACAAATGCACATCCCGCTGCGGGAAGGGAATAGAGATACCCTCTTCGTCAAAACGTCTCTTGACTGTCTCAGTCAAATCAAAATAAACACCCCAGTAGTCGTCCCTTTTCACCCATGGCCGAACCGCAAAGTTGACGCTGTTGTCTCCAAGCTCTAAGACTCCGATGGTAGGTGCGGGATCATCAAGAATTCGATCGTCTTTGCCAAGAATATCTTCCAGAATTCCTCTGACTTTCTTGAGGTCGTCACCGTAGCCAACGCCGATCACCATATCCACACGTCTAGTATCTTTGGCCGAATAATTTGTGATGGTACCTCCTGTAACACTGGCGTTGGGAATGATGATCGTTTTATTATCCGGGGTTTTGAGTTGGGTGGTGAAAATTTGGACCTTTTCAACAACGCCAGCAACCCCGGCAGCCTCGACGTAGTCACCCACTGTGAACGGGCGGAATATGATCATGAGAACACCAGCGGCAAAGTTGGCCAGGGAGCCCTGCAAGGCCAAACCAATAGCCAGACCGGCGGCGCCGATGATGGCAATGAATGAGGTGGTTTGAATGCCAAGCTGATTCAGGGCCGCGATGATGACAAATACGAGCAGGGCAATGTAAGTCAGGTTGCCGACAAAAGAGATAAGGGTTTCGTCGACGTTGGCTTTTGTCATCATTCTTACTGCAAGTCTCTTTAGAGCCCTTGCAACCCACCGACCCACAATGTAAATTACTATGGCTGCTAGAATATTAAGTCCATAAAAAGCTAAAAGTTCCTGGAGCCTGGGCAAAATGTTGCTGAAATCCATAATTCCCTCCTTCTCTTTGTAACGATTCACTAGTCAAATTTTGACGAAAACCAATAGGTAACCCAGTCATGCACTGAGGTTCTCTGCGGCCACCTAACTCAGCCCCTGACGTGCATCCGTTCATTTGCTGGATGTTGTTTGTGGGACCGTAGATTGCAAAGCGTTAACGTTAGATTGATGTAATTTCGTGTAAGTTATGACCGATAAGTCGATTGTCAATAGGAAAAACCACTAGCCCGGATAAACTTAACTATAATCGGTGTTCAAGCTGGTTTGGAGTGGTCGATTACCTGTCTCTGACCATTTTTCTGAGACTGATTTGATGGGACTCGAGGTTAACCGATCTCGGTTTCCTCGAAGCGAGCCACGGCTTGGCGGAGACTTTCAGGTGCCCGAATGGGTTTGGTGGTTGACGGATCCACTGCCACCGCAACAATGTGGCCATTGGCAATGAATCGTTGGAAGGTAGACTCGAAGATGGAGAATTCAAAAGTGAAACTGGAATTACCAATTTTTCCGACCCGGGCATGGACATGGAGGATCTCGTCAAAAAACGCACGGTCATGGTACTGGCAGAGTGATTCCACGTAGTAAAAATCAACTCCGGCCTCTAGGAACTTATCATAGCTGTAGCCAATTGCTTTCAGGTACTCAGTGAGGGC
>JBFFBS010000362.1:0-2587 GCA_041560295.1 Syntrophobacteria bacterium | reverse complement strand
TGGCGGTGACAGTTCCAACCTGCTCACTCCTTCCATCGGTGATCCCAATACCAAGATCCCGGAAACCAAAGCCTTCATGGTGAACGTTAGAAAGGCCTAAAAGGAGGTGAGACCTGTATGGCTGACAAATCGTTTTTCATAGACACTACCAAGTGTACGGCTTGCCGAGGCTGCCAGGTGGCCTGCAAACAGTGGAACAAGCTGCCGGCCACCAAGACCCGTAATTGGGGGAGCTTCCAGAACCCAGCAGATCTCTCCTTCAGTACCTTTAAGTTGGTACGATTCCGAGAGGTGGTTTCCGGGGGCAAGGTCAAGTGGTACTTTTTCCCGGATCAGTGCCGGCACTGTCTCGAACCCCCGTGTAAAGACACCATGGAAGGTTTCGTTGACGGGGCCGTCATCCAGGATGAGTCCACGGGTGCCGTTGTTTATACGGGCAAAACCCGAATGTTGAGTTCCTCGGCCTTTGAGGAGGTCCGGGAGTCATGTCCATACAATATACCCCGGCAGGATCCAGGCACTGGCCTGGTATCCAAATGCACCATGTGTTTCGACCGAGTGGGGAATGGCCTTCTTCCTGCATGTGTCAAGGCCTGCCCGACTGGGACCATGAACTTTGGTAACAGGGGTGACATGTTGGCCATGGCGAACCAGAGAGTGGCTGCGCTCAAGAACAAGGGTTACAAAAAGGCCCAGCTTCTCGATGCTGATTCTATTCGCGTCATCTTCCTGGTGGTAGACGATCCGTCGATCTACCACAAATTTTCGGTGGCGCAAAACCATGTTGGCATCAGTCGCAAGCTGGCGTTGCGCAAACTCTTCCGGCCAGCCACTGGGCTCATTACGAGCGTTACCAAACTGTAGTGAGGGTGGGTACCTCGCGATCAAGATGACGTCGCGCTAACCCTAGGGAGGGACATAGTCCCTCCCTTTTTTTTGCGAGGAATTCAGTGTTCAGGTTTCAGCTTCTATGTCTTTCCTGACACCTGAAACCTGGTAACTGTTCATACTATCTGGTAGTATGAGACACTGTTGCCAGCAGAAAATATTGGAGTGAAGATGGAATAGAAGAAAGCGGAGAGGCAAAACCTTATGTTTGCAGAAATGGATGATTTCTATCAGCGCATGAAAAATCGGCTGGAGCAATGCAGGAAAGAGAGAACGGAGCTCGAGGAAATCCTAGATTTTTACGGGAAGGTGTTGAGCGCCCAGCAAGAAGCGCAGCAAGAAACGCCAATGCCGGAGATTGACCTGGCGGAAGATCGGATCAATTTAAAGATAGATGAAGGCTTTCCCTTAATGGACTCAGAGGATTTTTCGGTGGATAGAGATTCCTTGGAGCGGCTTTTTCGTAACCTCTGCCATCTCTCATCGGATGAGAATCCTGTTCTTGCCTCGGCCGGGAAAACCCTCTTAGAAGCGATGGACTCTGGTAAGTTTGATATGACCGGGTTGAGCAAAGCAGTGCTAGACCATAATGCAGAGGCCATGGAGGAATACGCCAAAGATGTGGGAGTCCCACAACCTGTCCTTCAAGCCCTGGCTAAACTGAGTTTACAGCCTTCACTGCTGGCGACTGCCGCAGTTGTCGCCAAAGGTTTTGCTGAAGAGAACTGGCAACAGTCGTACTGTCCCATATGCGGAGGACTACCGGCAATTGCTGCCCTGGTGGGCGAGGAAGGAAAAAGGGAGGCACTCTGTTCTTTCTGCGGGCACTTCTGGCAGTTACCCCGGCTAAAGTGTCCTTTTTGCAGTACAGAGAAACAGGAGGATATTCGCTACTTCTATGGTGAGGGCGAAGACCTCTACAGGGTGTACGTTTGCGAACAGTGCAAGGGCTATATTAAAGTAGTAGATACACGTGAAAGCGCAGATCCAAGGGGCCTGGCAGTAGATGATGTGGTAACCACCCACCTTGACCTGTTAGCCGAAGAAGAAGGTTACCAGCGTAAAGCTCCCAGACTTTGGGGAATATGAGGCCATCGCTGAAACTCTGGCGATTGCAGATTTTAGATTGAAGATTGATGAATGAGAGGTTTCGGGTGTTCCGCCGGAGGCGGATCAGGTGTCAGGGAAGAAAAATAGGAAAGGCGTGATGCATTGTACCCTGAACCCTGTACCCTGAACCCTGAACCCTGAACCATAACTACTGTCTACTGGATTCTTTTCTGCTCCCTATATGTTTTTTCTCGTCGTGATTTTTCCTCCCCCTTAGAGTCCGGACGACTTTACCATCGATTTCAGGAACTTGTCCGCATTTTTGAAGCCACCCAGTTTGGAATAGAAGACTTCACTGCTTCCATCTTTTTTTACTTTGACACCAATGAAATATGGAGTTCTCACTTCACCCAATGCCTTGTGGATTGAGTAGTCCTCGTCGGAAAAGAGGGGGAAAGGAACTTCATATTTCTTCCGGAAAAAATTCACTTCAAAATCACTGTTTCCAGAGCCAATACCGATTAATTTAATTTTGTTTTTGAGGTCTTTATTGGACTGGATGGCGCGATATAATTCGTTCACCCGGAACGCTTCTTTTTGGCAGAACGGTCAATACATGTTGAAGATCTCGATGATGACTACCTGCGCC
>JBFFBS010000361.1:0-2589 GCA_041560295.1 Syntrophobacteria bacterium | reverse complement strand
CATCATTTCACCCGGACAGTTTTAAAAAGATTATCAAAGAAGGAGACGCTGAAAGGCTTGCTGGTATGATGGTTGCAGACGGTGATCTCTATTCCGGATCATTGGAATTGTTGGCTGATTCTGATTGGTCGGTGCGAATGGGCATGATGGTTGTTCTGGAGGGGGTGGCTGAGCGCAGCCCTGATTTGGTGCGGTGCGCGTATCCCTACATTCTGGATCTCCTAGAGCATGAAGACGACAACCAGCGAGGGGATAGTGCCTATTTGCTCGGGCTCATTGGCGATGCCAGCGTAATGGACCGCTTGGAAGTGTTGCTCAACGATGTCAATCCACAGGTGGCTGAAGTGGCGTTTGAAGCAGTTCAACGTATCCGGGAGCGGGAAACTCTCGGTAAGTGATACCGAGTAGGGTTTGGTTACCTGTCATTCCACTATAGGGAACATGCTGTGAAAGCTGCTGGACCCACTACACAGCAAGCAGACGCTGCCTTGTTGGAATCGATCCTAGAGGCTGCGGTTGAAGGCATCGTCTTTGTGAAAAGCGACAAGACCATCGGCTACATCAACAAGGTAGGGCGAGAGATCCTGCGTTGTGCCCGGCGGGATGATCCGAATCCAAATTTCACTGAGTTGACTGAGCTCCTTGGCTTTGACCCACTGTCAATCACCCCGAAAAATTCTGCTGAACATGAGTTCATTGATGCATCTGATACAGAACCGTCTGAGCAGACAAAGAAGTCCCATCTATCGCCGCTTTGCTGGCAGCAGGAAGCCACTATTTGGGGGGTGCCATATCTCGTTAATGGCAGTGCAGTTTTCTCTGGATCATCCAGTTTCGCTGGCACTGTTCTGTGCTTCAAAGACTTGAGAGAAGCGCAACAAAGAGAGCAGATCATTTCTGAGAACCTATCATTTGCTAGTCATGAATTGCTCACCCCCATTACTGCCATCAAAAACGCCCTGGATCTTCTGAGTGGCCAGCGTCTTGGCGACTTGAGCCATAAGCAACAGAAGTTCTTACAATTGGCCAGTCGAAATGTGGAACGCCTTAACAATGTGGTGACAGCGGTTCTCGATCTCAGTCAAATGGAGATCCGAACCTTCGATCTTCATCTGCAAGAGTTGGACGTGTTGGAGCCGGTGAGAAGGGCCCTGGCTAGCCTCGAAGGTTTGGCCGAGGAAAAAGGGATCAAACTGCGGAAGCACCTCCAGGAAGAATGTCCAAAGCTCCTCGCGGATGGTGATCGTTTGAGGCAAGTGGTCTATAATCTGGTCCACAACGCAATCAAGTTCACCCCTGAGAGGGGAAATATTTATGTGGGTCTGGAGGCAGTACCCAAGACAAAACTGTCCGAAATATTACCCAAAGACGGTGAAATTAAGTTCAAGAGACCTCTGGATAGCGAATCGATTCTCCTCACCGTCACCGATGATGGTGAAGGAATTCCCCTTGAGCACGTAAAGTCGATATTTGCCAAGTTTCACCAAGGCCAAGGACCCTCAGCGGATCAGCAGGTTCGAGGAAGAGGGCTGGGCCTGGCTATCGTCAAAACACTAGTTGAGGCTCATGGTGGCGCGGTCTGGGTTGAGAGTGAGCCAGATGAGGGAAGCACTTTTCGGGTACTGTTGCCGAAGCTATCACGCAAGAATTATTTAGTTCAGACGGTGTCCGCCAGGTTGGAGAAGGTAAAAATAGTTGGCTCGCCACTGAGCCTTGTCATTTTCCGACTGGTCCCTAAAATAGGAAAATCAAGTTCCGAAACCGGGGACGAAAACGTGGTGGTTGACATGCTCAAGCTAGCTGTGGAAACAGGACAGAGCACAGTGAGGCTGAAGAGTGATACGGTGGAAATTCTGGATTCCTCCCGGGGAATATTTTTGCTTCTGGCGGAGCTTGATCCTAAATTTGCTCCGGCTTTGTTGGGGCGGTTTTCCTCCAACCTTAAGAAACAAGCGGAGCAAAAAGGGTTGCCTCTTAGTTGGCAGCTTAAATGGGGTATGGCCAGTTATCCAAGAGATGTAGGCACAGCAGCAGAGTTGGTTGAAACAGCAGTACAGGCTGTTTCGGGAGCAGAGGCGAAGGTGATCGATCTACAGCAGTAGTTGATTTATTTTCCGAGTTAAAAAGGTAATCATGCCGACGAAGAGAATTTTGATAGTTGACGATGAGCCGGATCTTCTTGAAACCATCCAGGTGACCCTGGAGGTGGAGGGGTATGATTGTCTGGTGGCCTACGACGGCTTCCGTGGCCTGGATCGAGCGCGTACTGAGAAGCCGGATCTGATCATCCTCGACGTCATGCTTCCGGGGCTGAACGGGTACAAGATCTGCCGGCTTCTGAAATTCGACGAGCAGTATAAACGCATACCAATTATTATGCTGACGGCTGAGGCCCAGGAAAAAGATCGGCTCATTGGTGAAGAAACCGGAGCCGACTACTATATGACCAAGCCCTTTGCCCCAGACAAACTGATAGCCAAGATTGCGGAGCTCTTGGAGAAGTAGAAGCAAGGAGTCAGGAGTCAGGAGTCAGAATTCAGGAGGCATAGGGCATGGGGCATAGGGCATGGGGCATAGGGCATGGGGCAT
>JBFFBS010000360.1:0-2595 GCA_041560295.1 Syntrophobacteria bacterium | reverse complement strand
ACCTTTGAAAAGTTCGGACGTCTTGATATTCTGGTTAATAATGCTGGAATACGACGCGACAACTTGGTAATGTTCATGTCAGAGTCAGAGTGGCATGATGTGCTGCGGGTCAATCTCCAGGGCACCTTTGTGTGCTGTAAACTGGCATTGAAGCCTATGATTGGCCAACGATGGGGACGGATGATCAACATAGTCTCCCCGAGTGGCATAACGGGTCGTCAAGGCCAGGCCAACTATGCCGCCGCCAAGGGAGGTGTAGCCAGCTTCACCAAGTCTTTGGCGAGAGAGGTGGCAAAGATCGGTATTACAGTTAATGCAGTTTCCCCTGGTGTCATTGAAACTGACATGACCCGGTCCT
This sequence comes from Syntrophobacteria bacterium, assembly GCA_041560295.1. GTDB lineage: Bacteria > Desulfobacterota > Syntrophobacteria > BM002 > BM002 > BM002. Next base: position 2,237 of record JBFFBS010000360.1, on the reverse strand, counting down.
TGCCCGAACAGACCCTGGCTGAGCTGAAGCAGGCAATCCCCATGGGCCATTTCGGGCGACCGGAAGATGTAAGCGGAACCGTTCTGTTTCTGGCATCCGAGGAAGCCTACTACATTACCGGTCAAGTAGTAAGGGTGGATGGAGGTCTGACCTGAAGAATAGTTTGGACCAAAATTTGCATTTCCAGGCCGCATGATACACTTCGGACAAAGGAGGAGCTGCCATTGCAAATGTCCCTGCGAGAGCAAGAAGGTCTGGTTGAAAATCTCAAAGCACTCATCATCCGAACTTTGCGCCTTGAAGATGTTGGTCCCGAGGACATCGTAGCTTCGGAACCCCTGTTTGGCGAAGGGCTTGGCCTCGATTCCATTGATGCCTTGGAATTAGTGGTTGCCATCGAGAGGGAATATCAGGTTGAGATCCCGGATGCGGAGGTGGGGAGACGAGCCTTTGCTTCCATCAACGCACTAGCAGAGTTTGTCCTGGAAAAGGGAGCAGGGCAGCAGGCTTCCGATGCGGTGGGTTGAGACCACGACAACAGTCAGATTCAACGAGGTGGATCAGTGGGGTATAACCTGGTACGGTCACTACTTTGCCTGGTTTGAACTGGCTCGCATGAAGGTGCTGGAGCAATTTTCCCTCCTGCCCGAAGATTTCACCGGACTGGGATTCATCGCCCCAGTTGTGAGTGCACATTGCGAATTTAAGAAACCCGCCCGCACCAATGACACCATAAGGATTCGAGCCCACCTCCTGAAGCCACAGACGGCATCTCTGACATTTCGATTCGAAATCTTGCTGAAGAATGATGGGTCTTTAATCGCGCAGGGCGAAACCATTCAGGTCCTCCAGCGACTCGATGGCACTATGATATATAAACTCAGTGGTACCCTCGAGGAACGGGTGGAGTCTATGATCCGACACTTCTGGCCCGATTCATAAAGGCATAGAAAAAGAGATGCCGTTTTCAGACTTGCACGTTCAGGACTTACTGCCTCACAGACATCCCTTTTTGTTCGTCGACAAAGTACTCTCGCTACAGCCTGACCACCAGGTAGAAGGCACATTCCGTGTCAAAGATGACCACCCTTTTATCAACCGCACTGGCGCGGTTCCAGTGTTTCCAGCAAGCTTGGTGGTGGAAGCTCTGGGGCAAATTGCAGCGATCTGTATCCGCTATCCCCAAGGTGAAACATCGACACAATTGCGTCCCCGAGGGTTTTTGGCCCGCATTGATCGATGCTCATTCGAACACCCGGTCCATGTTGGGGAAGATTTGCTTTTGACCGCCAGTCTGGCCAAGCACTTTGCAACCCTTTATAAATTTGAGGCAACGGGGTTTGTTGATGATAAGATAGTGGTGAAAGCTGCTTTGACCCTCTTCCTGGAGATCTAAGACATGGCGGTCCCCAACGGGGAATCATCCCAAAGGTTTTGTGGACTTATTCCCGCCTATAATCTATCTCATACAATCTCCCAGGTAGTGCAGCAGACGCGGCAGCATTTGCCCGTGGTTGTTGTGGTCGATGACGGTTCCCAGGATGAAACTGCACATGTGGCCTGGGAAAGTGGCGCCAAGGTTCTCAAGATCCCTAAAAACCAGGGGAAAGGGTGGGCTCTACGATGTGGGTTCAAAAACTTACTGCGGGAACCTTGGGAGGGCATCATTACCCTGGACGGGGACTTGCAGCACGACCCGGCCGAGATCCCCAAGCTCATCGAGGAGTACGACAAGACAAAACCCACCATCGTTATCGGCTCTAGGATGGCGGAAGCAGAGAAGATACCCGGGGTTCGTTATTGGACCAATAGAGTCGGAGTTTTTTGCATATCGTGGGCGGCTGGACAACCCCTGGCGGACACCCAGAGTGGCTTCAGGCTCTACGGCAGAGAGGTTCTTGAATCGATTCCACTGTGGACTAGCCGCTACGATACCGAAACAGAAATCTTGATCAAGGCCGGCATGCGCGGAATGAAGATTACCTGTGTGCCAATCAAAACTATTTATCATGAGGATGAGCACAATTATTCTTCTTTCAGACCATTCCCGGACACCTTTCTTATCTGCATGGTATTCTTAAAAAGCCTTTTCTGGAGAAGAGGATGGTATCTGAGGGATTTTGAGATCTGATATGTGGAGTAATGGAGTGGTGGAGCACTGCAAAATATCGAATTGGTCCTTCGGACACCGCACCCTGCGGGCGGGTCCCCGGTTTCCAAGCAGCAAATCTCAGGGT
>JBFFBS010000359.1:0-2667 GCA_041560295.1 Syntrophobacteria bacterium | reverse complement strand
CCGGGCATGGACATGGAGGATCTCGTCAAAAAACGCACGGTCATGGTACTGGCAGAGTGATTCCACGTAGTAAAAATCAACTCCGGCCTCTAGGAACTTATCATAGCTGTAGCCAATTGCTTTCAGGTACTCAGTGAGGGCCACATCGAAGTAGGTTAGGAAGTGGCCAAAAAATACGTGCCCCTGCTGGTCCGTCTCAATAAATCGGACATGGATGGGATGGAAGAAGCGATACAGGTATTGAGATGGATCCTTTTGAGTCATACCGCCGACTTTAGCACAAATGTCTTATCTGGCAAAGAGCATAGGGCAGGGGCGAGAAATGCGGGAAAAGCGGGAAAGGCGAGAAATGTAGAGATCTCTGGAGGTTTGATATCCTTTCTCGCTTATCTCGCCTGTCTAGCCTCTCTCGCCTATTCTTCACCTGCTTCTAAGAGCCACTCATGAAGCGACTCCACACACTCTTTGATGTCCTCGAAGCAAAACCGATATGCTTCTAGATTACGACCGTACGGATCGCTTATGCCCCGCTCACGAGAACCATAGCGGGCGAAATGACGAAGAAGAAAAATTTTTTCGGAGACCTGGGGGTGGTCGGTTATCAATTCGTGGCCCTGGTGAGACTCCATCACCAAAACAAGGTCGGCATTATCGATGAGTTCTGCAGTGATAAGGCGCGCTTTGTGCTCTGCCAGTGAGATTGAATGCTCTCTTGCCACACGCACGGCATTGAAAGATGCTGCGTTACCGGGGAGGGCAATGAGTCCTGCAGAGCCTACCTGCATGCCAGTTATGGGTTTTTCCCATAGAAGGGCTTTCAGTTGCCATTCTGCCATAGGACTGCGGCAGATGTTGCCGGCACAGACGAAGAGAATATTTCGAATAGTGGCTGGAGAGACTGTCATAGAGTGGTCCCACACCAACTAACCAGCTTTTACTTCAATTTTCCTTGGCTTGGCCTTCTCCGCCTTGGGCAGCACGAGCCGGAGAACACCGTCTTTGACAGTAGCTGTGATCGCATTCTGGTCAATACGGTCCGACAGGGTGAATTGACGGTGAAAGGTCCCGGTCTCAAATTCTTGGAGCAGGTATTCCTCTTTTTCGGAAGTCAGTGGTTCGATCTCACCTGAGACGGTTAGCTGGTTTTCATGCAAATCGATACTGACATTTTCACTGGCCACTCCGGGCATATCGGCCAACAGGGTGATCTCCGCCTCGGACTCAAAAATATCCACCGCCGGCACGAAAACAGGGCCGGGTCTTGTTCGTTCAGCTTCACTCTCCAGTTCCCGTTTATCTCGAACTTGAAGTTCTTTGTCACTCATTACATTTACCTCCTCTGGATTGATTCAGGCGGGCTTGACATCTATTTGCCGAGCTTTTACTGCTGGTGCCTTGGGCAGAGTAATGGTGAGTAGCCCATTCTTGCAGACTGCGGCAACTTTACTACTATCAATGGGAGTAGGCAGCGAGGTAATACGTCTGAAGCTGCCCGCCTCCCGTTCCCTGCGATGATATGAGACGTTTGCACCCTCAGGCGGAATTTTTCTCTCGCCGTTGATAATCAGATCATTATCCTGCGTAGTGATTTCAATGTCTTCAGGATCCACTCCCGGCAGTTCCGCCCTTACATAGTAACTATCCTCGTCTTCCGTAATGTTGAGATGTGGGTAAACTCCGGCTGCCCTCGAACCCTCCTGGGTACCGGCGAGGGTGTTGTAAATCCTGTGCATCTCACGCTGTAAACGCTGCATTTCAGAAAAGGGATCGAAACGGGAGCCAGACCGTCCGGGCCTCCACTTGATAATGGTCATCGTTTTTTCCTCCTCTGTCTTTGATTCCTGACCAAAAAAACGTCCCGTAAAAAAAATAAGCAGGCGGAATCCAGCTGTCAAATCTTCAAGAGCCTAATTATCCAAAAGGAAAAAGCCTTGGCGGGCTAACTGGTCAGTCTAGGCAGGTTGGTCATTGCTTGTATATCCTTCATCTCGCCTCGTCTCCCCCTCTCCACGTCGTCCCCGCCCTCCTACTGCTCACCGCTTACCGCTCACCGCTCACTGTTTATTATTTCTTCTTCGCTTTAGCAACACTGATAACTTTTGCCTTGGAGAGACTGAGCAACTCCTCGAAGGTGGTGGCAAACATGTTGCTGGTAGTACCACCGGCAGGGTAGATTTTGGCAAAGCGGTCGAGGCTTTCATCCAGGTAGGTGTCTATTGCTTGCCGGTGCGCCACCGGGGGGACAGCCCCAATTGGATATCCAGTTATCTTCAAAACTGTTTCGGCGTCGGCCATCCTGACCTTCCTGACGCCGAGAAGCTTTTTGAGTTTCTTGGTGTCGACGTTCATGTCCCCCGACATCAGAACCAATACAGGTTCTCCATCAGCCAAAAACATCACCGATTTAACAATTTGCCCCAGTTCTACTCCGAGGGCTTGGGCCGCAAGATAGGCGTTTTCAGTACTTTCTGCAAAAGTGTGTATCTGTTCTTCCAAACCGTGGGCAGTCAAAAATTGGTGGACTTGCTCTACTCCAAATTGATCCATCTCCTGCTCCATCTTCATGATTTTATTTAACGATTATTTACTCTGCTCAGTGTTGTAGCGGCCTAAAGAAGCCTGATTGAAGATTTACCACAGAGGCACAGAGTACACAGAGGGTGTTTT
>JBFFBS010000358.1:0-2671 GCA_041560295.1 Syntrophobacteria bacterium | reverse complement strand
TGCTCACAAAGAACAGACACCAGCCGGAGATCTCACTCTTAGCGAGCAACGAAGGCTGGACCTTGCCCGGGCTCTCGCCACCCAGCCTCGCCTCCTGCTCCTCGACGAAGTGGTGGCAGGTTTTAGCCCTGTAGCAGTGAAACAGGCGGTGGACTTAGTCCGTCGGGTGCGGCAGCGTGGGGTGACTCTCTTTATCATTGATCATTTCCTTAGCCTGAGTCTCAGAGTATCCGACAGATTATTGGCCCTCGACCATGGAGAAAAGGTTGCAGAGGGTAAGCCCCAGGAGGTCATGAGAAACCGCGAGGTAATCCGAGCCTATCTGGGTACGCGGCATGAGGATGAAGAGCAGAGCGCATAGCGCAAAGCGCAAAGCGCTTGTGGTCATTTATTCGCGCTCGCTGCGCTCCGCTCAGTCCCGCAAGCGGGTTCCCAGTTTGGCTTCGCCGTCATTGGGTCATTCGGGCTTACGCCCGTAATTAGGTCATTAGATCGCTTATATAGAAGACCACCGGTGAAAGCGAAGATAGTTAATGGGCGATCCAACTCTAAGATGACCTAGTGACTTAATGACCACTAATGACAGCGAAGCGTAATGACAGCCACTTTAGTAGCGTAATGACAGCCTAGGTTAATGACTACAAGCACTTTTAGATATATTATTTGATATGAATATGGAAAAGCCTTTACTAGCCATACGAAATCTTAGCTATTTTTACGGGGATATCCAGGCACTGTTCCGAGTGAACCTGACCGTTTGTGAGGGGCAGATCGTTTCCGTGGTCGGGCCCAATGGTTCGGGCAAGACCACCCTTATGAAAGCAGTGGCTGGTCTCCTACGCCCCATTGTGGGAGAAATACGTTGCCGGGGTGAGCCCATTCAAGATCTCCCGGTTCACAAAGTTGTGCGTCGCGGTTTGGTATATGTGCCCGAGGGCATGAAGACCTTTCCCCTGATGAGCGTTATGGAGAACCTCGAGGTGGGCGCCTACATCTCGCGGCAGCAAAAAGAGGGCAGACTTGATTTTGTTTTTAACCTCTTTCCCGTTCTGGCCGACAAGAGGTTCCAGCTCGCCAAGAATCTTAGTGGTGGACAAAAGCGTATGTTGATTCTCGCTCGAGGTATTATGAGCGGTGCCCGACTGCTCATGCTTGATGATCCTTTTCTGGGCCTCGCCCCCAAAGACATTGATCGACTGTGTAATACCCTGAGGCAAATCCGTGGCCAAGGATACACCTTGTTTCTTGCGGGCCAGCATGTGCGCAGAATTTTGAGTGTGGCCACTCGAGCCTATCTTCTTGAGGAAGGCAAAATCACCCTTTCTGGATCGGGAGACCAACTGCGAGATCACCCCCACTTGCAAGAGAGTCTGTATGGAATCGTGGCAGAGGCAGGATAAAGGTTATTTCGGATTGCGGATTGCGGATTGCGGATTTGAAAGCAAGGAGTCAGTAGGCATAGGGCATGGGGAGGCAATTTCGAATTTTTGATTTCGAAATTCGCAATTCAGTGGCCTTGCGCCGTGAGCCTTGTGCCTTGCGCCTCTTTTTTTTACTACTGGCTACTTGAGTTTGAACGATTTGAACGGTTTCAACGATTTGAACGACTTGAACGGCTGTTTGGTGGCACCATGATCGACGCCCATTGTCATCTCTATTCAGATAAATACGATCATGACCTGGATACGGTGATCCAGCGCGCCAGAAAATACCTGGAGGGCGTGATAGTATCTGCTGTTGATCCAGAAAGCCTCCAGAAGAGTTTGACCATTCGGAGGCAACATTCTGATTTCATCCATGTGACTGCAGGAGTCCATCCCAGAACTGCCGCCACACTCAAAAAAGAGAAATTAGTCCAGCTGTGGCGAACAATCAAGAATATCAAAGAAGAAATTGTCGCAGTTGGTGAGGTGGGCCCAGATTTCCATCACACCAGGGATCCCCGCTTGCGGCAACAGCAGCTCGTGGTGTTAGAGGAAGCCATGACACAGGCCGAGAACTTGCATCTGCCCTTGGTCATCCATGCCCGACAGGCAGAAGCGGCTGCCCTGGAAGTAGTCGCAGGATGCAAAGTACCGGTGCTCTTTCACTGCTTTGCTGGACCGAGACAGGTGGCTCGGCACATTACCAGCTTTGGTTTCTATCTGTCATTTTCAGCCATTCTTCTTTTTAGCTCTGAACTTCAAAAGGTCGCCACCGAAGTCCCATTAGAACGAATCCTAACCGAAACCGACAGTCCGGCCTTGTCCCCCCGGCGCGACCGCCGCAGGAACGAGCCAGCTTTCCTCGAAATCATTGTTTCCCGCCTGGCAGGGTTACGAGGGCATCCTCAGGAAGAAATAGCGGCGATAACAGCAGCCAATGCCCGTAGATTCTATGGCCTCGATTCTCATGCAAGCGCATAGTACTTGCCTTTCACAAATACTTCCTGTTAATTTAGTCTATCTGGTCATCATTACCCCACTCCCCATGCGTGTGTGGCAGACGTAACTTCAAGTAAAGAATCCGGACCCAAAGGACCCGGCTTTGCACTGCCCCCTTGACGCAAAGCGCTAAGTGCAGAGCGCAAAGCGTGAGGTAAACAGTAAACGGTGAACGGTAAACCGATAATGCGCTGGCTTCGCTACTGTTCACCATTTACCATTTACCGTTCACTCTTTTTTTCGCTATG
>JBFFBS010000357.1:0-2684 GCA_041560295.1 Syntrophobacteria bacterium | reverse complement strand
TCATTTCGTTGTCATGATATTGAGTATACTTCAGGACATTTTGGCAGGCGTTGGGTGGGTGGCGGTGGCGAGAAACCAATGGCCTTATGTGCCTTAATGGAAAATCCGAGGTCAGGGTCCGTTCTCTTCTCAAACATTTGGTTTGTGTGCAGAGAGAAAATTTGTCGCCACTGACCCCAGACTTTGTGCGGTGCCACAAAACAACTCACCTGTCACGATCTTCAGTTCTTACGTGAGGAGCCGTAGGCGATCAAAACAGCCACGCCCATCAGCCCAACACTGGCCAAGAGAATGACGAGATCAGTAACGGCAAATATTTGTGTCAGAGACATCGGGAGAACCCCACTGTTTGGGTTGAATTGGCTACCTCCCCAATTCCTTAGCGGCAAGAACGCGAGCCGGAGATTTACAGAAATAGGAATGAGCATAACGGATCGAGAAGACGCACGAGTGTGAATTTTGCTCCAGACACATAACAAACGAGTCGAGTCCAATATCTTTTGCTTTGCAGATAAACCCGACTCCAGGTTTGTACCGTTCACATTCAGCGAGTAGTTTTTGCCCAGCCAAACTTTCTTTCATTCGCTGGATATGGGTCTTTACCATTATATGACCCCCCTTTGGCGTTGTGTATAAGCACCGGAATGATCTGCAATTATCGCTTCCAGTCTTCTAATCGGAAATTTCGCCGTACACTGGATAGGGGACAACACCGATTTTGTGAGGGTAACATACTAATTTCTTACAGAATAACCATGAGGGGCAAGCCAAATTACAGAAAGATGCCAAAACACATGGGACTGACCGCCGGGCAAAAGGTTAAAGGCAAGGGGGGCTGTGGCGGGTATTTGCGGCCCACGCTTTGCCAGGTAATTGAGGGACATTCAGAAGTCTTGGCTAATGCTTTTCTTCTTGTGCCAATCCTCACAACAGGCAAACCAAACACCTGATCGGGATTATTTCGTTGTCATGATATTGAGTATATATCAAGATGTTTGGGCAGGCGTTGGGGGAGGTATGAAAAACATATCTTGGAATTTCGGCGATGCTCTGAGTTGGCAATTGTACGAATTCAAAAGGTTGTGGACAAAGCAGGCATGAAACTAAGAGAGGATTTAACCTTGTCAATATTTGATGGGGGCATTTTATGCAACCCTTAAAGAGCAATTTTGTTTCCTTCGTAACAACATGGTCTTTTTCTTGACCTGCTCACGCCTTGTCAGTATCTCTTGATCCCTGCCATAGTACACATCAGCTGGGGTAACGTTGTTCAGGGCTTCATGGTAGCGATGGTTGTTGTAATGGTCTACAAAAACCCCGATGTAATACTCTAAATCCGACGGGCTGTAGTAGTTTTCCAACAGGAGGATGTTTTTCATAGAACGGTGGTAACGTTCTATTTTGCCCTGTGTCATTGGATGAAAGGGCTTGCCCCTGGTATGGTCGATCTCTTGTTCTTCCAAATAGCTGCTCAGAGCCTTGGATATATAGCAGGGGCCGTTATCTGAGAGCAGACGGGGGCGACGATGCGCCACATTTGGATCCCGGATGCCGGTAAACTGGATTGCATCTTCAAGGGTTTGTTTTACGTCGTCAGCGGCCATCCCCGAACACAAACGCCAGGCCAGGATATAGCGGGAGTAGTCATCAAGAATTGTGGACAGGTAATACCAACCCCAATGTACCACCTTCAAATAGGTAAAGTCGGTCTGCCACAGCTCGTTTACGGCTTTTGTGGGCTGAGAAAATTTGTCCAAGGCGGTCACAACCGTATACACAGGGCTGGTTATAAGATCATGTGCTTTTAATATGCGGTAAACAGTTGATTCCGAGATATAATACTTCCGCTTGTCCGTGATATGACAGGCCAGCTCACGGGGCGACATCTCCGGATGATCAAGTGCTGTCTCAACGATCCGTTGCTTTTCCCATGGCGGTACCGCATTCCAAAACTGCTTCGGTGGCCGGTAGCGGTTTGCCAAAGCATCATAACCGCCTTCTTGGTACCGGCGGTACCACTTGTAAAAGGTGCTGCGGTTGATATTGAGTTCTGAGAGCGTCTGCTTGACGCTCACCGGCGAATCTTCAACAATCCGGATAATTTCCATCTTCTCTGATTGACGGTAACGCATATAACGCCTTACCTCTATTCCAGACCACTCAAACTTTTTTTCAGCACCCGGTTCTTCAGCATGATGTCAGCCACCAATTGCTTCAGCTGCTCATTCTCCTGCCGTAGCTGGGCCACTTCGTCGCTGCCCGCCTCCCGGACAGTGTCGCCTCTTAGGCGCCGTTTGCCCGCCTCCAGAAAGGTCTTGCTCCACTTGTAGTACACGCTGGGGGCTATGCCTTCTCTGCGGCAGATGGCCGATATGCTGTCTTCTCCTCTCAGACCTTCAAGTATTATACGTATCTTTTCTTCGGATTTGAACTTGCGGCGGGTCTTCCTCTTGATCTCTCGAACTACAGATTCAGGACTTTTCTGGGTCTTAGGTCTCATTTCTCCTCCTTTCTCCAGGGGTATTATAACCTAAAACCGTCTCTTAGCTATTTCCTAAATCTGTCCACTTTCCTTTGAAACGCTACACGCTACAGTGCATACCCGCATTTAAAAGCTCGCTGGCACACGTATGGCGAAGACTATGCAGCGTGTAGCCCTTATGCGACAAGCCGGCTTTATCCAG
>JBFFBS010000356.1:0-2689 GCA_041560295.1 Syntrophobacteria bacterium | reverse complement strand
GCCTGTCAAATACTAAATTATTACAGCGGCATTTAAGTCTTTAATTTTAGGCATTTTAGGCAATTTAGAACATTTTAGGCATTTCAATAGCTGTAGGGTGAGCATCACCCACTGAGAAATCTAATACATCCAATGTTACCAATAGAACTCAAAGAATCCCTGACGCAACACATCGCCAGCGTTGACCATCCCCGGGAACTGGTAGTGGATGTCATGTTCGCTATCCAGGATCAGTTTGGCTATTTGAGTGATGAGGCTGTCGAGGAGGTTGGCGAACTTCTAAATATGTCCCCCCTGGAGGTAGAAGAACTGGCTACTTTCTACACCTTCATTTACCGTGAGCCCGTTGGCAAGTATGTAATCCACGTTTGCGACAGTGTTGTCTGCTGGATGGATGGCTATGAATCAATCCGAGATTACCTGTGCAACAAACTTGGAGTTGAGATGGGAGAAACCACTCCGGACGGGTTATTCACTCTCCTGCCGGTTTGCTGCATTGGTTATTGCGATAGATCACCAGCTATTCTGATCAATAAAAAGGTGTATGGACCACTGACAGGTGAGAAGTTGGATGACATATTGGAAACGCTGAAATCAGAAGCGTAAGTCTGTGTTGCCGATATGAGATATGAGATGTGTGATGTGAGATAGAAATTCATCAAAGCCAGTCTTGAAGTATCCCACATCCCATATCCCACATCTCACATCCTAGAGCGGTGATAAGCCTGAGAAGAAACAGGTGAGAGTTTATGTCCCCAACGTACCCCCAGGTACTCCTTCAAAATCGCAAACCGGACAGGATTGCCACCCTGGAAGAATACCAGCAGAGCGGTGGCTACCAGGCGTTGAGAGATGTTCTGCACAATTACGCATACAAGGACGTGCAGGAAATACTCATTGAAGCCGTACTTTTGGGCCGAGGCGGAGCCGCCTTTCCAGCGGGCATGAAGCTGAGGACGGTGGCGGAGGACGCACCTTTTCCTAGATACATGGTGTGTAACGCCGATGAGATGGAGCCCGGAACATTCAAAGATCGGGTCTTAATCCATGCTGATCCTCACATGATCATCGAAGGGATGATCATAGACGGTTATGGAGCGCTGGCAGAGAAGGGCGTTATCTTCATCAGGCCTGAATACGAAAGCGCGGCAAGAATTCTCGAAAGGGAGATCAAGATAGCCGAAGAGGCAAGCTTTCTGGGGAAAAACATTCTGGGGAGCGATTTTTCCATGGAAATAGTGGTCCACCGCAGTGGGGGTCGGTACATCTGCGGTGAGGTTACAGCACAACTGAACGCTCTTATGGGCAAGAGGCCCAACCCGCAGCAACCACCTCCCTATCCTACAGAAAAGGGCCTTTGGGGAATGCCCACCGTACTGCAGAATGTTGAAACCCTGGCAAACATACCGCATATCATCAGGAACGGGGTTGAGTGGTACAAAAACCTGGCAAAGACCGAAACCGGTGCCGGTACCAAGCTCTTCTGTGTAAGCGGGAGGGTCAATAAGCCGGGATGCTTCGAGCTGCCAATGGGAGTGCGGCTGAGTGAGATCATTGAAGTTCATGCCGGCGGCATGCCGGCTGGCTCTGAGTACAAAGCTTGTTTACCGGGTGGAGCTTCCACCCGCTACTTGCCCAAGGAATTCTATGACATTGAAATGGATTTTGATCCAATGCGGGAAGCTGGGCACAGACTAGGAACCGGTGCAATCATGGTCTTCGACCAAAACACGTGCCTAGTCGGGGCCACTTTGAACTTGACGGAGTTTTTTGCCAGAGAATCCTGTGGCTGGTGTACGCCTTGCCGGGAAGGATTGCCATACATTCGAGACCTGCTCCTGCGGTTGGAGGAAGGGGAGGGGAGGGAGGAGTTCATCCCCATGCTGCAGCAGATGAGCAAGCACTTGTGGAGTTCTTACTGTGCCTTTGCTCCTGGCGCCACCTCACCGGTGGAGAGCCTCATTACCTATTTTGAGGATGAGGTCAGGGAGCACATTAGTCAGAAGAGATGCCCGTTTAAGTAAAACCTCAATGTCTAAAATGTCTAAAGTGCCTAAAGTGTCTAAAATTTGTTGACCATGTAATGAAAATGGACCCACATGCCTAAACTCATTATCGATGATCGGCAAATAGAGGTTCCAGAGGGAACAAAGGTGATTGAGGCCGCGGAAAGACTGGGCATCATGATTCCGCGCTTCTGCTACCATCCCGGACTGGGATCTGTGGGCGCCTGCCGTGTCTGCGCCGTGAAATTTTTGGAAGGCCCCTTCAAGGGCGTTCAGATGAGCTGCATGATCGACGCTAAGGATGGCATGATCGTATCTACTACCGACGAAGAGGCAGTGGATTTTCGGCAATATGTAATTGAATGGCTCATGCTTAACCACCCCCATGATTGCCCGGTTTGCGATGAAGGGGGCCACTGCCTGCTCCAAGACATGACGGTTTCGGGCGGACACGGGATCAGAAGATATCTCGGGATGAAGAGGACTTACGAAGACCAGTACCTCGGTCCGTTGGTCCAGCATGAAATGAATCGTTGTATTCACTGTTACCGATGTTCTCGATTTTATCAGGAATTTACCGGTTACCGTGATCTGGGTGTAATGCAGATTGGCTCCCGCACCTTTTTCGGCCGCTACCAGGATGGCACTCTGGAAAGCCCTTTTGCAGGGAATCTCAGCGACAT
>JBFFBS010000355.1:0-2705 GCA_041560295.1 Syntrophobacteria bacterium | reverse complement strand
GTGCCATACGGTGGCAAGCCGTTACCGCAAGAAAATCATTTATTTACCCATTGGTATGTTCTCACCGGTTTTTCTCAAGAAGATTCGCACCTTTCATGTCCTAGACGGTCATCACGTGCGGGAGGTAGCCGGTGAATATATTTAAACAAAGCTCTCAGCTCTCAGCGATCGGCTTTCAGTAACAGAAACTGACTCCTAGAGAAAGTATTTCCCTTCATTTCCTCTTCAGTGTTTCTATCTAGAAAACTCTGATCTGAGTCCCACGAAAACCGTTCTGCAGCTGAGATTCCTAACTTTTCAAGGCTGAAGCTGACTGCTGATAGCTGACCGCTGATAGCTCCAAATTTGCAAACAGCAGGATTCTCGGCTAAACTGCTGTATCTCCAAACCTCGAGGCATTGGTATGAGAAGAATTGTCTGCATGGCTTTTGCCCTGCTCTTTTTCTGGAGCTTTCCCTGCGCTGCTGAGAACTATGTGCTCGTGGGCCAGATGGGATCCGAGGTTCGTTACGAACTTGAGCAACGGGTAACCCGCAGCCCAGGGACTCAGAAGCTGGTCTTGAGTTTCGTTGTGCCACCGAGCTTTGAATCTCCTACTTATCGACAGCAGATTCACGGCTTCGATCTCGTTTTTTCCCCTCAGCCCAAGGACAAAAAACGCTCGCAAGACAATCGGGGAAACCAGATCATTGTCGCCACCTGGAAGCCAACTCCGCCTGAAATCACTGCTCGCATCTCCTTCAAGGCTCAGAACCAGACGAGGCTCCAGCAATTACAGACGGGGACTCCCTTCCCTCTGGGCAAAGTTCCGTCTGACGTTTCACCCTATCTCTCCCCTACCAAACAGGTACAGTCGGATGATCCTCGTATACGGAAACTGGCCAAAGAACTCACCCAGGATGTGACCACCCAGTTTGATGCGGTCCAGCGCATACTCACCTGGATAGTAGACAACCTGCGCTATGTTACTCCTCCTGCAAAATATGATGCCCTTTACGGCCTGGAAGCACGCAAAGGAAACTGCCAGAATTTCTCTCACCTGAGTGCAGCTTTGATGCGGGCGGTGTCCATTCCTGTCCGCATTGTAAATGGAGTAACCCTCAACAAACCCTTCAATGTCTCCCGAAAAGGCGGTGTACTCACTTTCAAAATGGGACAAGGTCGCCACTCCTGGATAGAGGTCTGGTTTAGAGACTTGGGTTGGGTGCCTTTCGATCCACAGCAAACCGAGCTTTTCGTTTCCAATCGCTACATCAGAATTGAAATCGGAATCGACAACAATGAAACCATCAATGATGGCCTCTTGCGCTGGTCGCAGATATCTGGAAGTAAAGGAAAGCCTCGGCTGCAGGAGTCTATCAATGCCGATTTTGACAGCGACCAGGTTAAACTCTCGGGCAGTCGCCAGCAATACGGCCCACGGAACCTGCTTCTCGTTCCTCCTGTTCAGGCAACTTTTACCGAAATAAAGGTGGAGCCGACGCCACCGCCCCCGGTGATAACCGAACCTGAGCGGCGCAAACTTCGTTACCGTGTGCCCTTTCTCTTTGGCAATCTCGAGTTCCCGGAAAACGTTGATTTCGCCTTTCCCCGGGGCCCGGCAAGTACAGTGGGCGCTGACAGCTACCAAATGACTCGCAATTTTGTAGTGGAGACAGCGGAGTACGTCACCACCAAACTTATCCAGTATGCTCAGGTTTTCGAGCTCCGCAAGCCTGTTAAGTTGGAAAAAATAGGTCTGGCACTCCATAATTTCGGCGGCGAAGGGCAACTCTGGCTTGAACTCCTGCAGGACAACAACATGAAACCGGGAAAGGTGATCGCCACGAGTGACTTTATAAACCTGAATCAGCTCTCCCTGAAACCAGGCTACCGTTGGGTGGATTTCGACTTCAGCCGGGAAAAGCCCGAACTCATGCCGGGCAACTACTGGATAGCCTTGGGATTTACCGGTAGCCCTATCGTTAACTGGTTCTATACCTACGGCAAGCCGGTGGGCCCTGTTGAGGGCACGCGCTACAAAGGAGTGTACCAGGCTGACTGGAGCAACGCTCTCAGCTATGAGTTCAATTATCGCGTGGTTGGCCTCACGGTGGAGTCCAGTAAGCAGTAAGCAGTCTGCGCTCGGCGCATAGAGCATGGAGTAAATGAAGACAACATATCACCCTCTGTACCCTATGCCCAATGTATGGTGCTTCGTTTCAAGTGCCCAGTCACTCTCCGTCCTCCACCTCCTACAACAAATGACGGCGAAGCCACATGACAAATGAGAAATGACCTGTTCTTGCTGCGTGCTGCCCGCTTGCCCTGAGCGACTCGACTTGAGCTCGTCGACAGGTCTTGCCGAAGGGCTCCCCCCTGCCAACGACCCGCTGTTTCTTGAAACAAACCCTTGTCACCCCTTCTGTTACGAGTTACAAGAAACCCTGTTACAAGATTTGTAGGTCGGATGGTTCCCGCCTCGGCGGGGTCATCCGACATTAAACGGAGAAAAGGAGCAATCGCCTATTTGTCGGATCAGCCTTGCTATTGCAAGAACGATCCGACCTACAATGATCTTCATGAGGGACTACTAAAATGGAAATTCTAGCTCTACTGGGTTCACCCAGAAGGCTTGGCAATAGCGAATTGATGGCCAAGGAAATCAGCCGGCGCATTCCGGATCCGCACCGGTTAAAGCTTGTCCGTCTTCCTGAAATGGACAT
>JBFFBS010000354.1:0-2709 GCA_041560295.1 Syntrophobacteria bacterium | reverse complement strand
TTGGCGGGAGCAATTCCTCCGCTGAGCAAAGAAACTGCGATTACCAGTGTTACTATGTTTGCAAATGGTTGTCGTAACAAGGGGACTAATCTCCTCAGATTTTATTGCCTACTATTCTAATCGGAAACCAGTTGCTAGTCAAGATTTGTACCGCATATCGTAAAAAAATTACGGTGCCGTACTCATACCAGCAAGATTACAAGGCACACAGAGAAGACACCTTATCTATGAAAAACTTTGTGGTCTTTGAGTCCTTTGTGGTAAAAACTTTAGTCGTCAGCCAGATAAATGCTACCACAAGGGCCGATATGGGTATTCACGAGGAGAGGTTAATCATGGACTTTTTAGAACTGGCCAGACGAAGATACAGCGTACGGTCTTACAGATCAGATCCGGTGGAGAAGGAAAAGCTGAGCCGGATTCTCGATGCTGCCCGGCTGGCCCCAACGGCAGCAAACAGGCAGCCATATCAGCTAATCGTCATTCACACTGCAGACCGTGAAGCAGAGCTCCTGAGAATTTATAGTAAGGTATGGTTCGTGGAACCGCCGATTGTCATCTGTGCCTGTGGTATTCCTGCCAAGAGCTGGGTTAGGAAAGACGGGAAAAACTACAATGATGTGGATGTTGCCATTGTCATGGATCATCTGGTGATGGCCGCCACTGCTGCCGGGCTCGGAACCTGTTGGATAGCGGCCTTTGATCCTAGGGCGGCAAAGGAAGTATTAAGCTTGCCAGACGGTATTGAGCCAATTGCCTTCACCCCTCTCGGCTACGCCGCAGATCAAGCCCCACGCAAGAAAAGAAAGCCGCTCTCTGAGTTGGTAAGATATGGGAGATGGTGATTTCAGTAAGCAGTAAGCCGTGAACAGTAAGCAGATAAAAGCAAGGGATTGACTAGTCGGACGGTTTTTATAACTGCTTACCGCTCACCGCATGCGGTCGGTATAACCTGTAGAGATAGCAAACTACCAAAATTGGAGAAACTAATGCCTGGTTACGATTTAAAATCGTTGCTGGAAAAGCTGAGGGATGAAAAACCTCTGGTGCACAACATCACCAATTACGTGGTGATGAATTTTACCGCCAACACCCTCCTGGCAATGGGAGCTTCACCAGTTATGGCTCACGCCGCAGATGAGGTGGAAGAGATGGTTTCGCTTGCCGGTGCTTTGGTGATAAACATCGGCACCCTTTCAAAACATTGGATTGAATCAATGCTAAAAGCGGGCCGAAAAGCAAACGAGCTCGACGTGCCGATCATTCTCGATCCGGTGGGTTCTGGGGCGACGTCCCTTCGAACAAATACATTCAGGAACCTGGTAAAAGAGCTGAGATTATCAGTGGTACGTGGCAACGGCTCAGAGATCCTCTCCATCGCCTCGGATTCCATTAGAACAAAAGGCGTTGAGACATCCCACGGAGCTGAGCAGGCCCTGGAGACGGCTAAAGAGGTGGCCACAGAGATCGACTCCGTTGCTGCCATCACCGGCCCGGTGGATCTGATCACAGATGGAGAGCGGGTGATTCGCTGCTCTAACGGCCACCCGCTGCTCGGTTCTGTGACGGGCACCGGATGCGCGGCTACAGCAACAATCGCAGCCTTTGCCAGTGTAACAAATGACCCGCTTGAAGCCACCTCCGCAGGTCTGGCTTTCTTTGGATTAGCTGGAGAGCATGCCGGGACCAAGACAAGTTCTCCGGGCTCCTTCATCATATCCTTGTTAGATGCTCTCTACGAGATTACTCCTGAAGAGTTTCAGGCCCAGGCTCGCCTGGAAACGATCTAATTGGTGTCCATCCGAGAACTCCTCCATGTCATTCTAAGCCCTTCGGTGTACTCAGGATAAACTCCGCGAAGAATCTCTGCGGACCCAATAACTATGAGATTCTTCGTCGTCCCGCCCCAGCGGGACTCCTCAGAATGACACCCATAAACGCGGTTTACGGATGGGCACTAATAAAAAAAGCCCCCTGGCCAAAGGCAAAACACTTTGTTAGTGAATCGGGGATTGGTCGGGCTAATCGAGGTAATTGCCTTTCTCGAACTCTGCTTGGAGATAGCCCGAAGATAAGGAGGAAATGAATTCACGGTCTGCTTCGGAAATCGTGAGAAATCGGACGCCCATGCCACAGGGGGTAGCGTCTTTCTCTGAACCATAGGGATAGGACCAGGACACCTCGGAAGGAATATCAAGATAGCGGCTGTTTGGGAACATGATGAGTACCCTGATCTTCTCCTCAGGAGGGAGAGGTCGCTCACAGAAAATGAAGGCCCCTTCAGGGCTGATATTTCTTGTCTCAGCTATCAGGGCACCTCGGTTTGTGAGTATAACGACGGGCCAACTCGCTTTACTCCTCGGGTATTTTCGCGCTTCTTCCCACTGTGATGTATCCAAAGCTATACCTCCATTGCTGCAGCTTTGAAGTCTCACCCTGGTGCCCGAGCAAGTCCAAATAGCTTTAAGTATTCAGAAAAGCTACCATTTTGAGATCTGAAAACTTCTTAGCTGAAAGGGAGAAAGTCTCACTACTCTAGAGGGATTTAGCAACTCCTATGCCAGAATATTTTCCAGCCTGGCTTGCGCTCATCTTCCAAGTTTCACTGAGGGCTCAAAAACTTCAGCCATAGCTCTCTGTGCTAGTTTCTTGAGGGTCGTTACTTGAGGATTCCATAGGGCTTCTAGAGCCGGATAGTGATAAGGGTCC
>JBFFBS010000353.1:0-2715 GCA_041560295.1 Syntrophobacteria bacterium | reverse complement strand
CGAACTGCCGGGACCAGCAGCAGTGCAATTCCTATGAGCACTAGAAGAAACGCCACAGGTGCATGCCGCCACTTTCGGCCAAACCAGAGAAATGCCCGGCGACGACTGCTCGGGAATTTGCCGCTCAGGCTCTGCCGCCCTTCCAGCACATGAACACGTTTTATCTTACGGCTTTCCCTAAGATAGGCGGCCAACAGGGAGCGCTCGGCAATGATATTCATCAGTCGAGGCACCCCTTTGGAAAACCGGTAGATCTCTCGGTACGCCCCCTTTTCGAAGGCAGTGCTCCCCGCAGCTCTTGCCATGTTCAGGCGATGCTGCAAATACCTTCTTGCCTCCTGTCTATCCAGGGGCCTGAGGTGGTAGCGAATCGAGATACGCTGCTGCAAGTGGCGGAGCTCAGGCTTTTCCAGTTTGGCCGGCAGTTCCTCGCTGCCAGCCAGGATAATCTGAATCAGCTTTTCTTTGTCGGTTTCCAAATTGGAAAGCAGCCGAACCTGCTCCAAACAGTTAGTAGAGAGATTTTGCGCCTCATCGATGATCAGCACCGCTGTCTTGCCTGCAGCCAGCGTCTTCAAAAGAAAACGATTGAGCACATCCAGCAATTCTTTTCTGGTGACCCCTGTGGCCGGCAAGCCAAAGTCCTCCAGAATGGCCTTGAGCAGCTCGGTCTCGTTGAGCAGGGGATTGAGGATGAGGGCGGTGGCAACTTCACTGGGGTCAAGTCGCTCCATGAGTGCCCGGCACAGCGTGGTCTTACCAGTGCCTGTATCGCCGCTGATGAGGACAAAGCCCTCTCTCTGATGAATGCCATAGAGAAGGTGGTCCAGGGCCTCACGGTGCTTCTCACTGAAAAAGAGAAACCTGGGGTCAGGAGTCAAGCCAAAAGGCTTTTCACGGAGGTTAAAAAATTCGAGATACATAATCCTAGCTCAGGGTTTCAAATAGTCTACGGGTATGCCCGTTTGCTGGTCGAGGGCATCCAACCGTCTGAGATCTTCGCTTTTTATCTCTTCGATTCGTTTGCCGGTAAGCACTGTGGGGGTGATCATGATTACCAGCTCTGTTTTTTCAGTCTGTTCCTGTCTATGGCCAAACAAATATTGCAGACCTGGCAAGTTGGTCAGGCAAGGCAGTCCGGTCCGCTCGGTTTGCTCCGATTCCTCTATGAGCCCAGCAATGATGATGGTCTGTCCGTCTCGCACCTTCACCACCGTGTCAGTCTCTCGAATGCGAAGCAGGGGAAACTCTGTTCCATCAGGAGCTGCCACCCGCTCGAACTCGGCAGTTATGCTGGGGTGAATGTTCATGGTAATTGTCCCATCCGGACCGATCTGTGGGGTTACGTCCAAGATGACGCCCACGTCAATGGTGTTGGGAGTGAAGGATTGCAGGGTACTGACGTCCCCCTGGCTTATCTCAGATGTGAAGTAGACATCCTGTCTGGCTATTTTGACAATGGCCGTCTGGTTGTTAAGGGTGGCCACCTTGGGGCTGGCCAGCGCTTTCACCTTCCCCTGGGTCTCCCAGGCTTCCACCAGATCTGAAAGAACAAATTCCGCTCCACCCAGCGACAGAGGAGCACCGGCCACCAGGAGAGCACCCGTGGCACTCGTTGACGTCCCCCCTCCAAAAAGGTTCCAGCTAAGCGACAGCTCGGTAAGGTCCAAATTCAACAGTTCGTTTTGGATATTGTCCCAGCGGATGCCGGTCTGAAATTCTTTGAACAGTCTAACTTCCAAAAACCTGGCCTCAATGTACACCTGGCGCTGGATGGTAGCCTCCATCTGCTCCAGAAACCTGGCCGCCTCACGCAGCTTATCCGGGTAGTCGCGCACCTGAATGATGCCGGTCATCCGGCTGATTATCAGCTTCTTACCATCTTTGCTGGACATACTGGAGACCACCCCTGCCTGCCGGGCCCTCAATACTGCTGCCGGTCTCTCCTCAGCGAAGATGATAGCGGTGAGCCCTTCCTGGATCTCCGCCCAAAAATCAGTTTCGTCCTTGCCGGAAATACGGGTCTCACTGGCGCTGATCTGTTCACCGCCGGCCCCGGAGCCATGAGTTGCCACGATGGTTTTGTCACCCTTGCGATTGGTACTGACGTAATTGATTGCAAAGAGGCGCGTCTCCATCACTGGCTTGGAGATACGGATGAGACGCCCTTCCCTGCGATAACTATAACCCAGTTGTTTGAGGAGAGCGTCCAGGGCTTGTTCCAACGTTACCCTGTTCAGATTCACCGTCACGGTGCCAGTCACCTCTGGATCAACCACCAGGTTCTCTCCGCTATCTTGAGCGAGGGCCAAGAGCACGTCCTGAAGTTGCCCATCCCGCACTCTGAGCGAGTACAGTTTTCCAGGACTGCCAATGGCTAACCGCGCCGGCTCCTCGTCCTGGAATTGAGGAACGGTGAGTTCCTCGAGCGAGGCTTCCGGGGCTGGAAATTTCTCTGGCGGCACCTCAGGAGCTGGTTCAGGCTTGTTTGCACACCCCATCGCAAAAGACAACAGTGCGAAAGCTGCGATCGCTAGCAATCTTTTTATCCAGACTTTCCGCCTAAACATCCTTCTCCACTCTCGGATGAATTTAAGAATTATAAACTCTCAACTGGGCAAACGCCCTAAGTTTCCGAATCACAAACAGCACTAAATTCACAAAAAGAAACTACTCTTTTTTTCGCTCTGCGCTCTGCGCTTTGCGCTATGCGAT
>JBFFBS010000352.1:0-2740 GCA_041560295.1 Syntrophobacteria bacterium | reverse complement strand
GCACGGTTCATATCGAGGATCTGGCAGAAGCGCTTATAGGCTTTAGGAAAGAAGGTGGTCTCGAAAATGGCCGTATCATCCTCGAACGAGATAAACTCCATAGGATCACCATTGCGAGTAATCACTTCCTTGCCGGTGATGGCCCAGGCAGCCAAGGTCACTCTCCGGTCCACATATTGGTGGAGCTGATTTGCCGGCATTATTCTCCGCCCGCTGGCAGCAATTTTCTCGCTAAAGAGTCTGAGAGGATGAACTGAGAGGATGAAACCCAGAGTCTCATGTTCATGAGATAGTTTGGTCAAGTGATCGTAATCTTGAACCTCCGGCCATTCCACGGAGATGGCTCCACTGGGCAGCAGGGAAAAGGATTCGCCCACGGCCTGATCTCTACGTTCACCATAAAACCGCCAGAGCATTTGCGGCCGATTGAGTCTGCCGGCAATACTATCCAAAGTCCCACTTTGCACCAAGATCTTTGCAGTGGCCGGTTCCGGGTTAACTCTCAGACAGAAATCATCCAGGGAGCGAAAGGTGCCACTCCGGCGTCGCTCTCTGACAATGGTTTCCTGGACATCGCGGGAAAGTCCCTTAAGTTGCATCAACCCCACCCGTAGGGTCCGGTCCTTGCCCTGGTAGTTGATATCACTGGCGTTGACGTCGGGTCCCAGCACCTGAAGTCCCAGGCGTCTGGCCTCAGAAATGTAGGCAAAGGTGGAATAGTAGCCTCCGCCATTGGAAATCACCGCTGCCATGAACTCGGCAGGATAATGCGCCTTGAGATAGGCTGATTTAAAACTCACTAGGGCATAGCTGGCCGAATGTGGCTTGCAAAAGCTGTAACCACCGAAAGATTCAATCATCTCCCAGACAGCGTCAATCACCCGTTTGCTTACCCCGCGTCGACGGCAGCCTTTATAAAAGCGGGTGCGATAGTCGGCCAGTCGTTCTTTACTTTTCCAGGACAAAACCTTGCGCAGGGTGTCCGCCTCGGCCGCATCAAAGCCTGCCAGTTTCATGGCTATCTGGGAAACATCTTCCTGGTAAACCATAATGCCGTAGGTTTCGGTGAGCGCCTCATCCAACAGCGGATGGACGCTCTTGTATGGGGCACCTTTGAGCCGCCGTACGTACTCTAGAATGTATTGATTGGCTGCCGGCCGGATAATGGAGGAGTGAATGATCAAATGCTCGTAGTCACCCCGACCGCTCATTTGCTGTAGCTGGCGTATGGCAGGTGACTCTACGTAAAAAACGCCCATGGTCTCACCCCTGGCAATCAGCCTCTGGGTTCTAGGATCATCAAGAGGGTTGAACTGGGCATAGGAGATATTTCTACCGGTGTTGTCACGAATGGCGGCCAAAGCGTCGCGGATAACTGCCAGGGAGCGATTACCCAGGAGATCGATTTTCACCAGACCTGCGGCTTCAGCCTGATCCTTTTCCCACTGTATAATTCGCACCCCCTTGGGGGCTCGCTGCACCGGGACATAACGGCTGACTTGGTCGGGAACAATGATGGTGCCGCCGCAATGCACCGAGAGATGACGAGGTATACCGTTTAATCGGCTGGCCAACCGGAAAATCTCCGGCCATGGCTCCTCCAGGTGCACATTCTGGAATTTGGGATGGCTGATCATGCGTTGCTGAATTTTTGTGGGCCGGCCAAAAAAGGAGAGCCGTTTGGTTACCTGTTTGATCTCCGCCGGTGGAATTCCATATACTTTGGCCACCTCCCGAACCGCTGCCCTGCTGCGGAAGCCCACATGGTTGGTTACCATGGCGGTGCGTTCTCCCCCATAGGTGCGCTCCACAAAGTCAAGCACCTCATCCCGCTCGTCCCAGGGAAAATCAACGTCAATGTCGGGAAAATCCCGCCGATTGGCACTGAGAAACCGGCCGAAAAAAAGCTGGTGGCGGACAGGATCCACGTGGGTGATGCCGAGCAGGTAACTCACCAAACTCGCGGCAGCACTGCCGCGGCCACAGGTGATGGGTGATTGGTGGACAATGTCTGCCACAACCAGGAAATAGTCGGTGAACCCCTTATCCTGGATAAGGGAGAGTTCTTCTTCCAGACGTTCGGCCACCGCAGGACTCATCTCGCCATAACGCCAATTCACCCCTTCCAGGCATCTCTGGCGCAAAAGATGGAAATGATCCTGCTCCTGATCCCGGTAGTGAGGAAAAATCTGCCCACTGAATTTCCAGCCCGTATAGCAGCGACGGGCAAGATGGATCGCTTCGGCCAGAGCTTCTGGGCAATGGGGAAAGTGAGCCGCCATTTGCCTGGTCGGTTTCAACCACTGTCCGGATTGAACCACTTCATCTTCGGGCAGATCGGCAAGTGTGCTGTTAAGATCGATGGCACGCAGCAGTTGGTGCAGGGAGTAGTCATCCGGTTCGGCAAAGTAAACAGCATTGGTAGCCACTCGTGGTAACTGTCGTTCCCGGGCAAATCGCAAGGGTGCTTTTCCGGCCGAGCCAGGTCGTATTTCCACGTAGAGCTCGGCCTGGCCTTGTAGTTGAGCAAGCAGTTCCAGATCAGCGCTTAGAACGACAACACCGGGAAGATTTTCTGCTAAGGCTGCAGTCAAAGAGAACGTCTCTTCCAGATGGCGGCGGCTTACCAGTTCGCTCAGGTGGGGATAGGCTTCCGGGGTCCTGGCCAACAGTACCGCCTCGCCGTCTCGGGCCGTTAGCTGAACTCCGACAATGGGTTCTATTCCGTGTTTTCTGGCCG
>JBFFBS010000351.1:0-2755 GCA_041560295.1 Syntrophobacteria bacterium | reverse complement strand
CACCGGGGTGACTATCGCCGACCTGGACAAGAACGCCACCCTGATCGTGATCGTCTCCCTGGATGATCCAGCCAAAGGTGTTTTGACAAACCTGGGCGGCTTTGTTGAAAGTCCAGCCGGAACCTACACTTTCATGGGTTCCCCCGCAGCGTCAACCACTGCAATCCAGGGACTGATCTTTTACCCCACCGCAGGTCGCGTGCCCGTCGGTCAAACCGAGACTACTACCTTCACCATCAGCGTCGATGACAGCTTCGCCGCTCCTGTCACGGACGACACCACCACCGTCATTGTCACCGCAGTAGAAGAGCCCAACATACCTCCCTCCATCAGCGGCACTGTAGCCGGGCAAACCGTTGATGATAATGGCACCATCGATCCTTTCAGTACGGTCACTATTTCAGACCAGGATACGGCGGCCATCACCGTCACCGTCAGCCTGGATGACTCCGCCAAAGGAGATTTGATCAACTTGGATGGCTTCGTGGAAGGTCCACTAGGCAGCTACACCTTCACGGGTTCCCCGGCGGAGGCCACCACCGCCATCCGTTCTCTGACCTTCGACCCAACTGAGGATCGTGTGCCCGTTGGTCAAACCGAAACCACCACCTTCACCATCAGTGCTGATGATGATATTGCAGATCCCGTTACCGATGACACCACAACCGTCATTGTTACCGTGGTCGATAAGACCAAAAAGATTTTCCTGCCATTGATCCTACGTTAAATGAGTAACTTGGCTAAATAGTCAGCTATCTCCCCAATAGCCCCTGGATTTTCCTCATTCCGGGGGCTTTGTTCTTCATCACCAATTTTGTTTGTTCTCTTCACAACTCCTTATCAGCAATATTGCCAATTCAATAATGCAACATCTATCTTAATACCGTGGTCTCCCTTATAGTAGTACATGATTTATTCTCCTCAAGAGGGAAGAGCTGCATATTCAAGCCTCAAAGGATGATCTGATTCAATGGCATAGGTTGCGAATTGTTAATTCCCTCAGAGGGAATTTTGTCTCACAGGCTTTGAAAAGCTACAACCAACACAATTTCAATTCAACTATCTCCTGCGGATTTGTCACCCGGTCATATATAGTATTACGTAATACTGAAAGTGAATCCACAGGAGGTCTTACAATTGAATATTTGATTCCCCAGACCTGTCCACAAAGGGGATCGGTATTCCCATAGGATACCGCCGGGGTATCAGGGAGACAGGGCACAGGACTCGTGCCCCTGCGATATTTAGCGCAAAGTATGTGAAACAAAAAAAAGAGATTTTTTCGAGGCATGGTAGAGCGGGTGGGGATCGAACCCACACGGTGTTCCCACCGGGGGATTTTAAGTCCTCGGAGATGGAGTCTATAGTGTCCATCAAGGTAGTTGGTATCCATCCTTCCCACAAAATGAGGGCTAATATGTCCACCTGCTCCATGATTTCCATGCTTTAGTACCCATTCTGCACACAAACTGCACACAGGTGTTTATTGCATGAAGAAGGATTGGCGACCTGCAACCTTGTCCATGAGGGGGAATAATCCCGAGAAGAAAGAGTTGGGAGGACCTATACCCCCGTGAACATTTATTCTTCTGAATAAAGCGTTCCCTGGTATCGATTCCCGTGGGTATCAGGAACCGGAATGCATATCCCCCCAGATGGCGGTCATTTGGAGCCGGTCGTGGGCAGCAAAGTTTGATTAAAAGACAATGACCTTGCTGTGGTATCTTTGTGAGCTAACCTGATTATCCCCTGACGCGCTCTTAACGATTCATGCCTGGGCTCGTCCCATGATTTCTTCTACTTGGTGGAATTGGTCTTTCGTCAATGGCCCAAAATCCATGGCTCTGGCGTTTTCAGTAGCTTGCTTGGTGTTTTTAAATCCAGGGATTGGAATGGTGCGCGGGCTACGTGCCCAAATCCAGGCGAGTGCACCTTGCGCAGGGGTGCGCCCTTGGCTGGTAAACACCTCCCGAACAGATTCCACACGCGTGAGCAAATTACCAAACCGCTCATTTTTAAAATCAATTCCAATACTGTGACGAATGTCACCTTCAACGAATGCGCTTTTTTCATTGAATTTGCCTGTGAGGATACCCATCATAAGCGGGCTTCGATTGATGCTGGCAAGATTCTGAGCATCACAAACCGCGAGCATGTTAGAGACGTTATCCGAGTTTTCAAATACGTGTACCCGGTGCTGGATAGCTACACAGTTTTTGCGCTGGGCCATATGAGTCGCCCGTTCGGTATCGTCCGTACTCCAGCCATAATACCGAATCTTACCTTCATCTACTAATTCGTCCAGCAAATCCAGCAAGCGCGGTAAATCTTCGAGTGCCCCGTTACTTTCGTGCCACTGAAAGAGGTCTATGTAGTCGGTGCCAAATCGGAGCAAGCTGTCTTCAAGGCTTTGCCGCAGAAGGGAGGACTCGATGGAACTCCCCATAATTTGTTGGTTGGCCTCATCCATAAGTTTGCCGAATTTCGTTGCAAGTACTACTTTGTCGCGGCGGCCCTTGATCGCCTTGCCAATGATAGATTCGGAATGGCCAATGCCGTAGGCCTGGGCTGTGTCAAAAAAATTAACACCTAAGTCCATCGCGGCATGAATCGCCCTGACCGATTCTTTATCATCCACGTCTGTCCAGCCCCATTGCTGACCGTTCTCGACGCGAAACTGCCCGCCAATGGCATAACAACCCATGCCCATAGCGCTGACTTCAATGTTGCTCCTGCCGAGTTTGCGTGTAAACAT
>JBFFBS010000350.1:0-2759 GCA_041560295.1 Syntrophobacteria bacterium | reverse complement strand
GACCCTGGAGGACCAATCCCTGATCAAGTTGTCATTTTTGGTATATATGTTCCCCATTCTGGCCCTGATTGCCGGAGCCGCTCTCGGGCAGAAAGTGGGACCTCTCCTTTCGATCAATAAAGAGTTGGCCTCTTTCGGACTCGGAGCCATTGCATTTGGACTCGCTTTTCTCATCGTCAGGAAAAAGGACAAGAAGTTGGAGCAAACGGGATCAACAATCCCCAGAGTGGCGCGAATCATTAAGGGAGACTGATGAAAAAACAAATCCAGCAGCATGTAAAGAATCTGCTTGCAGAAGGAAACATCAAGGGCTTTTTGGGGTTGAGACAGCAGGGAACTGACATCGGCCCCTACCTTTTCACAACTGCTGACGAGCTCGAGGATCTCTCACTGGGTGATCGACAAGACCCAGGCGATTCTCGCTATCCCCTGGACAAGGTCTTAAAGCGTATCGCTTACAAATACCCTACAGATAGCTTTGGCGTTCTGGTCAGGGGTTGTGACGAACGCGCTCTACAGCAGCTCTTTGCAGTCAGCATGCTGCATCGGGACCGAGTAATCCCAGTTGGTTTTGCCTGTCCGCCTGAGTTGGCCGAACAGCATCAATGCTGGAAGCCTTTCCCGGACGCTTTGGTGGCTGGAGAAATTAGCCCGGGGGTTGTCGGTGGCGAGGATGCAGTAGGGGCCCAGCTGGACCTGCTGGCCAAACTGCAGGAGTGGTTTGCTACTTTCGACACCTGTGTGAAGTGTTACGGCTGCCGCAATATCTGTCCTGTTTGTTATTGTCACGACTGTACCCTCGAGGAAGCCGCCCTCTTGCCCACGGGAGAGATTCCTCCGGCAAACCCCAACTTCCTCATGACCCGGGCGATGCACATGGTTGGCCGTTCTTTATGCATTTACTGCGGCCTCTGCGAAGAAGTCTGTCCTGCTGATATTCCCTTGAAGAGCCTGTACAAACTGGTGGCAAAAGTCGTGGGGCAGGAAGGGACGACCCCGGAAGGTCTTGCTGCACAACAGGAAGCAGAGGGCAGTAGGCAGCTGGCAGCTAGCAGCTAGCAGCTGGCAGCGGTCAGAAAAGCGCACGATACAATGCGTGGGAGATTTAAAGCTGAAAGCTGATGGCTGATAGCTGAAAGCTAAAATACAGGGAGATCCTGACTCATGAAGCAAACATCGTCTGATACTACAAAACCGATTAGTCGGAGGGCTTTTCTCTCCCTCACGGGAGCATTGAGTTTGGGCGTGGCCACCGTTGGTATTCCACTCCCCACGGAAGCGGTCAAGTTTAACCGCACCTTGTACAAGGTTTCCAAAAGCCAGTTGGGCATGGGAACCTTTATAAACATGATCGTTTTCCATCCTTCCAAGGGAGAGGCGGAAGAGGCCATGGGGCGAGCCTTTGCAGAGATCAATCGGTTAACCAGTCTCATGACTCGCTTTCAAAGCACCTCTTATATCGGCCATCTAAACGCCACTGGCTCCTTTAATGGGGCCCCTTTCGAGGTGATGGAGGTGTTGAGGTCTGCACTTCGCTACCATACCATCAGCCAGGGAGCCTTCGATATCACAGTTATGCCCATTGTTGACCTCTATCAGCACAGTTTCCAAGCGAGCAATGCTCCTCCTTCTCCGCAAGCCTTACAGGAGACAATGCA
The DNA here is from genome assembly GCA_041560295.1 of Syntrophobacteria bacterium. Classification (GTDB taxonomy): domain Bacteria; phylum Desulfobacterota; class Syntrophobacteria; order BM002; family BM002; genus BM002. Next base: position 1,101 of record JBFFBS010000350.1, on the reverse strand, counting down.
CAGGGTGGGCAGCCAGCACCTTACCATGACAAAGGACTCCGTCTCCTTTGCCCGCAGTGGCATGGAAGTTACCCTTGATGGCATTGCCAAAGGCTACATCATCGATCGGGCCATGGATCTTCTGCGTCAGCAAAACATCCAGCACGCCTTGATCAACGCCGGTGGCGATATCGTTGTCCATGGCGGCAAAGGGGAGGGCAAACCCTGGAGTATCGGAATTCAGGATCCCTGGAACCACAAGCGTTATGTGGATGTAGTCACCCTAAATTCAGGCGCCATTGCCACGTCCGGCAACTATGAGGTTTTCTTTGATAGAGAGAAGCTGTTTCATCATCTGATTGTGCCCAATAAAGGCACCCCAGCCCCGTCCATTGCCAGTGTCTCCATTCAGGCGCCTAACGCCATGGAAGCCGATGCCCTGGCAACCACTGCCTATGTCATGGGACCTGATAAAGGCTACCAGTTTATCAAACAGTTCCGTGGCGCGGAGGGGCTAATCATAAAAAACCGTAAACATAAGATTTCATCCTCAGGATGGAAAAGAAGTTAGATCGAAATACTTAGGAGCTGTGAATGGACTACAAAACCGTATTAACCACTTGCGCTTACTGTGGTTGTGGCTGTGGGCTCTATTTGGAGGTATTGGACGGTCAGGCAATCTCCACCATTCCCTCCAAGACCAATCCCATAAATGAGGGGAAGCTGTGCGTTAAGGGTTGGAACATTCATGAGTTCGTCCAACACCCGAAGCGACTGACCAAACCGCTCATTCGCAAAAATGGTGCTCTCGTTGAAACATCTTGGGATGAGGCCCTGGACTACACCGCCTCCAGACTCAAAGAGATCAAAGAGGCCCACGGCAGTGACTCCATCGGTTTTCTGGCCTCTGCCAAGGTGACCAACGAGGAAAACTATGTGATCATGAAATTTGCCCGAGCCGCAGTGGGGACCAACAACGTTGACCACTGCGCCCGGCTCTGACACTCCTCCACGGTGGTAGGTCTTGCCGCCGCCTTTGGTAGTGGAGCCATGACCAACTCCATTGCTGAGATTGAGGATGCCGACTGCATTTTTGTCATCGGCTCCAACACCACCTCATCG
>JBFFBS010000349.1:0-2779 GCA_041560295.1 Syntrophobacteria bacterium | reverse complement strand
GGCCATTCCTCTTTTTTCCTGAAGCTCTCCAAAAAGGTTGAGTATCTGAGCTTGAATGGTCACATCCAGGGCAGTGGTCGGTTCGTCTGCAATAACCAGATCAGGGTTGCAGGCGAGAGCCATGGCGATCATGACCCGCTGCCGCTGCCCGCCGCTGAGGTTGTGAGGGTAGTCGTGGATTCTTTCCTCTGGCGAAGGAATGCCCACATCGTTGAGTAGTTTGATGATCCTCTCCTCGGCCTCGTTGGGACTCACCTGCTCGTGGGTGGTGAGCACTTCCTCTATCTGGTACCCAATGGTGAAAACCGGGTTCAGTGAGGTCATCGGTTCTTGGAACACCATGGAGATTTTCCGACCCCTGATTTGCTGTAAGTCCTCTTCACCCAAATCAAGGAGGTTTTGCCCTTTAAAGGTAACGGTGCCGCCGGCAACCTTCGCCGGAGGCTGCGGCAGGAGGCCCAGAATGCTAAGGGCGGAGACTGTTTTGCCACATCCGGACTCGCCCACCAGACAGACCGTTTCGCCCTGCCCCACCTGATAACTAACGCCATCAACGGCCTTGGCCACGCCTTGATCAGTATCGAAATAAACTTTGAGATCTTCAACGATTAATAAGGGTTCATTTGACATCGTTTTTTGAGTTTCTGGTGGGCAGTGCCCACCTCACGCAATTGAATGCCTAAAATGTCTAAAGTACCAAAGATGTGGGATGTGCGATGTGAGTAAAGCAGGTGAGAATCTTAGCTCAGTAGAACTCTAAAATCTCATATCTCATATCTCACATCTCATATCCCTCAATTCCGCAATCCGAAATCTCCAATCTCCCTTAGTGTCTTTCTCTCAGTTTCGGATTGAGAATATCCCGCAATCCTTCCCCAAAAAGGTTGAAGGAGAGCACAACAACCAGTATGGCTACCCCAGGCACAAACGTGAGCCAGGGCGCGTCAAAAAGGTAATTCTTACCATCTGAGAGGATGTTACCCCAGGTGGCATCCGGTGGAGGAACCCCAAAACCCAAGAAGCTCAGGCCAGCCTCCGTCAGGATTGCCCCGGCAATACCGATGGTGGCCGAGACCAGAACCGGAGCAATGGCATTGGGCACCATATGGCGGAAGATAATTCTCCAGTCCGCTACGCCCAGGGCCCGGGCCGCAGCAACGAAATCCTGCTCCCGCAAAGAGAGAAACTCGGCCCGAACAAACCTCGCCGCTCCCATCCAACTGGTGATACCGATGACAATCATGATATTGTATATGCTCGCCGGCAGTAAGGCGACTACAGTGAGGATCAAGAAGAAACTGGGAAAACAAAGCATGATATCGATCAGGCCGGTGATGACCATATCAACTGACAGCAATTCGGCACTAAAAACATGGAGAAGCCCTCGGGAATAGCTATCTCGCTGCACTACCAAAACGGCGGCGATGGCAACAACCGCAAGGCCAAGAACGACCAAGATCAAAGTGGATAGTTTGCCCCATCCCAGTGCCATCCATATTAGTAGCCCGGCAATGAAGACCTCCCCCACCCGGATTGGGTTTTGGCCGTAGTAACCGGCCAGGCCGCCCAGTAGAATCCCTATGATCACCGCGATCCCAACTGCCACGAACCCCACGGATAGAGATACCCATGCCCCCTGAAGCATGCGGGCGAAGACGTCCCGCCCCAGTTCGTCTGTACCCAAGAGATAGACGCCCATTGGCACCATTTCCTCTGGGAGCAATGATTCCACATTGGGACGAGACAGTGGCGGTCGGAGCTTTTCCTGGAGTCTTACCATGCTGGGATCCAGAAGCGGGGAGGTCCCAAAGGTAAGCAGTCTACCAGTTAAGGCAATGACAAAGAAAACGAGAAAAATGACGAGGCCCATCAGAGCAAGACGGTTCTTGCGAAGCTGGGTCCAGAACTCCTGCAGCCTGGTTTGTTGCGGCGGCAGTTCAAACGAATCAGTTAAGAAGGTATGTTCTGGGGTAGAATCCTGCACGTTTCACCCGGCCTTGTAGGTCATTCGTTATCCGTTATTTGTTAGTAGTTAATAGTTCGGTTTCAGATTTCAGGTTTCAGGTGTCAGCAGTAAACGGCAAATCGTTATCGAGAATCGTTTAGCTCACATTCCTTCATCCCTCAATCCGAAATTCGCAATTCGCAATTACTTCCCTATGCCCCATGCTCCATGCCCTATGCCCTATGCCCCTCACAGCTTAATCCTCGGATCCACCACCATGTAGAGCAGATCGGAGATAAAGGTCCCGACTAGCACCAAAATCGCTGATACAAAATTGACTGTAATTATAAGGGGATAATCCCGAGCAAGAATCGCCTCGTAGGCCAGACGCCCAATTCCGGGCCAGGCGAAAATGGATTCAATGATCACCGAACCACCGATGAGTCCAGGCAAAACCAGGCCAAACATGGTCACAAACGGCAGCAGAGCATTGCGCAGGGCGTGTTTGTAATGCACCTGTTCCTCAGGAAGCCCCTTGGCCCTGGCGGTGCGAACATAATCTTGGCCCTCCACTTCCATCATCTGATTACGCACATAACGTGATAGTACAGCTATTCCCGCTGTTGCTCCCAGAATTGAAGGGATCACCAGATGCCAGACTCGATCCATGAACCTGGTAATAAAACCGGCTCCGCTCAACCCAAATGTTTTCATGCCAATAACCGGGACATGAAACGTACTCACCACAAAAATGATCAACATGTACGCAAAGAAGAATCCCGGTATAGAGATAAGCAAATAAGCAAAGAAGGTGGTGGTTCGATCGTATACTCC
>JBFFBS010000348.1:0-2802 GCA_041560295.1 Syntrophobacteria bacterium | reverse complement strand
GGACGGTAAGGAGTTAAAAGCGCTAGAGTTGCCGGGTTTGTGGAATGGAGGTATGGCCTACTGGAACACGGTGTTCGTTGAGATACCTGAGGAGACATTTAATCCAGTTAAGACCATAAACGACCTGCTGCGACCGGGGCATGTAACGACGTGACACGGCGACACGGCGAAAGGGCGAGACGGTGAGAAACTCTCCGCGTCCCCGTGTCTCCGTTTCACCGCGTCGTTGTGCAATTGGTCCTATCCGGCCCAACTCTGAGTGGTTGGATCTGAAGACTTCAGTTATTTTTTCTAGATAGTCAAGGCTGATATGACCGCTCTGTACCAGATATTTAAACGACTCATTTTGCCACCAACCTCTTTGATCTTGCTTTTGGTGGTCGGTTTCACTTTCACCTTTTTGAAGTTCCGAAAACTGGGCAGGGTACTTCTGGCTGTCGGTATTTTGTTTCTCTATCTTCTGAGCATCTCGCCCACGGCAGACTTGCTGTTGATTCCTCTCGAGTCTAAGTATACTCCTCTCAGTCCTGAGCGGCTTCCCAGGACTGGAACCCTGGTAGTTCTCAGCGGCGGCGCTTCAGCGACAGATTCCCTGCCGGTCTCGAGTCGGTTAAGCACAAGTTCCACGAAACGGCTTCTTGAGGCGGTGCGACTGTATTACCTCATGGATAGACCCCAAATAGTGATCTCCGGCGGTAGCGGCAATCCTTTTGTAAAGGTTACGGAATCAGCGCTCATGAGAGAACTGCTCCTAGACCTTGGGATACCCGGCAAGAGGATTGTGATCGAAGGGAAATCGCGCAATACTTTTGAAAACGCTAAGGCCATTCAGCAAGTGCGGCTTACACCTCCTATCGTTCTCATAACCTCGGCCAGCCACATGGAGCGAGCTGCCAAGGTTTTTAAGATACTCGGAATGCATACTTTGCCCGCGCCTTGTGATTTCAGGGCTCGCTGGAGTGCGAACGATCCCCTTCGCTTCTTCCCCTCAGCAGGGGCACTGAATACCTCCACCGCAGCAATTTACGAATACCTCGGCACCTGGTGGTATGATCTGACGGGCAAGTTCTAATTGATTTTTGCTCTGGCCATTGCACAGAAAACCACTTATGATGAGAACCAGCCGCGTTCACGCGGCTGGTTGTGTTTTGGCCTGCATGTATTCACAATCGAAAACCTGGTTTTCACAGCCAAGTCAGAGTTCCATGGTTTTGCCGACTGAAGAGGCTTGTGGCACAAGGCGTAAGGCTTAAGGCATAAGGCATATGGAGAGAATAAGTCTTATTTTATTGTTTTTGCCCTGTACCCTATGCCTTTAGCCTTGAACCGTTTCCTTTGGGACGGAAAAGCATGAGAGTTGAAACCGTAACAGGTCGAAAGTTTAGGTTGCTGCTCATAATGGGTATTTTTTCAATTATTGCCGGGATGATTGGAGAAGCTGCGGCCCTCACCCGTAGCGAGCAAAATACCATCCGCGTTTTTCATCAAGTTTCACCAGGTGTTGTCAACATCACCACCACGAGCATTGGCCGGGATTTCTTTTTTAATCCTATGCCAACAGAGGGGAGCGGATCCGGCGTTATTGTTGATAAAGCAGGCCATATAGTCACCTCTTACCACGTGGTGAACGGCAGTAGTCTTCTGGAGGTGACCCTTACAGACGGCAGTAGATGGGAGGCCACTCTGGTTGGCAGTTCTCCCAGCAGCGATCTGGCGGTGATCAAAATCGAGGCACCGTCAGAGCAGCTCACGTCCCTGCGATTGGGCTCTTCGAAGAATCTACGCGTGGGCCAGAAAGTGCTGGCCCTGGGCAATCCGTTTGGCCTGGGACAGACACTGACCACGGGAACTATCAGCTCGTTGGGGCGAGATGTTCGGATCAGCCGCGATGTGGTTATTCAGAATGTCATTCAGGCAGACGTCGCAATCAATCCAGGAAATTCTGGCGGGCCGCTCATCAACTCTGACGGTGAGGTAATAGGTATCAATACTGCCATCTTCAGCCCAACTGGTAGCAGTGTGGGCATAAGCTTTGCCATTCCCGCGGACACGGTGAGGAGGATTCTACCAGGCATGGTCTCCATTTGGCCCAAGCTCGTGAGTTGGGCCCTGGCTGTGATACTGGTAGGGCTGTTTCTCTGGTGGTTTTGGCGGAAGATACAGCCGAGGCAGTACTAGACACTGAACACTAGGCACATCACAATTGCGGACTTGTCCTGCGGACTTTCACCCTTCGGGCGGGTTCCCAGTTTCGGATTGCGGATTTAAAAGCAAGGAGACAGGAGAAAAAAGCTATTCGTTATTTAGTTTTTCATTCTGAATTCTGGATTCTGGCTCCTGACTTCTAGATTATTACTCTGTGCGCTATGCGCTATGCGCTATGCGATGTTGTTAATTGAAGGGAGTAAAAGGGTGAGGCTGCAAAAAGCGGTTCTAGCCGGTTTGATAATGGTTTTATTGCTAACTCAGCTGACCATGGCTCAGGCTGGCACCGAAGACGAAGAGAACAACATTGAAGTTTATGAAGCAGCGGCCCCAGGGGTGGTAAACATTACCACCATATCGGTGGAGCGGGACTTCTTCTTCAACATTGTGCCGCGCCAAGGCGCAGGTTCAGGGGCGGTCATTGACAGCGAGGGTTATATTCTCACCAATTATCACGTAATCCAGGATTCTCGGCGTCTTGAAGTGACGCTGGCCGATGGCAGCAAATGGCAGGGAAAATTGGTGGGAACGGATCCGGACAATGACCTGGCTGTGATCAAGATAGATGCACCTTCCCACAAACTTACCATTATCCCT
>JBFFBS010000347.1:0-2804 GCA_041560295.1 Syntrophobacteria bacterium | reverse complement strand
TTGAGGCAGTCAGAGATTTTCGCGGGGAAACAGAGCAAGAAGACGACATCACAATTGTGGTAATTAAGGTGCTGCTGTAAGCTAATAAGAACGACTTGGCTGATACGCGTTGGTGGTATTCTCCATGCAAAACCGGGAGTCTGGCAAAACGGCCCAACCGAGGCCAAAAGTGTTTCGCGCTTTGGGCAAAGCCGATCCGCCGGAGCAGGTCGAGATCGACGGCCATCCCTATCGGCGGGTTGACATTCTCAAACACGACTCCTGGGCGGCAACGGCGCTGTACCAAGGTTCGCGAGTCATGGTCATCGCCAAGTTCAACCGACAGCAATCAGTATTTGGGCTGCCGATGAAGTGGTTGGGTAGGTGGCTGGCGCAGCGCGAGACCCGTATGCTGCAAATGTTGGCTGACTTACCTAACGTCCCGGATTACAGCGGCAACCTGGCGATAAATGGAATAAACCAGCTACACGCTGTTACTCACGACTACGTACCCGGCCATCCCCTGGAGAGGCGCGAGCCAGTCAATGATGCTTTTTTTCCGACACTCCAGCAACTAATCAAGGATATGCACGCGCGCGACCTTGCCTACGTTGACCTCAGCAAACGCCAGAATATCATTGTCGGGGATGATGACAAGCCTTACCTGATAGACTTCCAGATCAGTCTCAACCTGCCGGGTTGGTGGCCGGGGAATGGCTGGCCGATGCGAACAGTACTGCGCCTTTTGCAGGACATGGACGACTACCATGTGCTCAAACACTACAGAGACTGCCGGCCCGATCTGCTCAGCCCTGAACAGCTCGATCTGGAGAGATACCGGCCATGGACTATCCGGTTGGGCCGACGCATCGGCAAGCCGCTGCGTGAGATTCGCCGCAAATTTCTGGTGTTCATTGGCGTGCGCACAGGCAAGGGCCGGGCCCAATCCGAAACGGCCCCCGAAGACGCTGTGCGACGTGAGATGAAGTAATATGGAGCACTACAAAATATCAAATTGGTCCTTCGGACTCCCCACCCTGCGGGCGGGTCCCCGGTTTCCAAACACCCAAATCTTAGGGTGTCAGGTGTCAGGTGTCAGGAAAGAAAAAAACTGAAATCTGAAACTTACCTTTTTATCTTCCTTTTCTCGCCTTTCTCGCCTGGACCCTTTCCCGCCCAACTTTACTGCTTACCGCTTACTGCTTACTAAATTTCGCTCTTTCCAATATGTCTTTCTCCACATATCTAAAAAGTTCGCGGCTTTCCACCTGAACCTGATTTAGCTTATCTTGATAGTGACTGCGCAGGGAGGGCTCCCTCATTACACCTAGATTTGCCTGAGCGATACGGTGGGTTCCATTATTGGCCGCCCGCAGGAGTTCACAGACAACCAGAAGGTCTGACAGAAGATGACCCTTGCAGAGCTTTCCGGCCCTGGCCACGAGCTCTAAACCTATTTTGGCCTCTTCCATAATCTTAACGGGAGATTCGATTGCTGCCTTCAGAGCCTCAAGAGTGTCTTCATCACTGTTGCCAAAGGTTTTCGCTTTGGCAAAGCGCAGATAAGCCCTGCCATCTTCATCACGAAGTTGCAGGAGAGTTGCCGATGATGCTCTTACCTCTTCAAGTAAGTCCGACCATGAATAGTCAGAAGTAATCTGATCACGCTTGAGTTCTACCAAGACAATTTTCTCTAGAAGAGCAAGACCCACCAGCGCTCCGTGGGCGGCAGCCGCACCGCCTCCTGGGATAGGTCTTGGTGCAGCAAGCGCTTCCAGAAACGAGTCGCTCATACCCAATACCTCCAAGTACCAAATCTAGGGGTTTCAGGTGTCAGTGTTCAGGTTTCAGTTTCTATGTTTCTTTTTCCTGACACCCGACACCTGAAACCTTCATTACTGTAGTTTGACTGACCTCCTGTGAATGCTTATCAGAGATTAACCTACACAAGATCGACTGATGCAGCAAGAGAGCGAACATAAATTTTCTTTTCGGAAAAGGAGGCTTGGTTATGAAAGCCATTGCAATAAATGAGTTCGGCGGCCGAGAAACACTGCAACTCATGGATCTACCCGTGCCTGAGATCAAGCCAGGGGAAATTCTTGTTAAGGTGAAAGCAGCCGGGGTCAATCCAGTGGACTGGAAGATCCGGGAGGGATACATAAAAGATCTCTTTCCATACGAGTTCCCAATTATCCTGGGTTGGGACGCGGCAGGAATTGTGGAACAGGCTGGTGAAGAGGTGACCCGCTTCAAAGAAGGTGATGATATCTTTGCATACTGCCGCAAACCCTTGGTCCAGGGAGGCGCATACGCAGAATACATTGTGCTGGAAGAAGAGCATGCGGCCATAAAGCCAAAAAACAGCTCTTTTGAAGAGGCTGCCTCAATTCCACTTGCTGCACTAACTGCTTACCAGTCTTTATTTGATGCTGCTAAAATCAACCCAGGTGAAACCATTTTAATCCATGCTGCGGCAGGAGGAGTAGGAGGCTTCGGGGTACAGTTGGCAAGAGATCATGGGGCTGTGGTGTGGGGAACTGCAAGTGCTCGTAACGCAAAATATGTCCAAGATCTGGGGGCAGCCCGGGTAGTGAACTACAACCAGGTGGACTTCTGTGACTCGGTTCGCTCAGAGTTTCCTGATGGTGTAGACGTTGTCTTTGATTGTGTTGGGGGGGAGGTCCTTGAAAGGAGCGCTGAAATTGTCAGGCAAGGTGGTCGACTCATATCGATTGTGGATGATCCCACTGGTTTGGCAAAAAACGATATTTATAAGGAGTTTGTTTTCGTGGCCCCCAACAGCGCACAATTAACTGAGCTGG
>JBFFBS010000346.1:0-2809 GCA_041560295.1 Syntrophobacteria bacterium | reverse complement strand
TGGCGATGCCGGCCCGTTTTATTGCCTCCTCGATCACGAGTCCACCCAGTTGGGTCGCACCAAAAGCACTTAACGTACCATTGAAGTTGCCTATGGGAGTGCGCACAGCACTCACAATGACCGCTTCTCTCATTTTGCTCTCCTATTTTTTAAATTGTTTCTTGGCCGCATAATAGCATAGAGCATGGAGCATGGAGCATAGAGTAGAAAAAATTCGTTGTATTACTCTATGCCCTTTGTCTTCTCATTTCTTATGCCTCTTGTTTTCGCTATGCGCTATGCGCTTAGCGCTATGCGCTTTCTGAGCGAGCGCTCAGTCAGAGTAAATTGATAGCACGCAACAAAGTCACTGTCAAGATTTTTGCCGACATTGATGAGTGACCAACGTTGAATTCCTTCAATTCCCTAATTCCTCAATTCCCTAATGCCTAAATATGTTTTATAGTTAAACATTCTAAATATATCAATTCTGGTATTCTCTAACACAGAATGCATCATAAAAGGAGTCTCTTAGAATGAAGTATAGGACTATATCTGTCTTGCTTACACTGATCTTTTTTCTCCTCGGCTCTCTTTGCTACGGCAAGCAACCCAATTCCCGGATTGACACGCAGGTGGTGCGGATCCTGGCCACCAAGAAGTCGGGTTACTACCACAAGCCCTGGAAAAGTCCCAACTTTGACACCGGCTCGGCTAGCGGTTTTTTCTTCGAGGACGAGAAGAACTTCCCGGGAAAGAAGGGATTGATTTTGACAAATGCCCACGCGGTTTCCATGGCCCAAAGTATCAAGATATCCAATGGCCGGGAAAAACGGCGCTACAAGGCTATGCTCATAGGAATATTCAACTCGGCCGATTTCGCAGTTCTCCAGATGGAGCCGCAAGAGTTGGAAGAATACCAGAGCCGAAACGGTAGAGTTGTGCCGCTTGAGCTGGGCGATAGTGATCAACTGCGAGTGGGAGACAAAGTGCTGGGTTGGGGATATCCCCTCGGCGGCGAGAGGATAAGTAAGTCTGAGGAGGGGGAGATTAGCAGAATAGAGGTGAACCGATACACCTACTCTCAGGAATACTGGCTTATGGTTCAAGCCTCTCTGCAGCAGAATCGAGGCAACTCTGGTGGTCCTGTCCTCAAGAACGGTGAAGTTGTTGGAATAGCCTTTCAAGGAGTGAGTGCCAGTGACCGGATCAATTATTTTATTCCTATAAATCTGGTGAGGAGCCTCATGCCTTTACTGGACAAGAAAGAACTGGTCCCCCGTTGGCAGTACGAGGCCCAGCCGATGTTTCCTCGCCTGAAAGAGTACTACAAGCTCAAGCCCGGCCAGGGAGGTGTGCTCCTGAACTATGTTATTCCAACGGGCGGTCCCCACAGATTTGGCCTGCGCGACAACGATATACTTTTTGAGATAGATGGGCATGAAATAGACAACTTTGGAGATATCTTTTTCGAGCCTCTTGGACAGAGAATCTATTTTGAGGAGATACTCAACCGCAAGAGAGTTGGTGACCCGCTGTCTGTGAAGGTAATACGAGACGGGAAGGTTCTGGAGATCAAGGGTAAAGTCACCCCGGGGCTGCCAAAGTTGGTTCCGAAGATATTCACCAGGGCGAATTATTTCATCACCGGAGGTCTTGGCTTCGTTGAGCTTACCTACAACTGCATCAAGAATCTTGGCAGATCCGGCCATTCCTACAGGGAGAAGTATCTCGGGGAATTCCCTATGAAGCCCTACCAGAAGATTGTCATCATTTCGGAGATATTCCCTGAATATGGCCTGGCGGAGACCTCAGTTTATTTGAGGCGGGTGGAGAAGGTCAACGATGAGGAGGTGCTCAACATCGGGCATCTCTATGATACCATCCAGACTCTGAAGAAAAAGGGCAAGAAAAAGGTGCTGCTGCAGCTTCCCGGCAATATTCAACTTCCTTTGAACCTCGAAAAGGCAGGCGAGTTGGATCGCGAGATCAAGAAAAAATATGGCATTCTCTATATGAAGACCGCAGGTGGTTTCTTTAAATAGCTGTTACGACTACTTACTTTACTCCTCAATATAGCGGCCTGAGGAAGCCTGATTGAAGTTAACCACAGAGGCACAAAAGAGTGCTGGGCACTCAAATTCGAAATTGGTCCTCCGGACTCCCCACCCTTCGGGCGGGGCCCCAGTTTCGAAACCCGAAGCACGAAACAAATACAAAATCCGAATTTTCAAATGTTCCAAACGTGACTACTCAAAAAGACTTCTTTAATGTTTCGGTCATTTGGATTTTGGTAATTCGAATTTATTTCGGATTTCGATATTCGGATTTCGGATTTAGACTAGCTCAGTGTCATTGTATGGTCTCAACAGAGAGAGCACGTAAAAACAAAAAGGGCTGGCCGTTTCCGGCGAGCCCTTTTTTCAAATGAGGAGAGACTGTTTTCCTGTTTAAGATACCTTGTTGTTAGTAGACGGTGAAGCTTTTCTCAGCCAGTTTCATGCCCTGGTGATAGAGCTGAATGGTCAACTTGCCAGGGACTATTTCAGAGTCAGCGCCGAGCTTCCAGCCGTCAAACGAAGGAGAACCGATCTGCCTGGAAGCTGTCCACTCGTCGCTGGACTGCTTCTCTGAATGCAAAACCTTAACGAGGAGGTCTACCTGGCCACCTTCTTCTTGACCATTTACCACGTAGCGAATGCCAAATTCCGTACCGGACTTACCGGGAATCCTCTTGGTACGTCGAATCAGTTCTCTTGAACCCACAAGTTGAATCTCGCCACGCTGGGTATCGGGAGCCTGTTCCCATTGGGCAAAGGTTGTTTCATAC
>JBFFBS010000345.1:0-2876 GCA_041560295.1 Syntrophobacteria bacterium | reverse complement strand
AGCGGGACTAAAGCGGGACAGGGAATCTTCGAAATGTAAGGTACTAGACCATTTTATTGTAGTTCGCTCGCTCACCCGAGTCCGCTCTTGCGAACTGGGGGTTGCGCTTGCTAGAGCATTTTCATGAAATATCCGGGTTGACAGTCTTCCCTTTATGTGAAATAAGCCCTCAATAAGTTGAGTTTACCCCATAGCTACGGGATTTTAATAATGATTTTGGTTACGGGCGGTGCCGGCTACATCGGCAGTCATACCCTACTCAGTTTGATAGATGCTGGCCACGAACCTGTAACCGTGGACAATCTTTGCTACGGCCACCGTGAGGCTGTTCTGGATGGTCATTTCCTTCACGCCGACCTGGGAGATCAGCAAGCCCTCAGTAAGCTGTTCGAAAGTTTTCCAATTGAGGCGGTCATTCACTTCGCGGCCTTTTGTTATGTGGGCGAATCAGTAACCTCACCCGACAAATACTTCTACAACAATCTGGTAAACGGGCTCAATCTGCTCAATGCAATGCTCAAGGGTGGCGTAGATAAGATCATTTTCTCTTCCTCCTGCGCCGTCTACGGCGAACCGCAGGAAATTCCCATCCCAGAAACCCACCCCAAGAACCCGATCAACCCGTACGGCCTGAGCAAACATTTCTTTGAGCAGATCCTTGCCGCTTATAACACTGCCTATGGCTTGAAATATGTTTCTCTGCGCTACTTCAACGCAGCCGGCGCTGATCCCAAAGGGGGCCTCGGCGAGTCGCACCATCCTGAAACTCACCTGATTCCCCTGGTGCTGCAGACGGCCCTCGGCCATCGAGATGAGGTGCGAATTTTTGGCTCCAGCTACCCAACCCCCGACGGCACCTGTGTGCGTGATTACGTACATGTGTGTGATTTGGCGGAGGCGCATGTTCTTGCTCTTGGCTATCTGCTCTCGGGGGCGAAGAGCATCTGTCTCAACCTGGGCACGGGCAGAGGGTACTCCGTAAAGGAAGTGGTTGATCTTTGCAAAAAGATCTGTCAGAAACCAATCCCACATCGAGATGTGGAACCACGTCTCGGGGATCCTCCGGAATTGGTGGCCTCAGGAGATCTGGCCCGGCAAATACTGAAGTGGAATCCCCACTATTCACTGGAAGAGATTATTGCCACCGCCTGGAACTGGCACCAAAATCCCAAGTTCTAACCACGTATGCAATTGCTCTGGCGGGCATGACAATTGCTTGTCAACAAACAGCATAGGGGAAGCAATTTCGAATTGCGAGTTGCGAATTGCGAATTTGGAAATTCATATCATCACGTCGCGATTTGAATGATGTCAACGGCTTCAGCGACTTGAACAATTCGACTTAACGCCATGCGCTTTGCGCTTTGCGCTTACGGAGTGAGATATGGCAATACGAATTCTGGTTACAGGCGGGGCTGGCTTCATTGGCAGTCATCTTTGCGAAAGATTGCTGGAGAAAGGTAATGAGGTGGTATGCCTCGACAACTTTTTTACCGGTAGCAAAGACAATATCAAACATTTATTCAGTGACTACCGCTTTGAATTCATCCGTCACGATCTAGTGAATCCCATTCTCCTCGAGGTGGACCAGATCTACAACTTGGCTTGTCCTGCCTCACCGGTTCACTATCAATACAATCCGGTCAAGACGGTAAAGACCAGCGTCATGGGGACCCTGAACATGCTAGGTCTGGCAAAAAGGGTGAAGGCCCGCATCCTCCAGGCTTCCACCTCAGAGGTATACGGAGATCCAACGGTGCACCCACAACCGGAAACCTATTGGGGAAACGTCAGCTGCATTGGGCTGAGGAGCTGTTATGATGAGGGCAAGCGGGTGGCCGAAACCTTGATGATGGACTATCACCGCCAGAACGAGGTGGATATCCGTATTGTCCGCATATTCAACACCTATGGACCGCGGATGGCTCTCAACGATGGTCGAGTCATGAGCAACTTCATAACCCAGGCTCTGCGAGGACAGCCCCTTACTATCTACGGTGACGGCAACCATACTCGTTCCTTTTGCTACGTGAGCGATATGGTCAAGGGTATGATAGCAATGATGGAACAGGACGAGTTCACTGGTCCGGTCAATCTTGGGAATCCTCAAGAGCTTAGCATTGCGGAGCTGGCAGAGAGCATCATCAAAACCACCGGCTCCACTGCTGGTTTGGAATACCAGCCCCTGCCTCCCGATGACCCAGTGAGACGCTGTCCTGATATTAGTCTCGCCAAGGCTCAATTGAATTGGCAACCTGAGATCGACTTCAAAACGGGGCTGAGCCAAACCATTGAGTATTTTAAGAATAAACTGGAATCAATGGGGAAAGCATAGGGCATAGAGCATGGAGCATAGGGTCAATTGGTCAAATCGTCAAAATCGTTGAACTCGTTGAAGTCGTTGAAGTCGTTGAAACCGCAAGATCGCGGCTAAAAGCCGCTCCCACATGCTGATTTCTGACCACTAACCTCCGATCTCTGCGTATTGAGAATCCGAAATTCGCAATCCGAAATCCGCAATCTACGCATTGCTTACTGGTTGCTTGACACGGTGCCGGGATGGTGTTAGGTTTCAGACCTGTCGGGACGTGGCGCAGTCTGGCTAGCGCACCTGAATGGGGTTCAGGGGGTCGGAGGTTCAAATCCTCTCGTCCCGACCATTGAGACAAAAAAAACAGCCGCTCTTGTCCAACATGAGCGGCTGTTTTTTTCTGATCCCACAATGAAAGGGCAGGCTATCCTGCTTTGGCCTATCCCAAGGTCAACAGATCTATAATTTCGAAACTACATTTAGTGGCGGGATCTCGCTTGAGAAAGTGTAGATTAAAGTATGTAATATGAACTGCGAACAGGCCAGTTAAACTATCGAAAGGCGT
>JBFFBS010000344.1:0-2907 GCA_041560295.1 Syntrophobacteria bacterium | reverse complement strand
TTGGGGGGTGAGACCGTCATAGGACGCGGTTCTGTCATAGGAGGCAGCGTCTGGATTACCAGTTCAGTACCCCCGGGAACCAAGGTCTTCTTGGCCCCACCCAAACTCATTTACAAAAATTCCAATTCCGAAACTATTGAGAGGTAATTCCTCATGGATATCAAATCAACCATCGGCCACACCATCGGCAGTACACCTCTGGTTGAGCTTAAGAGCGTGACCGATGGCGCCAGAGCAAAGGTCTTGGCCAAGCTGGAGTTTTTCAATCCTTTGGGCAGCGTCAAGGACCGCATCGGCCGGAGCATGATCGAGGCAGCTGAGCTTTCTGGCGAACTTAAGCCCGGGGGCACTATCATTGAGCCCACTAGCGGTAATACCGGCATAGCCCTGGCCATGATCGCAGCCAGCAAAGGCTACCGTCTCATTCTGACCATGCCCGAGACCATGACAATCGAAAGGCGCAAGCTTCTCATCCGCTTGGGTGCGGAACTGGTGCTCACCCCAGGAACGGATGGAATGAAAGGCGCGATCAAGAAGGCCGAGGAATTGTTGGCCACCACTCCCGGCGGATATTTGCCGGACCAGTTTGGCAACCCCGCTAACCCTCAGGTACATCGCGAGACCACCGCTTTAGAAATTTGGAATGACACCGACGGAAAGGTTGACATCCTGGTCTGTGGTGTTGGGACCGGTGGCACCATTACCGGCGTTGCTGAAGTGATCAAGCCCAAGAAGCCTTCTTTCAAAGCAATTGCCGTTGAACCGTCTGAATCACCAATTCTCTCCGGAGGGCAACCCGGTCCGCACCGAATTCAAGGTATAGGTGCCGGCTTTGTCCCAGCGGTGTTACGAGTAGATCTCATCGACGAGATTATTCAGGTTAATGCTGATCAAGCAGAGGAAGTGGCTGCTCGTCTTGCCAATGAAGAAGGAATCCTGGCTGGAATTTCCAGCGGCGCAGCTACCTGGGTCGCCGTACAAGTCGCTAAGCGCAATGAAAATCGTGGCAAAACCATTGTAGTCGTGCTCCCAAGTACGGGAGAACGGTATATAAGCACATGGCCATAGACGCAAAGCGCAGAGCGCCAAGCGCAGAGCGTCAAAGATCAATTGTCCTTCGCTATGCGCCCTGCTCTCTGCGCTATGCGAATCGAAAGGTGGTGGTTTTATGCTATGGATAATGGTCAGCCCCGGTAGGGGTTTTGAGGATAAAACGTCAAAGCGGAAGAAAATAGATATCGACAAGAGAGGAGAATTTCATGGCAAAGACCATCCAAGAAATCAATGAGAAAATTAAGAAAGGAAAGGCGGTTGTGTACACAGCCGAAGAGATTATCGATGTGGTGAAAAGCAAGGGTGCCAAGAAAGCGGCAGCCGAAGTTGACGTGGTCACCACCGGGACCTTCGCACCCATGTGTTCATCTGCAGCCTATTTCAATGTTGGACACTCCAATCCCCGTATCAAGCTGGGTGGCGGCACTGTGACAATGAACGATGTGCCAGTCTATACCGGCTTTGCTGCCGTCGATATCCTGGTGGGCGCCACTGGGATACCGGATGACGATCCACGAAACAAGATCTATCCGGGCAAATTTCCCTATGGCGGCGCTCATCTGATTGAGGATCTGGTGGCGGGAAAAGATGTGAGACTCGAAGCCCGGGCCTATGGCACCGATTGCTATCCTCGTCGCAAACTGGAGACCTGGGTCAGACTTGAGGATATGAACGAGGCGGTGCTATTCAACATACGCAATGCTTACCAGAATTATAATGTGGCGGTGAACCTATCTGACCGCATGATCCACACCTATATGGGTGTACTCCACCCGAAACTGCGAAATGCCACCTACTGCAGTGCCGGCCAACTGAGCCCTCTACTCAACGATCCCCTCTACCATACCATCGGAGTGGGCACGCGTATCTTCCTTGGCGGTGGTATCGGCTATGTAGTAGACAGGGGGACCCAGCACAACCCAGACGTGCCCCGCACCGATCAAGGAGTCCCGCGGATGGGTTCGGGCACGCTGGCAGTCACGGGAGATCTGAAACAGATGAGTTCCCGTTGGCTTCGTGGTGCTTCCTTTACCGGCTATGGTGTCACTTTGGCTGTGGGGATTGGCATACCCATTCCCGTCCTTGATGAGGAGATTCTTAACCACACCGCAGTGACAGATGAAGACATTGTCGCCCAGGTTGTTGATTATAGCGAGGCCTATCCCAACTGTGTTCCTGGCAGTTTGGGGGAAGTTAGTTACGCCCAGCTCAAGTCGGGCTCCATCACCGTAAACGGGAAGAAAGTTCCCACCGCGGGGCTGTCTTCTTATGTCCGGGCCAGGGAGGTTGCCAACATTCTTAAAGATTGGATTGCTGACGGCTCCTTCCAATTGAGTGAAACAGTGGCGCCCCTGCCTTCAGTGGACTCGGGGGTCAAGTTCAAATTGCTCCAAGAACGGCCAATTCTCAACAACGCCAAGGTGGCGGTGAATTAATCACGCCTGGCGCATAGCGCCAAGCGCATGGCGAAAAAACCTTTCTCACGACGCTTTGCGCTCTGCTCTTTGCGCTCTGCGATCTAATATCTACGGAGGTATACATATGGCAACAAAGAGATTGACACTCAACTTCCCACCCCATCTGATCGACCAGCCGGTAACCTATCAGCTTATTACCGAGCATAACCTAAAGGTGAACATCCTCAGGGCCCGTATTACTCCCAGAGAATGGGGCAGATTGGTGGTGGAGATCAGTGGCAAGAAGAAGAATCTGGATGCAGGTTTGCAGTTTGCTACAGAGTTGGGCTTGGACATCAAACCTCTTGCCCAGGACGTTAGCTGGCATGAAGACAAGTGCATTGAATGCACTGCCTGCTCCTCTGTCTGTCCCACTGGAGCACTTTCAGTGGAAAGA
>JBFFBS010000343.1:0-2915 GCA_041560295.1 Syntrophobacteria bacterium | reverse complement strand
TATATCATGAGCGTAATCAAAGCCAAACTGGACGAACTGGCCGCAGAAATCGAGAGTTTCGTCAACCAGATTAGCGGGGAAATCGAGGCAACCTGGGCTGAAATTGAAGCTTTCGGCCCTACGGTGCTGGGTGAACTCCAAGCGATCAAGCCCGAATTAGTTTCGGTGCAGACGGAATTGAACACGCAGATCCAGGGTATAGAGGCAGAAATAGAGGAATTCAGTACATGACGAAACGCAGAGCGCATAGCGCCAAGCGCATAGCGAAAAAACTACTTTATTTCAGGAAAACCGCATGGGTGTTTGGGCAAAAGTAGAGCAAGTAAAAGGTGACATTGAGTCAACTAAGTCCGATCTTTTATCCGAGTGGACGGAATTGAAAGGAGATATCAAATCCATCGCACCGGAACTGATGGGCAAGTGCAAGGAGATTGTGGCCGAGGCCAAGGGGAAAATCGAACCCCTCGGTGCTGAGCTTGATTCATTCAACGTGGAGACGGAAGGCCGTTGTGAAGCAATCATAGGGGAGATAGAAGCGAAAGTGTCTGAGGTGCAGTCTCGCCAGGGGGTGGATCGACAGGCGGTGCAAAAAACGGCTGAAGCACTGAAGAAGGGCGTTCGCGGGGTGCAGTCTGGAATTTCTTCCACCATTGGCACAGTTCAAGAAAATATGACAGGGGCGATCGAGCTGGTGGAGACCCAAGTGGATGAAAAGGAGAGTTTTTTTCAATCCCAGATCGATACATTCAGCTCCAGAGTAGATGCTTTTGAGGATTCGGGCATGAAGCCCGTGGATCTGGTCCAGGATGCGGTAGACCAGAGGACTGACCAGTTGCGGTCCATCGTGGAAGAGCGGGTGGAATCATTCAACGAACAGGTGGAATGGCTTCGGGGAAAATTGAACGACTTGCTGGATCCCATTCCGGAATCGGTTGAGGTGGTTGAGACCGAAGTCACTGATAAAGTTGACACCGTGCAAGAAACTATCGGCAAAGGCATCGAGTTGGTCAGAAATGAAATCGATTCTAAAGGAGGATCCTTCCGTTCCCTGGTGGAGGATATGGGGGAGCGGGTGGAATCGGTAGAGAAACAAATTGAGGGGATCGTTGACCAGGTCGGCAATGCACTGGATACCTTGGTCAACACCACCACCGATGGCGTCGAGGCGGTCCGTTCGCAGGTGGAGTCAGCGGTTGGTGTTGCCAGGGGCACTATTCGTTCAGTTCAGGGCCAGGTTTCCGAGTTCAAGGACACCACCTTGAACACCTTTGAGATAATCAAAACAGAACTCGCCAAGCTAACGGAGAAGTTCAACGAGTTCATTGATATGCTCAGGTCCATTCTCGACAAGGCCATGGGTATGCTGGATGCGATTCCAGCGACGAATCTGCCTAAAATGCTGGTTCAACCCACGATAACCGCCATTCAGGATGTGGTGTCCAGGATCGCGGACCAGATTGGATCGGTCGCCTCCCAGGCTGGCGATCAAATGGAGAAAATCGCTAAACAGATAGGCGATCAGATTGAAAAGATCAGTTCCAAGGCAGTAGATAGTATGGAGGGTTTCAGAGAGCAACTGGTGCAGCAGCTCGATAAAATTGCCAAGACCATCGACGACAAGGTGACCGAGGCAAACGACAAGATAGAAGAGGTCATATCTAAGGCGATGGAGAAATTTGAAGAGCTCAAGTCCCAGGCCTTCGAACAGATCGACAAATTGCGTGCCCAGATAGAGGAGCAGGTGGATAAGCTTGTTGAGCAAATCAAAGAGCAAATTCAGAAAGTGAAAGAGGCGATCGCCGAACAACTGGAGAATTTTCGTGAGCAAATCGAATCGGTGAGAACAGAGGTCCAGGAAAGGGTCTCCCAGTTTGTTGAACAGGTCAATGAGCAGATTGAAAAGATCAGAACCTCCATTTCCGGAAGTGGTGAGAAAGTGAGGGAGAGCCTGTCAACAGTGAGAAATGAGATGGAAGAACGGGCAGATCAGGCGAGAGAGGGCTTAAAGACGCAGCTAGATACCGTCAAGGACACTGCCGTTGGCACACTGCAGACATTTCGCCAGGGTATTGATTCCCTGAAGTCAGAGACCTCGACGCAACTGGATCTACTGAAAGAGAAAGTGGACGTTGCTGACACGCTCACCGAGAAAGTCCAGACCGTGAAAAACCAGGGGTTGACCCGGCTCGATCAACTGCACGGACAGGTTCAGGCCAGGCTGGAAGCGATGGGGTAAGCGCAGAGCGCAGAGCGCTTTGCGCAGCAGAC
Organism: Syntrophobacteria bacterium; assembly: GCA_041560295.1. Taxonomy (GTDB): domain Bacteria; phylum Desulfobacterota; class Syntrophobacteria; order BM002; family BM002; genus BM002. The sequence continues at coordinate 647 of JBFFBS010000343.1, read as the reverse complement.
AGCTGGCAGCAGGCAGCGGGCAGCGGAGAGACTAGACACTAGGAACTAAGCACTAAGCACCAAAAAAACGAAGGATGTGTGATCTGAGATGTGCGATGTGGGATAAAGAATAAAGCAGACTGCCTCGGCGGAACTGCCTCATCTCACATCTCATATCCCACATCCCACATCAGATAGACGTAAGGTGGGCACTGCCCACCGATAAAGCCCTAAGGAGCCTCGATATTATGCAATGCAAACAGTGCAGCAAGGATATAGCCGGTGAGGAACACAGGATGGTGGCTGAGTGGCCCTTCTGCCTCGACTGCTTCCAGCAGCTGATGGAGAAACCTGCCAAGAAGGTGGAACCCGAAATAGAGGTTGAACCTCCTACTGAGCCTGAGAAGGAAGATGTTTCGGTCTCGGTGGTTTTCAAGCAAGAAGAGCGAAGGTGTACGCTTTGCGAGAAAGAAATAGTTGGCGACCAGTACCAGAAAGTGGGTATCTGGACCTTTTGCCCCGAATGCCACCTGGACATGGCCCCCCGGCCCAAGCCCCCTTCCCCGCCTGAACCGGAGGAAGAGCCAGTCGATGAGGCAGAGGAAGCTGCCAGTCGTGCCCGGTTTCGGGTGAAGTTTACACACCGGATCAAGTGCGCCGAGTGCGGC
>JBFFBS010000342.1:0-2929 GCA_041560295.1 Syntrophobacteria bacterium | reverse complement strand
TTCCCGGTGAAGGGTCTTACTGGAAACCTTAATCAGCGGCAGAGGCTTAAGATTATCAATCATTTTAAATCCGGAGATCTCAAACTTCTCATCGCCACGGATGTTGCCTCCAGGGGGTTACATGTGGAAGATGTCAGTCATGTTATCAATTACGATCTGCCGCAAGATCGGGAAGACTATGTGCACCGGATTGGCCGTACAGCCCGAGCTGGGATGTCAGGCAAGGCTGTCAGTCTGGCCTGCGATAGATATGTGTACTCTCTTGAAGCGATTGAAGAATATATAGGAAAAAAGCTTCCTGTTATCTGGCCGGACGAAACCTGGTTTTTCTCAGACAAATCCAGAAAGATTCGTAGTGCTGACCAGCGAAGAAGAGGCCCTAAGAGAAGGGGTGGGCCAGATGGAAGAAAAAGGCCGGCCCACCGATCCCGCAAGAAACGGTCAGATGGACCTAGAAGTGCACCATCTTCCCCAAAAAAACCCTCAAGGGGTGGCAAGAGTACTCCCGCTCGCAAAAGGAAAAGAAGGAGCCAGGAGTCAGGAACCAGGAGAAAGAAAGCATAGAGAAAGGAGCTGCACAGTCGAAGGGGGATGCTCCTACTACCTCTAACTGACAGCTTTAGCCCGTCAGCGTGAGTCCAAAATCCTGTAGCAAGTAAGAAAAGATAACTGTTCTATTTAAGCTCATATTAGTCCGCCATGGATCATCTGGAAGGAGGCCGCGAAGCGGCTGAACCCGAGACATCGGGTTCAAAGTAGAGTTGTTGGCGGCTGATAATGAGCTTGCTAATTTTCATCCGCCAACAACTCGTTCTTCAGCTTCCAGGTGGTCCAACCAGTCTGCGCCAGTCTGCGTCCGTCTGCGGTTAAGTATTTTCTCTGTGGTCTCTGTGTCTCTGTGGTGAATAATTGGATCAAGAACTGGAATGAGACTTCAGAAGAGCATTAAGGTTTTCCCGCTCTGAGGGAGAGACATCCACAAAACTCAAGCCAACGTCGAACTGATACCTGCGTTCGCCTTCAACTTTGTTATACCAGAGCACCTGAGCCTTGATGTCCCAGTGGCTCTCTCCAGTTGGAGCGGGTAGGGTAAGAACGAGGGGTGTTTGACCGCTTGGATCGTTATCAAGCAGCAGGTGGTAGCCCCCAATTAACATGTGGTTGGTCTGAAGGCAGGCACCAATTGGAGATATATCGGTGAGTCGCCCTCGCACCTTTTCGGTGCGGGGATTCTGTGTGACATCATCCCAGATCTGAAACTCTGTCTCCACAGCCACTTGATGCCGGTTGTGACTGCGGCGATCAAGGCCAAAATACTTTCTAAGTCCCATGGCGGTGCCCCCCCATCGGCTTATTAAGCGCTATTTTCACAAGCTCACAATATTTAGCGACAATTAACAGAATTTGTCAAGGGAAAGTGGTTAAATGGTAAGCGGTGAAGGGTGAACGGTAAACGGTAAGTATCTAGATTAACTCAGAGTAAAGGATCAACGAACTTCACAATCCCACATCCCACATCTCAGATCCAAATCTGCAATCCTAAATCCGAAATGTTCTTCTCCATGCTCTATGCCCTATGCTCCATGCTTTTATCGACGTCCTCGTTTCGGCTTCCTCTGCCTTAAATACCAGATCGCTCCCAGCGCGCCACCAAGGAGAATAACGACCAATATAAGTACTTTTCCATGCTCAACAGCTATGAGGGCTGCAGTATGCATTGCTTGCTTGAAGAACCCGGCCCGCGGTATTTCCTGGGTTGCGACCAGGGGTATATTCTTAAACACTTTGTCCTTGGTGGTAATTACTACTTCCCCTACGATCTGACCACGTTCTATGGGGGCAAATAACTGTTCAGGAGCTTGTGCCTTCCAGGTAACATCCGCTTGCAGGGTAAGGGGGACGGTGACAATCCCGGTTTCACCTGCTGCCAGCTCAACTTTCCCCTGGGTTCCTTTCCACACGGGAAGCTGCAGAAGAACGTCTCCTTTCTTGAAAAGTTGCACTGAGACAAAGTTACGGAAACCATAATTAAGCAGCCGCAAGGCTTCTCTTCCTCTGATTGCCTCGCTCTTGGCGCCCATTACTACCGAAATAAAACGTTGCTCCCCCCTCTTTGCAGTGGCCAAAAGATGATAGCCTGCATCTTCGGTGTGTCCAGTCTTCAACCCATCCACGGTGGGATCTCGCCAGAGAAGCGAATTACGATTCTTCTGGCGAATATTCTCATGAATAAAAACCTTCAATTGATGGTATTGGAGCGCTTGTGGGTGGGCCTGAACGTAAGCCAGGGCCATCAAAGCCATATCCCTGGCGGTGGTGTATTGATCTGGGGCAGGCCACCCATTCACTGTCTGAACCTGGCTGTTTACCAGGCCAAGCTCTCGCAGTTTCTGGTTCATTTTCTCAACGAAAGCTTGTTCGTTTCCCTGGAGGAATTCGGCCACGGCAACGCAGGCATCGTTTCCAGACACCACTGCGATTCCTTTGATCAGTTCAACAAGAGGGACGCGGTTTCCCTGGCGGACAAACATCTTGGACCCTCCAGTGCGCCAGGCTTTTTCGCTGATCCACACCTTGTCCTCCAAAAGAATCTGGCCCTGGTCAATGGCGTCAAACACCAAAAACAGTGTGAGCAATTTGACAAAACTTGCAGGACTGATGCGCTCATCAGGGTTTTGTCCATAGAGGAATTGGCCGGAATCACCATCTATGAGTGCAGCAGATTTCGCAGCCACCGCAAACGGGTGAGGCAACTCCTGCGCCCAGGCCGGTTTGACAGCGCTCAAAAGTAAAGCAATGAGACATAAACTGATCATCCATATAGCTTGCAATCTGCTTCTGAGCATGACATTACCCCCGGCTGAACTTGAAGGAGACGCTATGCGTTTTTAGAAAGCGGCTTATAGCACAGGCGGGGTTGCTTGTAAAG
>JBFFBS010000341.1:0-2941 GCA_041560295.1 Syntrophobacteria bacterium | reverse complement strand
TCAGACCTGTGCTCTACTTTACCGCCCTGCAACGCAAGCTCGAACTATAATAACAGCGTGTGAACCACGCTCATCCCCCAAGGCCAAAATCATCATCTCAAAAACATTTACCCATTTCTTACCGGGTACATTTTGGGTAAATGCTCTTATGAAGAGGAATCCAGTTCGAGCTTGCGTTGCAGGGCGGTGAAGTAGAGCACAGGTCGGACTGAATTGATGTCCACATTCAGAGAGTTGGCGACCATTTCTTTGTAGGCAAGGAGTTGCGGCCGATAGAGAACAACCTCACGCTCTAGGAAGTCTTCATCGCTTTCACCTGTAACGGGGCGACTCGTTTTGTAGTCAACCACCCACCAGTTGTCTCCGTCGAAGACCACCCGATCCACAATGCCGGTGCGAATCTGGTTTTCTGCAGGCCGGTCCTCCAGGCTCCATTCACAATAGGCCTGGGGATGGCCCTTGCTGAGTAGCCAGCCGAAAAACTCCTCCTGTAAGCAGTCTTGAATCTCTTGGAGTATTTCTTCCGCTAATTCCTGCGCCTCAGTCTCGAGAACACCTTCGCTGATAAGCGCTGCAACCACAGCAGCGGTTTGCGGCAAGGGATTTTCCTTTCCCAGATGCTCAAGAAGTTTGTGGGTCACCGCACCTCTCGCCCTAGCGTTTGGATCATCTTCCTGTTCTTTGGTCTGTTCAACCTTTTCTATGAGCTGTGACGGAGCAACTGTGGTATAGGGCAGACGTTCTGGATCAAAGGGTAACGGTTCAGGCAAGTCAGTCGCTTTGTCATGCTCATCCTGATCCACAGAAGTCAAAACGGGATTGAGGTATAAATCCAAAAAGTTGTTGTTTTCAGCGATGAGCTCCTCGTTTTTGGAGTGCTTCAATCCACAGTGATTGCCAAGCCACCAAAGGGGGCTATCTTTGCGGTATAAGATTTCGCCGTTTTTCGTCCGGGCGATCCCACTTAAATAGAGACTCCTGCGCGCCCGGGTCGCTGCGACGTAGAAAATCCTTTTGGCTTCAGCCAGTTTCTTTTTTTCTCCGATCTTCCGCAACAGCTGATATAAACTATCAGATTTGTCCCGACGTCGGTCCGGGGCCATGGCAATAAGGAGTTCTCCGTCGGAACCCGGTAGCCGCTCTAATAAATAGGGAGGATGAAATCCACGGCCGCCACTCAAAGGGTACCAGTCCAGGAAAGGAATGAAGACCACATCGAACTCCAACCCCTTGGCCCGATGGACCGTCATCAGTTCTACAGGAGAGGGGGCTGCTGCCGGGTCGGGCGGGGAATAGGCATTCTGCAGCAACAACTCTGCCTTAACCAGGGTTTCCTCGGGAGTTCCTTGTTCGACGCGAGCCAAAAGATCCAAAAAGTTACGGCAGTTTGCTACACTGGCCGAGGAACCATTACCGGCCACTATTTTAGGACCACCAAGTTCCAACCAGACATTTTCCACCAGAGTGGCCAGCTCGTCCCGGCCCAAGCGCTGGCGAGCCCTTGTTGTTGCTTTCCACAATTCAGCTGCCACCGGAAAATCTGCCTTTGCAGCCCTGATTTTCTCAAGCCAACTCAGTTCAGGTCTCCTTGCAACTTGAACAAACTGCTCTAGAGTTAGTTGACACCAGGGGGCGCGGAGCAAAGCTGCCCAGGCCAGGTCGTCTTGTGGCCTCACCAGGGCATGAGCAATCTGCCTCAGATGAAGGACCTCACGATGAGCCAAAAGGGGTGTTCCTTCTTGCACCTGTACGGCTACCCCGGCTCGTTGCAGACCGTGCAGGTAATGAGATAAGTGAGTGCGTGCGAAAAGAAGAATGCCGATCTTTTCTCCCTCAGTTAGCTGTTTCAGTTCCTGCTGCACTGCTTTTCCCAGCCATTCTGCTTCAATCTCACGGGGGTCGACACCCTGGTCTTCCGAGGAGAACAGATTCAGGGAAAGCTGATCGGGGATTGGTTCAACCAGGGCGGTGGCGTTCACGTAAGGCACTTCGTCAGCTTCATGATCAGCTCGATTCATTATGGTCTGGCCGAAAAGTTCGTTGTTCCAGTCAACCAAACGAGGATTTGAACGGAAGTTAGCCCCAATTTGTAAGCACCTCAGGGAAAAGCGATCCTGGCCCGGAATAGGCAATCCTTTCTTGGCTTCCAGAAAAAGGGAGACTTCTGCTTTGCGGAAAGCATATATGGACTGTTTGGGATCTCCCACCACGAAAAGGGTTCGGCCGGAGTCAGGGAGCCAACCACTACAAAGATGCTGAAGCAAAAGCCATTGGCTCCGGCTGGTATCCTGAAATTCATCCACCAGCAAATGCTGAATTTTCCTGTCCAAAAATAACTGTAAATCGGTGGGGGTTTCCTGGTCGAATAGTCGAAGTGCTGCCTGTTCAAGTTCAACATAATCGAGCAGGTGGCGTTGGCGGCAAGCTGAGCGATAGAGATTGAGCGCTTCGCCCACCACCAAAACAAGATCGTAAAGAGCATCTAGGTCCGCCGTGCCAGCAGACACAGATGGAAGTGTTTTGAGGTCCTGCAAATGGTGCAGGGTTTCTGCTGGGAGTTTCAGAATTGCCTCTGCCCATTTGCTTTTGCTGAAACCACTGTAGAAGCCGGTCGCAGGCCCCACCTGTTTCCTCGGTTTGCCCTCAGCCGTGGTAAGAATTGAGGCTATCTCTTGCCACTTCTCAAGTTGTTTGACTTCGGCCGGGGGTAACGTTCCAGGCAAGCGATTGCCGGCCTCCGCTCCATTATTATGCAGGTGAGCAATGAAGTCGGGCCAGTTTTTGCCCAAGAAGGTAGATTCAAAATCAAGACTGCATCCGGTAAGTCGGAGTTGGAGCAAACGCTCAAGTCTCTCCGTCAAAATTACTTCCAACTGCTGCCGGTCCGGATGGGAACCCATGAGAGTAAGAAGGTCCTGGAGGAGATCGCGCCGTTCAATTA
>JBFFBS010000340.1:0-2947 GCA_041560295.1 Syntrophobacteria bacterium | reverse complement strand
CCACTCTGCAAATGCAGCCTGGATCGTTAGCAGCATCCTAGGAGCTTTGAGCGGCCAGTTCATTCCGGCCGGAGCGTTTGGTATTGATTATGCGCTCATTGCCATGTTTCTCTGCCTTCTCGTCTTTCAACTCAGAGGGAAGCTATATTCAGTTACCGCGATTATTGCCGGTGTATTGGCCGTAATTATCGCACTGCTCATTCCCGGAAATATCTACATTGTTCTGGCCTCAATCCTGGCCGCTACTTTCGGCGTCTTTTTCCGACGGCTAGCTCGAAAAAATGTGCAGCACCCTTAAAGGATCGCTCCTATGATACATTCTAAGTATCTCATCTTGGTGGTTGGTATGGGATTGGTCACCTACATCCCACGCTGGTTTCCCATTTTTTTCCTGTCACGACGCCAGGTGCCCCAGTGGTTTTCCGAGTGGTTGGATTTGATCCCGGTTGCCATTCTCAGTGCTCTGGTCTTTCCAGAACTTGTGACCGGCGGTAATCCGCGCCAACTGGACTTTTCTCAGCCACAGTTGTGGGTGGCTCTTCCCACCTTTCTTTTTGCCCTGAAGACCAAATCTTTAGGGGGGACGGTTGTTGTCGGTATGCTGCTTTTCTGGGTGGTAGGGAAGTTACTATAGCCAGGGTGATGGAGCATTGTAGAATGCCAAATTTCAATCACTGAGTCTCAGGGTTTCAGGTGTTCCGCCGGAGGCGGATCGGGTGTCAGGTGAGAAAAACAAAAAAAACTGAAACCTGAAACCTTCACAAAAGCTCGCAATCTTTACCGGCAAATCCATTGAACTCTGACCTGGCCCCAAGGACCAGGTTTTCTCTTTTGAAAATGCTACAGCGAGCGCATTCCCCTTAGCGACACGACTTGAGCTCGTCGACAAGTCTTGCTGCGGGGTTAGCGAGCGAACTCCAATAAAATAGAATCACTTCCTTACATTTCGAATCCCGCCTTGGCGGGACTGCAGGGAGCTTCAATAAAAAAAGCAGCCAGCGGCTGCTTTTTTCTCTGAGTATCAATCTCTGGGGCGATTATTGAAGCAGATTATTGAGCCCGTCAATGATCCTTTTGGGGACGGGATTGGAATCTTCTTTGAGATAAAGGGCCAAAATATGTTCTGGAACGTTGAGCTCTTCGGCCGCTTTGTCAAAACCGACTCCCTTTTCTTCCATCTTTTCCTTAATCTCTCGTTTTTCCGCAGGATCCATGGTGTAGCCTCCTTTTCATTTTAGCCCGGATATTTCATGAATCACTTGCTGCAACCACAGATATGGCCGTCCTTCCTGGCGTCCTCGGGTGTCGGCCCCTGCGACGTACCATGCAGGTACGGAAACCAACACCCTGTGGTTGCCAGGTGGCACGCCCATCCTTGTGGTCTCGCGACAGCAATTCATGAAATGTCCGGGCTAGATACGGACTGCGCCTACTAAGCTAATCGGCAGATTACACAATCGTGCCACAGAGAGCAAGGGTAAAGAAGCAGTCTGTTAAAGTAAATGGAACACAGGGATTTTAGGTTGCAGATTGAAAAGCTCACAACCTCATGGACTGATTTCATCTCCAAGGGTGAAGGCAAGGAGTCCGATCAAGACGATAAGAGACAGGAGCCCGCCGAGGGCCATCCAGCTATGGGCTGTGACTTTCCCCAAAGCAGCGGCCACCCCCCCCTCACCGATATTTTCGTTGACTCCATGAGCAAGGATGACAAGAGGTGAGATCAGCATAAGAAAAGTACCTGCAATTTTGTTAAAAAAACCGAATCTCCTCCACCACAGACCACCAAGGACGAATAGACAGGCCGCCACTGCAGCAAACCCAATTCGTACCAGCGGATCGTTCGGAAAGAAATCTTTACATAAATCCACACTAAAGCCTGCCAGAACCCCAAGTAACGGTAAAACAGCCAGGTAGAGTTGGCCTTTTGCATGTTTCACTATTTTCATCAGAAGAAAGACCACCCCCACACCACCAATGAGGACGAGCCCTCCAGCACCGATGGGTATCACCCAAGAGTACTCTGAGCCAGGGGTTAGAATTCCTTTGGAGATAATGTTGGTTGCGATACCAAAGCCAGCAGCTAGGGCCGGTATCAACCACTGCGTGGAGATCCCCACGGCAAAAATTGCCAGGGCTATCGCGCCACCATAGGCCAACACAAGAGCTGGATTGCCCTGGACCTCCATGGTTTTTCTCTTAACAGCGCTTATCTTCGGCTTCGGCGCAGATTTTACCTCTTTTTTCTTTGGTTGGACTTCTTTCTTTTCATCTTTCTGCCGCTCTAAGTAAGCGGTAGCTTCTTTCATGGCTTGGGATAGATCATCCATTGTTCTTAACAACCTCCGCAATCAGGTTCTGGGCTCATCAGCGAAATCGGACATCCAATAAGTGACTGTAGAGAGCTGTCCGCAGCTGTCAATGAGCTACAATCGGGTCATTACTTCAGCTGTAATGTCTTCAGCCTATCACCTGAAGACTAACGGTTTTCATTGCAAAAAGAATACCAAATGAGGAGGGAGGGGAGGTAGGGTTCCATGTGATCAGAGGGATTGGGTCGTTATTCCACCAAGAACATACAGAGCAGCATAAATACGAAATCCGAAACAAATTCGAATTTTCAAAATTCAAATGACCTAAACACCAACCAGTCTTTTCAAATAGTTACGTTTTGAACATTTGATCATTAGGATTTTGGATTTGTTTCGTGCTTCGTGCTTCGGATTTCGTATTTATACTGATCAGTATGTCCTTGATGGAATATCGACCCAATCCCTCTGACCACATGGAACCATACCTCCTCGCCCCTCCCTTCCCACTTGGTATTCTTTTTGCAAAGAGATCCGTTAGTCTTCAGGTGATAGGCTGAAGACATTACAGCTAAAGTAATGACTCGATCACAGCGCATTGCCAGCCGCGGACAGCTATGTACAGTCATTTATTGGAT
>JBFFBS010000339.1:0-2956 GCA_041560295.1 Syntrophobacteria bacterium | reverse complement strand
AGCAAGTGCGCCTACGGGAAAAGGCTGTTTTTGCCCCTAAAAAGAGCGTTATTGGCCCCAAATAGCACTCATTTTCGACAACTTTTCTAATCCAGTCAACCATTTAACTTGGCCCGACCACGCGCCACAATCTAAAATCTGCAATCTTACCCCTTTCTCCCCGACTGAAGCTTCAGCCGGAGGATCTCGCTGGGACGCCAGAGGCGCATACGGGGTCCCCAGGTGCCCGTACCGCGACAGACGATGACCGTCATGCCGTCCACTTCATACCGCCCTTCGAGCAGCGGGTAGGCGCGTTTTACCAGATAGTCGAAAGGCCAGATTTGCCCTCCGTGGGTGTGGCCGGAAAGCATCAGGCTTACTCCGGCTTTCGCTGCTTTGTCGGCCTGCCACGGCGTGTGGGAGAGCAGGATGGTTGCACCCGGAGGTCGACCCGCCAGCGCCTTCGATATGGGATCGTCGCCCCGACCAGAGCGGCGGATGGCTGTAAGATCGTCTATGCCAACCATGACCAGACCGGGTTGAACTTTGGCCCAGCGGTTGCGCAGCAGTTGAAAGCCAGCTTCCTCGATTAAAAGCCTGCTTCCATTGCGACGATGGTGGAACTCGTGGTTACCGGGGACAACCCAGACACCGAGAGGTGCAGAGAGACGGCGCAAAACCGGAAGGAGGTCACTTGGGGACTTGCCGTGCCCCTCGAAGAGATCTCCCAGCAAAACCACAAGGTCAGGTTTCTGCGCTTGCACCTGGGCGACACGCGCTTCCAGCCAGCGCTCGTCGAGTAAATTACCAAGGTGCAGGTCGGACATGACTACGAGCACCGTCCCATCCATCTCATCGGCGAGACCGGGCAAATAGACCTCATAGTCTTGCATCACCGGCGGCCGCAACCCCTGAAAAAGTGCGATCAGCGAAAGCACCAGACCGGCAATCAAGGCTATGCCTCGTAGCGAAGGTGCTTGCCTGGGCATCAGAAAGCCGAATCCAGTCACCAAGTCCATCGCAACAAGGGAGACAAAGAGAAGAAATAGCGCGGCCATCCAGTTCATGCCGAGCAACTCCAGGGCCTTCGCCAGCGGACCCATACCGTGGTGACCGTAGACCCGTCCCAAGAAAAAGGTTGCCCAGAGAACCAGGCCTGCCCCGATGAGAAGTTTTCTTGAAACATACCGTCTGAGAACAGGCACCGAGGCGGCTCGCCAGAACACGTAAATGTGCATCAATGTGATTGCGGAAATGAGAACGAATCCAAACACGGGCCCTCCACAGAGTCAAATCGTAAACGGTAAGCAGTAAGCAGTGAGCCGTAAGCGGTAAAAAAAGTCAAGTAGCCAGTAGCCAGTAGTCAGTAGCCAGAATTGAAGTTTCAGGTGTCAGGAAAAAGTGTAAGCAGTGAGCAGTAAGCAGTAAGCGGTAGATCGTCAATTCATCAAATCATTGACATCGTAAAATCGGTGCTTAGTGCATATTTCTTAGTTCCTAGTTGCATTCTGCCCACTCTTTTAAATTGTCCTGCGGACTCCCACCCTTTGGGCGGGTTCCCAATTTCGCAATCCGCAATTCGCAATTCGAAATCTCACATCCCACATCCCACATCTACAATCCGCAATCTACAATCTAAAATCTACAATTTTGCCTCTCTCATGGGATCTTACAAGAGATCAGACAGGCCAAGCTGCTCGAGTGCTTCAGCCTTTTGCAAGCCTGTCTCAGAGTCCCAGCCTCGCAGTTGGTAAAATTCTTTTCGCATCTCTTCGAATACTTCCCTGTCAAGAGTTTGGCCCTTTCGACTGATTACTTCTTCGCCCGGCCCGGGTACGATCACCTCGGGGTTCATGAACACGGTTTCAACCGGATCAACAAAATTAAATTCTTCCGGAACATCATCTACTTTGGGTTGCCATCCTTCCCGCAAAAGAATACTCCGTTGAAGATTGAATATTCTCTCACCAAACTTATGAAGCCCTGCTTCATCAGTTTCGATGCCGGTTACCGCAGAAAAAGTTCGGCTCTCGAGGGTTGGATCTCCAAGGTTATCGGGCGTATTCCAGGAAACCATCAAAGGCCAGACGGAATCACACAACAGCAGGCTATCCTTCACGTAGGTTCTATCGATTACTCTGGCTGCCGCCATTGCCTTTCCTTCATGGGTATTGAGATCCCACGCCTTCTCACTTCCCCAGAATTTAGTGGCCGCGGCCCGAAACACCTCCGATGTTACTGGTGAAGATTGGGGATCGGCTTGATTCATGACCCATAAACCGGTTAACCAACTTACTTCGTGAAGCATGGCAATTGGCTGTCTCGGTTCCAATGCGTACAGCAAACCGTTCATGAGATATTCGCGGGCGGAATAACTGGAGCCATCTCCGACGCCGGATACCTCGTTTGAGAAATGAGCCCTGGCTTTTTCACCGAGCTTCTCGCCGGCTCGAAGGAGGCCGTCGGCCAGAATATCTCCAAATCCTTGTCGACGAGCAATCATAGTGGCGAGATTCTCGAAAAACTCACGGGTGCCCAGCTGTGAAATGTCAAGTCCGGTCTGCTTATCGGTAAGGTATCCGGACTTGTAGCAGGTATCCAACCACTGAACGACGTTGTACATTTCCATGGTGCAGAGCGACAGATCATTACAGATTCCTGTGGCATCAACAGCAGTCTCCGTGGACTCTCCCGGTCTCCCGAAGACCCATGGCAAGTAGACGAACATGGATTGACATTTTCTCACCACGTTCTTTCCGGACGCCGTACGAAAAGCGTTTCTGTACTTACAATCAAGACCGCATTGAAAACAAGACGACTGTCCGGTTCGACGAACCTGTTCCTCCGGAAACGGGGCGAGGAGTGGGTCACGCTTATTTAAATGGATTGTCAATTTATTGAGCTCTTTTAATTCCTCCGGTTTTGCTACCAATGGACTTCCCGTACCCAGTACCGCTACGGCCTTGAGGTTTTT
>JBFFBS010000338.1:0-2991 GCA_041560295.1 Syntrophobacteria bacterium | reverse complement strand
CAACTAGGGACTAAACACTAGGCAGTAGGCACCAAATCTCTGGGTGTCAGGTTACAGGTGTCAGGTGTCAGTAGCCAAAGGGCATAAGGCTCAGGGCCCAAGGCGCAAGGCAAAATCCCCAATCCCACATCTCACATCCCACATCTCACATCTGCATTTTCGCAATTCGAAATAACCTTACTTCACCAGTTCAATGATTCTTTTGCCCGTATATTCAGCCACGTCAGCCAAACCATCTACGGTGAGATGACTGGTGGCATCAGCAGCAAACAAACAGGTCACGGCTGCGGGGAATTCCTCGTCGGGGAGATAGAAGATGTAATAGAGGGGAATACGAGGCAGCGGATAGAGGGTGAAAGAGAAATCACCACTGACCGCATCATGATTGATACTTCCCGAAAAGTTTTGGGCAATTGCCTCCTGCTGACGCTGAATTTCCGGTACATGGGAGACGAGAACTTGCTCGGAGCGAGCCACAAAAGCTGCCTGATACGGCCCACTGTCAGGGAATTCCTTAAACGATTGCAAAGGGTGTAGTTCGGTAGCTTCATCGAGGACATTGCGGGCATAGAGGGAAATAAGGATACCCTCAGCTCCAGTAATCAATTTTCCACCAAAACTAATTTTCTCCGGACAGAGCTCACACTCCTCGCCGAAGGCCTGGAAGCAAAAGCAATCTCCTTTTCGGGTAGCAGGTAAAGCCTGTTCGAGCATTTCCTCTCCCCGTGACCAGGCCGCTTCTAGGTGTTCTTTTTGAATCAATAAGTATTGGTCGTTCATATGGCGTGCTCCTACTAGGGAAGGAACTAAGCACTCTTGACACAATCTAGTACCCAGTAGCCAACAGTTCGGGTACAGGGTGCAGGGTATAAGGTACAGGGAATTATTTGACTTCTGTCTTAGTGCTTTACCCTGTACCTTGCACCTTGTACCGGAATTTCCCTGAATTCTGACTCCTCGCTCGTTACTCTATGCTCTATGCCTCCTTAAAACCGCACGTACACAAATCTAGCCATATATCCGATAATTATTGGAAAGATGAAACTGCAAAGGAGTCTGGTGAAAGTGATTTGAAACCCTAGAAGGGGGATTTCAAAGGCAATTACCCGGTTAAGACCGATCAGGGCCCAAGCCGAAAGATAGGCGATCAGAGGTCCAATATTCGCTCCTGCCTTAAACAAGGCTGCGACAATGGGAAACTGTATAAACGGGCCGCCAGGGGCGACAGCTCCCAAGCAGGTGCCGATTAAGATCCCTTTGAAGCCGCTCTCAGCACCCACCCAGCGGACGAGAAGCTCTTTGGGCAGAAGAACTTCCATCAACCCAGCTACAAAAAAGGCGAGGATCAAGACGGGAATGAGCCGCAATAACAACCCGCCCCCTGACTTTATGGCCTGGATCGGAAGTTCTGGACTCTTGTGATAGGCGATTCCTCCCAATACGAGAGAGAGGACCAACATGGTGAAAAATGCTGCTTTCATAAGAGCACTCCATTCTGGTAAGACCGCATAGAGCATAGCGCATGGTGCATAGCGTACAAGTAAATGGAATCGTCACATTGACAGTTTTTCGCTTTGCGCTCTGCGCTTAGCTCTTAGCGCCATTGGGCAACCGAAAGCCCCTTCATGCCCGGATTATTTACTGGTAATCTACCCTATAGGGAATGATTGTTGTCAAATGATTTTTTGTGGCGTTGCTGGTATATTGGCCAAATAGTGTTTAGTACTTGTAAATCTATTCTGCTGTGCCGAAAGTATAATGTGGATTATTCTCGCAGATGGAAAATGACTGCTCTGTTTACTGAGTGCAAAGTCGAGATAGAAATCCCCCTCGATCCCCCTTTACGAAAGGGGGATGTTTTTGAATTTATTTGGACAAGTTCCCCCCTTTGATAAAGGGGGGTGAGGGGGATTTTAAAACTGATATGACCATGGCTCTCGCTTCAGATCGCCCGATATGGGAACGCACAACTTGAGGTTGGCATATAGATCAAAACCACCCCGGCGTCGGGGCAGATTATTTTCTGCCTTGGCTTTAATGTTTTTCTTATTTTGCTTCAGCATTTCATGTGATCATGGGCAGCCAGACAGTGGGGGAGGGGAGAGAAAGGTGATAGACATTGACAAGACCGTGGAAAGACTACAGGAGCACGTACAGCAGCTTACAGTCACCATTGGTGAGCGTAGCGTCCGTTTGCCCGAGAACCTGGAGAAGACGGCAGCCTACATTGAATCATTTTTCAAAGATATTGACCTGCCGGTACACCGGGAATCTTATCAGTATAAAGATTTTACCGTGTCCAATATAGTGGCCAACATTGATTTTAACGCAAATCCGAACAAACACTACCTGCTGGGGGCGCACTATGATTCTGTGTGGGGCACGGTTGGCGCAGATGACAATGCCAGCGCCATTGCCGTTCAGTTGGAGACAGCCAGGCAATTGAGGGCCAAGCTAGAAGAAAAGAAGCTGGATTTACGGGTGAAGTTTGTCTCCTTTGCCCTGGAAGAGCCTCCGGTTTATGGTACCAGGCGCATGGGCAGTAAAATCCACGCCAAGAATGCCAAAAAAGAGAAGGAAAAGATCGACGGCATGCTCTGCTTGGAGATGGTGGGCTATACCTGTCACCAACCAGGCTGCCAAAGCTATCCGTTCCCCTTGATGTTTATGGGTTATCCCAAGGAAGGAAACTTCATCGGCATCGTGGGGAATCTCAGCTCCAAAGGTTTAACAAGTTCTCTTTACAAGGCCTTCCAGAAAAATCGTGATCTGCCGGTAATCAAGCTAACCGTACCCCTCGGGGGCTGGGCAATGCCTTCGGTACGACTCAGTGACCATGCCTCGTTCTGGGACCAGGGCTACAAGGCGGTGATGATTACTGACTCAGCCTTCTATCGCAATCCCCACTACCACCAGATTTCAGACACCATGGACAAGTTAGACTTTGAGTTCATGGCGGAACTGGTGGAGAGTCTGGTGATGTTTTTCGTT
>JBFFBS010000337.1:0-3007 GCA_041560295.1 Syntrophobacteria bacterium | reverse complement strand
TCCAAATAAAAAAACCTGCAACTTGATGCAACAGGGCTATCGTCCTGGAAAGTGCCTTGTGGCAACTGGAAACAAACGGTTGCTAGGCTGTGAAGCTACGCTGCGTCTGCAAGATGGTGATTGGCAACGGTTGATTACCAGCTTGCACCTTTCAAGGCCGGAAAATTATCTCTCCATTTACCAGTCTGGGTGTAACTTCTCCTGTCGGAAATGCCACTCCTGGTACTTCAGCAAGGAGGCAACAGGACAATGGCTCAGCCCCAAGGACATCATGCAAGCCGCCAAAAATTACGAGAAGCAGGTAACCCTTGCGGAGCCGCGAGAGCACAGCACTGCCTGGCACGCCCACGAATCGTGCCACTGCTGCGGCGCCTGTATCCTCACGGGTGAACGGTCGCCTCGATGTCCGGGAGTGCTAGAGGCCGAAGATATTACCATAAGTTCCCAGGGTTTCGGGCCGGCAAGGAATATTGTGGGCTTCACAGGTGGTGACCTGACGTGTCGCTCAGATTTCTACGCGCACTGTGCCCGGCTTATCAAGGAAAACACCTCACTTTGGGTGCTTATTGAAACTAATGGATACGGACTGACCCCAGAAAATCTGGACCTATTAGAGGAGAGCGGTGCAGACAGTTTCTGGCTCGATATAAAGGCTGAGGATAAAGAGCGCCACCAGTGGCTCACAGGGTGCGACAACGAGTGGATTCTGCAATTGCCAGAGGAGATGCTCAAACGAGACTTCGTCGTGGAGGTACTGTCTCTGTATATTCCTGAGGTGGTGGAAGCAGAAGAGTTGGGACGGATCGCAGGCCGCTTGGCGGCTGTGGATGTCTCCATTCCTTTCACCATTCTGGCATTTTTCCCGGAGTATCATATGAAGGAGTTTCGGATCCCAACAGTGGAGGAAATGGTCCGGGCTTACGAAAACGCTAAGAATGCAGGACTAACGCGTGTACGCCTTGGCAATCTTGGGGTGTTTGCCAAGGTAGTGGAAGACTATCGTTATATGGAAGCGCGCGTGGATAGGGATGCGTATTGACGCATAGTGCAAAGCGCAGAGCGCATAGCGATATCCGGCGGGAAAAGCGAGAAAGGCGGGAAAGGCGAGAAAGGATTCTTAGGTTATTGGTGATGGGTAATGGGTTATGGGTAACAACCTATCACCTATAACCTGGAAAACACGACTTCTGCGGCCTGAACTATTTAACTAATTTTCTAATTCTCTAATCGACTAATTCTCTAATTCCCTAATGAACGAATTGTTTTAGATTGGTGAATTGGAAAAATATCTTGCGTACGTGCGAAGGTCTAGCTAGAATCAATACTTGAATGAAATCCAGGAGGTCAATAATGGGACAGTGGACAGTTAAGAAGGTACCTATCACAGCCGCGAGTGAAGATGTGGAGGAGCACGAAGGACGAATTGAGGGCCAAGGCTCAGTTATGCTGGACGGTTGTCCTTTCAAACAAGAAGTCACAGACGAAACAGGCAAGGTGGTTCACGTTGAGTGTGCCGACGATGCCGGAGTGAGGCCTTGTGAGCCCGATGCGGAAGACTGTAAGCTCCAACAGTGGATGGATTCGGTTAAGTCCTTCATCCGTCAAATCGATGTCAACGCCCTGTGAAATTGGCGGCGATGAGCAACGGGGCCTGAATGATTGATAGTAAGCGCGGGACAGGAGCGTACAGCTCCCCCGCGTTTTTGGTCTAACACGCATAGCGCTATCTGGCGAGAAAGGATTCTTGGGTTATTGGTGATGGGTAATGGGCTATGGGTAACAACCTATCACCTATGACCCATCACCTATAACCTCGAAAACACGACTTGAACGAATTTAACGGATTCAACGAGTTCAACGGTTTTAACGATGGCTATCACCCGAAGAAAGACTAGACAGATTCATGTTGGCCCGGTAGCGGTGGGCGGAGATGCCCCGGTGGTGGTACAGTCTATGTGTAACACGGATACTCGCGACATTCCCGCCACCCTTGAACAGATTAGACGGTTGGCCGAAGTCGGTTGCGAGATCGTTCGGCTTGCCGTACTGGATGAAAAGGCTGTTGAAGCCCTGAAGGCCATCAAACGTGAGGCGGTCACACCCCTTATCGCCGATATCCACTTCGATCATCGTCTCGCCTTGGCTGCTCTAAAGACAGGAGTGGATGGTCTGCGGATCAACCCTGGAAACATCGGTAGTGAGAAAGCCGTGGCCAAGGTGGTGCACGCTGCTGCTGAGCGCCAAGTGCCCATTCGCATTGGAGTAAATTCAGGGTCTCTTGACAAGGACCTTCTTAGTAAATATGGGGGCCCAACCCCGGAAGCGATGGTTGAAAGTGCTCTTCGCCAAATTCAGCTTCTTGAATCCCTGAAATTTCATGAAATCAAGATCTCACTTAAATCCTCCGACGTCATGAATATGGTGGAGGCTTACCGACTGCTGGCCGACAGGGTTTCTTATCCACTTCATTTGGGTGTCACTGAAGCGGGAACTCTGATTTGTGGTTCGGTTAAATCAGCAATCGGCATTGGCCTGCTGCTGGCTGAGGGTATAGGTGACACCATTCGAGTGTCCCTCACCAGTGATCCCATCAATGAAGTAAGGGCGGCCTACGAAATTCTGCGTGCCCTCAAGCTTCGGGAGCGAGGGATAGAACTCATTTCCTGCCCCACCTGTGGCCGCTCCGATATAGATATTATCAACCTGACCCATGAAATTGAGGAACAGTTGTTACGGGTGAAAACCCCACTCAAGGTTGCTATTATGGGCTGTGTGGTCAATGGTCCGGGGGAGGCCAGGGAGGCTGATGTGGGGATAGCCGGTGGCCGCGGCCAGGGAATCCTTTTTAAAAAGGGAGAAATAGTTGCGAAAATACCTGAAGCGGAGTTAAAGTCAAGATTGCTGGAAGAAATTTCGTTGATGGTTGATGAGGAAATAGAATAGGGAATAGGGAAGATTGCGGATTTGGGATTTGTCCTTCGGACTCCCACCCTTCGGGCGGGTTTTC
>JBFFBS010000336.1:0-3052 GCA_041560295.1 Syntrophobacteria bacterium | reverse complement strand
TTCTATGTTTACGTGGACCCTCAGATCATTGAGGTTGAGGAGGCACTCCCTGGTGCCAACTGTGGCGGCTGTGGACTTCCCGGCTGCAGCTCTGCGGCCCAGGCCATCGTTGTCGGCCACTTGGCTCCCAACGCCTGTGTAGGTGGCGGAGCTGACGTGCACGAAAAGGTGGCAGAAATCCTCGGTGTTGAAGTTGAGCTCAAAGAACCGGAGATCGCCCAGATTGGCTGCCGTTATAGTGTTGCCAAGGCAGATATCAAGTATCTATACGATGGCGTAAATGACTGTCGGGCCGCCATGCTCCTGAATGGTGGGGCCAAAGAATGTCCCATCGGCTGCATCGGTCTGGGATCATGCATCAGTGTCTGTCCTTTTGACGCTCTCTCCATGGGAGATGACGGCCTGCCCGTTGTCCACGAGAATATTTGTACCGGCTGTGGTACCTGCGTGCGTACCTGCCCCAAGGGAATCATCTCTCTAAGCTCGGTATCTAACCGCATTCTAGGCGAATTCACCACCGACGAATGCACTGCTCCGTGCCAGAGAACCTGTCCTGCTGGGATCAACATTCCGGAACAACTCCAGCAAACAGCCATGGGAAATTACCTTGAGGCCCTGCGGGTAATCAAAGAGAGAAACCCCCTGCCGCTGGTCTGTGGCCGCATTTGCCCCCATCCCTGTGAGTTCGAGTGCCGCCGCAACCTGGAAGATGAACCGGTGGCCATCAACTATCTGAAACGTTTTGTGGCCGATTATGAAAGAGAAAGTGGCCAACGTCTGGAACTTTTCAAGGCCCCTGAGACCGGCCGCCGCCTGGCGGTTGTGGGCGGCGGGGCAGAAGGTTTGACTGCCGCCTGTTTCCTTGCCCGGCTTGGTCATTCCCCCACCATATTTGAAGCCATGCCCAAACTGGGAGGTCTACTTCGTACGGTAATCCCTGACTCGCGCCTGCCCAAGGACGTTCTCGATTGGGATATCGAAGGTATTCTCGAGCTGGGTGTGGAGGCCCAGACCGGCAAAGCTCTTGGCAAGGATTTCACCGTGGCATCTCTGCTTCAGGAAGGCTATGAAACGGTGCTTCTTGCCACCGGCGGCTGGGATGCCATGCTCATGCGCGGCCAAGAACCCAATCTGGATCAAGCCATTCCCGGGCTTTACCAGTTGCTTCCCCTATCTCTGGCCTGGGCTCAAGGAATGGATGCCCCAGTCGGCAAGCGGGTTGTCATTGCCGGTGGTGCCGACCTGGCGCTGGATGCTGCCAAGAAGTGCATGCAGTCGGGCGCAGAGCAGGTCACTGTCCTCTACCGCAGCTCCCAGAAAGAGGTGGGTCTCACCGACTCGGAAGTGGCTCAGTTAAGTGAGCAGTCCATCTCCCTGCATTTTTGGGCCACCCTGTCCCAGTTCAAAGGAGTCGACGATCAACTGACCCAGCTGGTGTATCGCCAAACTGCTTCAGGTAATGGTAGCCAAGCTGGAGGGTTGGTTTCCAGACGCTTTAAGGAGACAGCTATTGCCGTGGATACCGTCATCGTCGCCTCCGGCCGCTTGCCGGAAATGATTTTCGTCAAAGTACCCGGACTCGAAGGCGAGGATACTCCGCTGCTGTGGCAAACTATACTGCCTTACCACGAGCCTGCCAGGACCAAACCGGAACCGTTATTTGCCCCCACCGAACCCATGAGCGACTACCGGGCGGCGGTGGAGGCCATCGGTGCCGGCAGGCGTTCCGCCGCCTCGATTCATCTTTACCTATCCGGCAAACAAATTGTGCCGCCGGAGAACATGATCACAGCCGAAACAGAGGTGCTGGACGTCAAGCAAGTAGTGGAACTGCTGCCCGTTGGACCTCGACAGAAAATGCCCGAGCGTCCCGCGGCAGAGCGGATTGATCCTTCCCTGGAAGTCGAGCTTGGACTCGATGAGGAAATGGTCCGCAACGAAGCCGTCAGATGTTTAAACTGCGGTCTGATCTGCTATGTAAGGAGCAAGTATCACTAAAATTTCGGAATGCGGATTTCGGATTTCGGATTTTGAAACCCACGATATGGAGCGACCAATCAAACGAGCGGGGTGAAGATGCAAGAAGCGGTATTCAAATCTTTGACCAACGGTGTTTACGTCGTCACGGTTAATGCCAACGGTGAGAGCAATGGAGTCACCACACCCTGGGTTACCCAACTCTCTTATGAGCCCCCATTGGTGATGGTCGCAATCTCCCCCGTGAGAAAATGCCATGAGATGATCACTAATAGTGGGCAGTTCGCGGTGAACGTCCTGGGGACAAATCAAGTAGAACTGGCTTCCCACTTTGGATTTACTACAGGCCGTGAGGTGAACAAATTCGAGGGGATCTCGACTCAGCAAACACCTGCGACCAATCCTCTTCTTCCCGATGCTTTTGCTTACATTGACTGCGAATTGGTTGAGACCCTAGCAGTTGGGGACCACTCGCTCTTCATTGGCCAGGTGGTTGGGGCTGAGCTCCTTGATCCGGCCGGGTCGCCCCTGGTATTTAATCCAGACGACTATTTTTAGGAAATTTGTCAATTGATTAGCGAGCAAGGCATCGTAAAAAGAGCTAGTGGCACCAAAGCTTGGGTGGTCACCACCCGCAGTGAAATGTGCGAAGCTTGTGCTTCCCAGGGAGCCTGCAAGGTCTTAGGTGGCGGCAAAGAGATGGAGGTTGAAGCCATTAACTCCGCTCAGGCGAAACCAGGGGACCAGGTGCTTTTGACCCTGGAGGACCAATCCCTGATCAAGTTGTCATTTTTGGTATATATGTTCCCCATTCTGGCCCTGATTGCCGGAGCCGCTCTCGGGCAGAAAGTGGGACCTCTCCTTTCGATCAATAAGGAGTTGGCCTCTTTCGGGCTCGGAGCCATTGCATTTGGACTCGCTTTTCTCATCGTGAGAAAAAAGGACAAGAAGTTGGAGCAAACGGGGTCAACAATCCCCAGAGTGGCGCGAATCATTAAGGGAGAATGATGAAAGAACAAATCCAGCAGCACGTAAAGAATCTGCTTGCAGAAGGAAAAATCAAGGGCTTTTTGGG
>JBFFBS010000335.1:0-3077 GCA_041560295.1 Syntrophobacteria bacterium | reverse complement strand
TTTCAGCGTAGGCGACTGCTTCATCATGTTGTCTTCTGGTCATATAGACTAAGCTCAGCAGGGCGTAAGCCGCCGCGTCAGAATCATCAACAGCCAGGGTTTTCTGAGCCAGTTCTTCTGCAAGGGCGAGGGACTGGGCTGGGGTGTCAGACCAGCCGAAGCGCGCGTCGCGATAGTGGGTCCGCCCAATTGTTTGCCACACATGCGCGTAATTCGGATCCAGCTCTGCGGCTTTCTCAAAGAGCTTCCGCGCCCGGTCGTTAGCCTCTTTTGTAAAAGTCCGGAAAACCTCTAGGCCACGCAAGAAATACTCATAAGCCTCCGGGTTGTCTGTATGTCCGCGCCTTATCCGAGCTTGCTCTCCTTCGGTGAGCTTCACTTGGAGGGCCACTGTAACGTGCTCCGTGATGTCATCCTGTAAAGCGAAAATGTCGCCAATCTCGCGGTCATAGTTCTCGGCCCACAGATGATGCCCCGTTAGAGCATCATTGAGCTGTGCTGTGATCCTAACCCGGTCTCCAGACCTCTGAACGCTACCCTCAAGCACAAAGCGGACCCCAAGCTCTTCAGCCACCTGCTGAACCTTCACGGGTTTGCCCTTGTAGGTGAATGAGGAGTTACGGGCGATCACGAACAGGTTTGACACATTGGACAGCGCCGTGATGATGTTTTCAGTAATCCCATCGCTGAAATAGTCCTGTGATGAGTCGCCGCTCAGATTGTCAAATGGCAGTACGGCTAGGGAGGGTTTCTCGGGCAGCGGGAACGCCATCTTCTTCACCGAGACTACTTCCACTGGTGGAGAGGCAACACGCCAAATCACCACACCCCCCACCACCAGTAGAAGCGCGATCACCGCTGCAAGAGCCACTTTCTGCCCCCGCCTCGGCTCAACCCTTTTCTCCCCGATGACCTTGCCGACCGCTTCGGGATCCATTAGGACCTTATAGACCCGCACCGGCTTTGTAATGTTTTTGACACTCTGTTCTCCGAGGTACTCGTACCCTAAAGGAAGCTTGTTTTCGATATGTTCAAACACGGTACCTGAGACGCAGATACCTCCAGCCTCTGCGAGGCTCTCTACTCTGGCAGCGACGTTTACTCCGTCGCCGTAGATTCGCTCCTTTTCATGAATCACATCACCAAGGTTCACTCCAATACGGAACTCCATCTTGCGGTCGTCAGGAAGCTCAGCATTTCTTGTTTTGAGCTCTTCCTGGATCTCCACAGCACCTCGCACTGCATCCATCACACTGGCAAACTCTGCCAGTATGTTGTCGCCCGGAGAGTCCACCACCCTGCCTCTGCGTTTCTGGACAACTGAGCCTATCACCTCGCGATAGTCAGTAATGGTAAGTACGGTGGCTTCCTCGTCTTCGCCCATGAGTCGGCTATAACCTTTGACATCGGCACTGAGGATGGCTGTCAGCTTACGTTTGAAGTTCTGCGTGGCCATGCCAAAACCTTCTTCAGGCGTCAAAGATGACAAGTTAACTAACGCGGTGAGCTTGATCATGGCAAGGGAAGGTCAGGTTCAGAGATATGATCGCTTGAGAGTGAGCCGGAAAGAGAGATTGAACTTATTTCAGGTTAGGTTACCAAGAGGATGGTGTCAAGCCAAAGCGCAATCTTGAGGCAGTTTAGGCGGGTTAAAAGGGGGGGAGCGAAGTGGAGATTACATCCCTTAATTCACACTTTTGGCTTCTGGAGCCTTGGCACAAAATGCTGGGGTAAAACTCTCAACCCGGATGTTTCATGAATTGCTGTCGCGAGACCATGAAACTGGGAACCCGCTTGCGGGACTGAGCGGCTTGTCTCGCCGAAGTTTTAACGTAGGCGGAAGCGGAGCGAGCGCGAATTAGATGGGCGTGCCTGCCCGCCATCGCGAGCCTGCTCGCTCAGGCGAGGCGGGCGGGCCACTGGGTAATCGTCCCGCGATACCGCGGGATTGGTTTCCGTACCTGAACGGTACGTCGCAGGGGCCGACACCCGAGGACGCCGGGAAGGACAGCCATATCCGTGGTCGCAGCAGGTAATTCGTGAATCATCCAAGCTACAGATGCTTGGCCATCATTTTCAGGTCAAAACCTTCACTACGGAGTCGGATGTCATAGTAGAAAAGGATCATGGCTATAGCAGTGAAAACCGCAGCCAGTGAGGTAGCCACCACATTGAGAATCTGTTGGATGGTTTCCATTATGGTGCTTGTGGGCATGAGCCAGTGCGTGATCAATCCCGGTGTCTGAAAGAGAAGGTGAATTCCTAACCCAATTAAAGCGCCCAAGACAAGAATGAACCCGGCCTTGTTCTTGGGGTGTTTCCAGAATCCCGGCTCAGTACGAGTTTTCATCAGCTCTTTGCTACGGCGCAAGGCACTTCTCCAGCCTTCCCCCTCCAGAACTACCACCTTGTCCACCAGCAGCCAGTTGAGCAGAACATGAAAGAACCAGATGACACCGGCGAGCATCAATACCGCAAATACTATTCCTGTAGTCGAACCGCCGAATCCCATCGCAGTTAACGGTGGAATAAGAATCGCCGAGACGACACCCAGCAGTGCCGGCACCAGCATGAGGAGAAAGCCCATCAAGAACATGGTACCCAGAAGTCGCCCGAGCCGTGAGCGCATGGCGCCGTATGATCTCCCTATTGAAGTCTCGTGACCCAAGTAGGTTTCGGAGACAGCGTATATCAATGCCCCTTGGGCCCAGAACTGTATAATCATCATTATCACTACAACAAGCAGCACGGCGGCAACATAGCCACCAACCATGCCCGGGCTCCCACCCTGCTGGACTCCTCCATGCGCATAAACCTGCATTCCCTTGTTGGCCAGGAAGAACATTCCCTGAGGAATCATGAGAATAATGAAAAACAGCAGAAAGTGTTTGCGCAGAAGGCGAAAAGAGCGGTCCAAAATCTCTCCAACTCCCATGGGATAGACCTCAAGGCCAGGGTGGACTCTGGGTTTCGTCCTGCGTTCAGCGCCACTGTAGGGTTTTTCCTCCTGCGGAGCAGGAGTTACTTGTGCTGTTGCCGGCCTGGCAGGGGCTGGTGCGGCTGCAGCCTGAGGGGCC
>JBFFBS010000334.1:0-3116 GCA_041560295.1 Syntrophobacteria bacterium | reverse complement strand
TGGTTGAAGGCCATTTCAATGTTGGTCAGTACCAGAATCATGGTAATGAAAAGAAAGGTTATTCCCAGAGTACCCAGTGAACCCACATGGATACGGGAGACGTATTCCATAATGTACTCGGTGACCGGATGGGAGCCACCTGTGAGCCTCTCGAGGATGAAGGGTTCCAGGGCCCGCTGCACCCCCAGTCCTTTCAAAAGTGCGAACATAAGAGCTAGAAGAGGCACCAGGGTTAGCAGTGTGGTATAGGTGAGCCCGGAAGCTCGCAGCAAACTGTTGTCCCGCCAGAACTCTCGCCAAACGTAAAGCGCAAGCTGCAATTGCTTGTAGAGCAAGCCTTTGAACCGTGGCAGTTTATCAATCTCAACCAACCATATATCGGTGCCCAGAAATCTTCGGATACGATTGGTCATCGTACCTCCTCGTTCCTTTGTGTCTTACTTAGAAAGTCTGTCTTTGGACAAGCAAGAATTCTGCCAACCTTGTGGTTCAGCCCCGCTCAAACACCACTATCTGGCAACTAGAGCCCGATGTGTATCCTTTCTACCAGGTTGTGTTGACCCTAAAGTTGTATACCCACGCCGAGCAAAAACGCCTCAGAGTGCGCCAGATGTGGGCGCCCATAGGCTCGGACAGATCGAAGCGTACTTTACTGTACCTGAAGTCCTGTCCGAGACGAGCACACTCGTCCCGCCAAAGGCGGGACTATCAAGCGAGCG
This sequence comes from Syntrophobacteria bacterium, assembly GCA_041560295.1. GTDB lineage: Bacteria > Desulfobacterota > Syntrophobacteria > BM002 > BM002 > BM002. The sequence goes on along the minus strand of JBFFBS010000334.1, from coordinate 2,397 downwards.
CAGCGATTTTTGACGGCTTGGGCATGGAACATTAGGGTTCGTCTGACAATTTGCTTTGCCAATTCATGCTTGTTCTTCTAGCCCTCTGTGGTAGAATTGTGGCAGCTCGAAGGGAGGAAAAGATGGCATCACTGAATCGTGTACTTCTGATCGGTAACTTGGGAGCAGATCCGGAATTGAGTTACACCCCCAGCGGCACCGCCAAGGCTACCATGAGGCTGGCCACCCATGAGGTTTGGACTAACAAGGGTGGAGAAAAAGGAGAGCGCACCGAATGGCATCGGCTGATTGCCTGGGGAAGGCTGGCGGAAATTTGTGGTGAGTATTTAACCAAGGGCAGGCAGATATTCATCGAGGGACGACTGCAAACCCGCTCCTGGGAAGACCGCGACGGCAACAAGCGATGGACCACCGAGATCGTTGCCACCAATATGCAAATGCTCGGCAGTCCCCGGGGAGCCCCCACCGAAGCGGAGTTACCCCCGGTTGGTATGGAAGTGCCTGACATGCCGGAACCGGACGACGATATTCCTTTCTAACTCCCCCGCGCTGTTAGATGAACCCTAACGTTGCATACCTGCGTCAAGAAAAAGCGCGCCAGAATGCGCTCCTGCCGAGGCGGGGGACTATGACGCGAGCCGAGCCCGGATTATTCACGAATCCAAAGATTCGTGAATAACGCAGGCTAGCAATTCTTGCCGGTTTGGGTTAATTCAGGTAACGGTGGCTTCAGGTAGGATGTGCTCTGATCTGGCTACCGAAAACTCAAGACTAGTCACTCTACTGTTGACAATTTGATTCGCTATGCTTTAGAGGGCTTAAGCCTCCTCCTGCTTCTCTTCTATCTTCGCTTTTTCGTCTTTTTCTTCCACCTCATCCGTACCCGAGGATGCTTTCCTAAAATTCTTGATTCCTTTCCCGAGCCCTGCTCCAATCTCAGGCAACTTCCCGGCACCGAAAATTATCAATATAATCACTAGGATTACCAGCAATTCTGGCATGCCGATTCCGCCAATCATATCGCGCTCCTTCTATACATTGGGCACATGATCGTGCCCAGCAGTGGTCTCATGATCGTTAGACTGACTGATCCTGACCACCAGTTCCTACCACAAACCCTCAAACTCGTGCAATAGCTTGATGAACTCTTTGGAGTTGCGATAGTGTTCAAGGGACTTCTGGTGTTCTAACCAGGTGCGCCACACTTCCATCCACTCTTCGTTATGCCAGTAATGCCCTGCATCCAATTCTCCTCGACTCAGCTCTAGGTAGGCCCCATATTCCTCTCCACAGCCAGAGCACAGCGGCTGAGACAAAACGGAGTGGTGTCGTTCATCAGATTCCTCAATGTGCGTGCCACACCTGGAGCATTTGAGCTGACATCGGGCACATTGCAGAATTTTTCTCAGCACCTCGATCTTTTCGTCTTGCAGCGCCTCCTTTTTCTCGCTGAGGTGCTGCCGACGCCGCTTCTCCAACTCTATTATATCTGCCACCCTCGTCCTCCAACTTCTGGTTCCGGACTAAGCGCCTAGAGTTTATATTAATTTCACCCTATCATGACATCTTATCGGAATCAAGCGATAGCTGATCCTCTTCCTCCTCCCTCTCGGATCGATCCAGATCCAGATGGAACAACTTCCGGGCAACATCTAGATAATAATCTTTGCGCTCTCTGTTACTTGTTCGTTTGAGAAAGAGAATGGGATCGTGGAGTAATTTTTTGACCACGGACTGGGTCAGTACTTCAATGGCTTCAACCTCCTCATCCGAAAGAGACCCGAGTTGGCTGAGAGTTTTGCGAACCTCTGCCTCCCGGACCTGCTCGGCTTTCTCACGCAGGGAGACAATGGTGGGAACAACCTCCAAAGTCCGGAGCCAACTGTCAAATTTCAGCGCCTCTGCGGCAATAATGTGCTCCGCCCGAGTCGCCTCTTTGAGACGCTCGGCCTGATTCATCTCAACAATACCTTGCAGATCGTCAATATTATAGAGATATACATTGTCAATGCGGTTGACCTCTGGATCAATATCGCGGGGCACAGCAATGTCTATGAAAAACAGCGGTCGGTTCCTCCGGGCCCGCATCCGCTGCCTTACTTGCCTAGCACTCAAAATCGGTTCTGGTGAACCAGTGGAGCTGACAATGATGTCAACCCGTCTAAGCTCCTCGGATAACTCCTCCCAGCCCACCGTAGTACCATTGAATCTTCTAGCCAGGGCCAAGGCTCTTTCCAAGGTGCGGTTGGCCACCACAATCCGCTCAACCCCATTGGAGAGAAGATGTTCAGCAGCCAGTTCAGCCATCTCGCCAGCACCAATGAGAAGAGCTATTCTCCCTTGCAGCTCCTGGAAAATCTTCTTGGCGAGCTCTACTGCCGCATAACTGATGGAGAC
>JBFFBS010000333.1:0-3121 GCA_041560295.1 Syntrophobacteria bacterium | reverse complement strand
CGTTTAAAGATCCGGACGTAGCTGAGGCAAGAATGCGAGAGCTGCAAAATCGCGGTTTCGATGCCTGGGTGGCCTGGATCGATTTGGGGGAAATGGGGGTCTGGTACAGGGTGTTGGTGGGAAAGTTCAAGGATAAAACTGAGGCGCAGGCAATGGCTCGCCATCTGAGTCAACAGAGGGAATTTCACAGGGCTCGGCAGATTGCAACGCACAAAGGGAGCGCAAAGGATTAAGACGTCAAGCAGCCTTAATCTTGGAGATTCAAAAGTCAGAGGGAAAAGGTCAGAATTTCGAATTTAAAAGCGGAAATGATTGCCTTACGATTCAAACGACTTTAACGATTTTAACGGTTTCAACGACTTTAACGATTTTAACGGTTTCAACGACTTTAACGTTTTGAACGGCTTCCTCTAAAGGAGGTTAGGTGTGAGTCTTATTTCCGACTCTTTACAAAGAGTGGCTGAACAGCGGGCGGGACGCAAGCAACCGCCAGTGGTGCCGGGGAGACTTGCAGGTCAAGAGGATCAGGACAAAAAGCGGCGACTACTCCTCTTGGGCTTAAGAATCCTGCTGGCCGTAGCTATTGTTGGTGCGGCCGTTTACGGTGTGATCCAATGGCGAGCCGGGAAGAGTAAGCCTGCCGAAGCTGTGACCGCGTCTCCCCAGAAGGTGATCTTTGACAAGATTACCCAGCCGCCAAAACCCCTACACAATGCTGCGGATTCAAAAGCTCCGCCATCTGGTGATGAAACCGTAGAGCAGCGCACTCCGGTGAAGCCGAAAGTGGTGCAGGTTGCCATTCAACAGGAGCCGGTTTCCACCAAGGAGAATCGCCAACCCAAAGCCCCCTCCGTGGAAGAAGAAAAGGGTGAGACAGCAGCAACCAAAGCTACCATTGAACCACGAGGGTCATCGCCCAAAACTGAAGAACAGCCGCGACAGCCCAGCAGTAAGATCAAAGTTGGCCTGGTAAGTGTCAAATCGGCAGAGGAGGTTGAAGCTCACGACGACAAGGTTTCCACTGGGGAGACTCGCCATTCCAAAGCCCCGCCCGTGGAAAAAGAAAAGGCTGAGGAGATAGCTTCTAAAGCCGTACCCAAGAAGCCAGAGCCGGTGCGGATTGCAGGAATAAAAAATGGGCATCCCCTCAATACCCAAAAGACCGGCGTGGTGAATTTGCATGCAGAGTCAACAGCTGAAGCCGTCCATTTGTATCGGAAGGCGGTAACCTACCAAAAAGCCATGAGGTGGCAAGATGCTGTTAACGCTTACCGCAAGATAATCGAATATGAGCCCATGAGCGCTGAGGTTTACAACAATCTTGGGGTTTGCTATGAGAAACAGGGCAAGCTGAGAATGGCTGCCAAGTCCTACGAGAAGGCTATCAGCATCAACCCCCGTTTTTATCGCAGCTACAACAATCTGGGAATTATCTATTACAAGCTGAAGGATTTCGACAAAGCTCGTGCCGCTTATGAGCAGGCCCTGCAATTGAATCCCGGAAACAGCCAGAGCGAAATCAACCTGGCCCTGGTTTATGAACGGCTTCGTCGAGGTGGGTTGGCCCGCCGCACCCTGGAGCGGGTGCTCGCCAACGACCCGGAAAATGCGGAAGCGCATTACAATCTCGGCCGGATGCTGGAAGGTGAGGGTCAGAATGAAGAAGCCATCACTCACTACCGCCAGTTTCTTGCCTCCAACCCATCAGCCTATCCTCAACTACGCGAAAAAGTGCAAGACAGAGTGCGCACTCTCGAGGAAGCTGCGAGTAATTAAGGCACAGGGCGAAGGGCACAAGGCGCAAGGAGGAGCTTAGGGTAGCGAGTAGTCAGAATCCAGTAGGGCGGGCCTCTGTGCCCGCCGAATGCCTGGAAGCAAAATCCCCCTAAATCCCCCTTTAAAGAAGGGGGACTTTTTATTGATTCCAAGGATTTTCCCCCTTTTGTAAAGGGGGGAGTATGGGGGGATTTTTTTATGGAATACAAAGATAGTCATGTCATTCCGGAATTCCGACGCAGTCAGGATTTCCGAAATCCAAGCAATATGTTTTTTCCTCCTGGATTCTGAATTCTGACTCCTGGATCCTTCTTTAACCTTGCCTTATAACTCCTCTAAGTATCATCAAATCCGCAATCCGCAATTCGAAATTGTTTCCTTTTTCGTCTATCTTCCGCCTTTTTCTCCTGTCTGCTGCCCGCCTGTCCCGAGCTTGTCGCGGGGCTGCCGTCTGCCTGCTAAAAATTTGGCCTGGTTTTTGCTCGTGGTTTCTGATAGTTTTGCCCTGGAATATGAACAGGTTAAGTTTCGGGAATAAAACGCTTTGTGTTCTGGTAACAAGCAAGCACCGAGAATGAGGCTAGAGAATGAAGAGGAAGCGGCTGGGTGAAATCCTTCGAGATGAAGGGTTGATCTCAGAGCAACAGCTGCAGGCTGCGCTGGAGAGACAAAAGACAGAAAAAGGGGTACGCATTGGCGAGGTGCTGGTGGCCATGGGAGCTGCCACCGCCGAGGATGTCGCCCAAGCCATATGGCAGCAGCGGCAGATTCCGTATGTGGATTTGGACAACTACGCCCTTGACCCGAAAGTAATCGAGCTGGTCCCTGAGAAGCTGGCCAGAGCCTATCTGGCACTGCCCATTTTCAAAATAGGGAACGCACTTACCGTGGCGATGGCGGACCCACTCAACGTCATTGCGGTTGATGACCTGCGCTCAAAGACCGGCTGTGAGATCGAGACAGTGATTTCAACCGAGGAGAAGATTGTACGGTGTCTGGAGAATTATTACCGAATGGATGAGTCTATTACCCAGCTCATTAGTGATGCTTCCCAAAATGATTCAGAAAAAGGTGCTGACGCCTCCGTTGATGACGCCCCAATGATCAAGTTGGCGAACTTGATCATTCAGCAGGCGGTTCGAGATGGCGCTAGCGACGTACATATCGAGCCCGGAGAAGATGACGTCAAGGTGCGCTACCGTATCGACGGGGTGCTGCAGGAAATCAAGACAGTCCCCAAGACGTTACAAGAGGCTGTTGCTTCTCGATTCAAAGTGTGGGCCGAAATTGATATTGCCAAGAAGCGGAGCGCACAGGATGGGCGTTTCTATGCTAAGGCTGACGG
>JBFFBS010000332.1:0-3140 GCA_041560295.1 Syntrophobacteria bacterium | reverse complement strand
CATCATCAACCTCCCGGGTAGTGTCAAAGGTGCCCAAGAAAACCTGGAAGCGATACTGCCGGGCCTTCATCACGCTTTGGAAAAAATCCAGGGCGATCCCAGTGAATGCGGAGATTTATTCGAATAGCAAGCACAATTTTGAATGTGAGATTGAGAACTTGTCGATAAATCCGAAATTCTCCTTCGGAGTCCCACCCTGCGGGTGGGTTCCCAGTTTCGAAGCACGAAAGCCGAAACAAATTCAAATGATCAAAATCCAAAATCTAAAACAACGGTACCTTATATCATTTGTCTAGATTGCCTGATCTCAACATGAGATTGAAGTTTTGGTAATTTGAAATTTGAATTTCGGATTTGTTTAGAATTTCGAATTTCGATATTCGGATTTGAGAGATACTGGCGAATGTTGCAACCACAGCGTATTTCTTAAACAAAATCCTTAGCAATGCAGGGCAGAGTCACCTAGTCAGAGTTTGCCAGTATCTCATCCAACTGCTGGCGCATCTTTTCCGAATGACTTCCTGACCAGTAGACCTTGCCGCAATCGCAGCAACGATGAAACTGGCTCTGTGTCTGGTAAATGTAATCCGGCACCTCTGCGCGAACTTCCTCCCTGCTGACCGTGTGGAGTAGACTGTTACAACTGAGACATCGACTAAAGAGTTCGGTATCGATCATGGCCAGACGCAACCCCTGGACCACCTCACGAAGTTGTTTTTTGGGCTCATTGGCATGAACAACGAAAACTTTGCCCTGCTGCTGCCATGGCCCGGCCCTGCGGTTCCTGGTCAGGAAAATCCTACCCTCTCCCAACCGCTGAACAATCTCTTCATCCGCTGCCTGTCGCAAATATACAACGTCATATCCGAAAACTCGTAACCACTTTGCCAGTTTTCCCAGCATACGGTCGGCAACAAAACGCTGCATTGGAAAACCGCCTTTACTCAACTTCGAAACCTGATCCTTAAGGCCAGGTCAGAGTTCAACGACTTTGCCGGTACAGGTAGCGAGCTTTTGTAGAGGTTTCAGGTGTTCCGCCGGAGGCGGATCAGGTTTCAGTGGTTTTGTTTTTCTTCCCTGACACCTGACACCTGAAACCCTGAGATTTGTCCTGCGAACTCCCACCCTTCGGGCTGGTTCCAAGTTTCAGTTTTCGATATTAAATATGCAAGATCGGAACTACCAGGGAACGATCTCGATTCCCTCAGGCAGAGCGAGATGGAAGACACTCGAGTCTAGATCTTCGTTGACTGCAAACTGCTGGTAGCGAACACTGATATGGGCTTGGCCCCCCTCCATCACAACGCTTCTCGGGTAGAATGATCCATCAATAGCAACAAAATCAGAAAATTCGGCCTCAAACTTTCCTTTATTGTCCTGCACTCGTTCGATCCTGGTCACGATCAGGTCTTCACCCTCGAGCCAGATCCTTTGCCTAAGTCGGGCAGACTTGTTTTCCAGTTGCAGCATGAAACTCTCTGCCTTACTCAGCCTGAAGAGTTTTGCTTCCACCTGGCGCCATGGCGGCACAATTCCAGCCAGCAGCAGCAGGGCCTCCCGATCCTGCAGTGGAAACTTGATCAGTCTTGCCAGAGTGCCACTTGAGGCCAAACCTTGATAGGCCTGCTCACGACCGGGCTCCCAGATTGTAAATTGGTTGCCATCGCTCACCGCGTATAGGACTGGGTTTCCGAACAAGCCTACCACTTCCAACCGTAAGGAATCGGGAAATTCACTGAGGAGGAAGGCTCTTCCCGACCAGCGCTGTTTCCCTCCTTGCACCCGGATGGTGCCGACTGCACGGAAACTGAAAAGGTGACTCTGTCTTTGTTCCAGTTGGGCAACAACCAAAGAAACCGGCAGGCCTGCCGGTTCGTAAATGGGTACCTCCTTGACGCAGCCACTAAAAAAAAACAATAGCGAAACGTAGATTAATACCGATATCAGCCGCAGCGGCCCTGGCGCTGCTTTACTTAATCTACGCCATTCTAGCTCGGGCCCCATGGTCCTCCTCTCTAGATTCAAACTAGGCCCTGAGTTCACTGAGCCTTCTCATTCTTTGCTTTTTTCTTGCTTTCCTCAAGCTTGGATTCCAACTGCTCCGGGTTTTCATGACCGAGAAGCAAGGCGCGCTCATAAGCCTCCTGCGCTTCACGCCATCTGCCAAGAGCCTGGTATGTATCCCCAAGGTGCTCAGTAATCTGCGGATCTTCTGGCAGTCTATCAAGTGCCTTCTGAATCCACACGAGCGCTTCACTGTGGCGGCCCATCTTAAAATATACCCAGCCCAGACTATCGGTAATGTAGCCATCTTCCGGCTTAATCTGCAGGGCGCGTCTAACAAACTCCTCCGCCTCCTCCAATCTTACGCCCATTTCCGCTAGAGAGTAGCCCAAATAATTGAGAGCATTGGCATCCTTGGGGTCCAAAGCAATCACTTTTTCCATCTCGACAATGCTATCGTCCCGGTTCCCCATCTTATCCAGAACGACACCGAGACGAAAATGAAGGCGTTGATGCCCTGGAGCTACCTTCAGACCTTGTCTCAAAACCGCCTCTGCTTCATCAAAGCGCTTGAGCGTTTCATACATGTTCCCTAGGTAAAGGTAGCCGTCCTCTTCCTCAGGGTGGTTTTCTATTACTTCCTCCAGAGTGGCAATAGCGGCATCCACATCCCCTCGTTTCTCCAGAATAAAAGCACGATGGAGTCTGGCTTTCAGTCCGTAGGGGCTGGAGGCCGGAATTGCATCGAACTCGGCCAAGGCTCGCTCGAGATCCTCCTTCTCTTCATAAGCTATTCCCAGGTAGTAACGAATCTGATGGTTTTCGGGGTCTCCCGCCAGAAGAGTGTTGAAAACTTCTATGGCCTGGTCATATTCTCCCAACTCCAGGTGGATGAGGCCGACCTTACTGCGCATCTCCAGCCCCTTCTCCTCTGGATCCATGATCTTTTGAAACTCGGCCAGAGCCCCACGGTAGTTACTCTGCCTCAGATAAAGATCGCCAAGCCTGGATCGAGCTTGCTTGTTCTCTGGATCAAACTCAAGAATTTTCTTGTATGTCCCCTCTGCATCGTCATATCGGTTTTGCAGTTCGTAGAGATAAGCCAGGTCCATGAGGGCCATTTCGAGATCAGGTCT
>JBFFBS010000331.1:0-3141 GCA_041560295.1 Syntrophobacteria bacterium | reverse complement strand
TTCATAGCCTCGGCAATGATGTTGCCGATGGTTTCGTCGTTGTTGGCGCTGATGGTTCCAACCTGCGAAATTTCTTTCTGGTCCTTGGTGGGCTTGCTCAGCTTTTCGAGCTGTGCAACTGCAGCAGCAACCGCTTTTTCAATGCCACGCTTGAGAGCCATGGGATTGTGGCCCGCTGCCACCAGTTTGGAGCCTTCATGATAGATTGACTGTGCCAGGATGGTGGCTGTGGTGGTGCCGTCGCCGGCCACATCCGAGGTCTTACTGGCCACCTCTTTCACCATCTGGGCGCCCATGTTCTCGAACTTGTCCTCGAGTTCGATTTCCTTGGCCACCGTCACCCCGTCTTTGGTAATGGTAGGGGAACCCCATGATTTTTCCAGGACCACATTGCGACCTTTGGGTCCAAGGGTTACCTTTACGGCATCGGTCAAGGCGTTAACGCCTCTCATAGTTTTTTCTCTGGCCGCGCTGTCGTACTTTATTTCTTTTGCACTCATGAACTATTCCCTCCTTGTTGTCGAGGACGATAGCCTCGAACTTACTTGATTATGGCAAGTATATCGTCCTCGCGCATGATCAGATGTTCTTCGCCATCGATCTTGATTTCCTGACCCGAGTACTTACCGAATAGGATCCGGTCGCCTTTCTTGACATCTAGTGGACTGACCTTGCCATTTTCAAGGATTTTTCCCTTACCAACGGCGATAATCTTCCCCTCTTGAGGCTTTTCCTTGGCCGCGTCAGGGATAATAATTCCTCCGGAGGTCTTCTCCTCCTCCTCGACTCGTTTGACAATAACCCGATCGTGCAATGGTCTAAATTTCATACAATCACTCTCCTTTTTTTATTGGCACTCCATGGGGGTGCAGTTTGATGTTGAAAATGCTACAGCAGTCCCACACCCGTAGCGACACGACTTGAGCTCGTCGACAAGTCTCGCTTCGGGGTTAGCGAGCGAACTGCAATAAAATGGATTGGCTTCCTTACATTTCGAAAATTTCCTGTCCCGCTTTAGTCCCGCTATAGCGGGACAGGAAATTTCAATCTGTAAGATGTGAGCCCGTGGATCATCCTTGTTAGCACTCACTAGTAACGAGTGCCAGCATACAGAAAAATACTCATTAAATAAAAAATTTCAAGTACAAAAATTCACTTTTTTTAATTTTTAATGGAAAAATTTAGGAAAAATGTGCTGAAAATCTTAGTTTAACGATAAGGCAGAGGGCATGGAGCGTGGAGAAAGGAGCCAGGAGTCAGAATCCAGAATTCAGGAGAAAAGCAATCAAAATCGAGTTCTCTCCTAGTACTTCCTACAGATTACTGATTACTTTCTTGGTGCCTATTTGCAGCGGCTGCCTACTGCCCGCTGCCTGTTGCTAGCTAACACAGGCCCTGTGCCTTGGGCCGCCTGTCCTGAGCTTGTCGAAGGATGAGCCTTCCCCTCAGGGGTGGCTCAAAGCCTGGACCCTCCTCGCAGGGCGGGCTGTTAAAATTGCCTTGACAAACAGAAGCCCCTTGGGCATTGTTAGCGCCAACGAGTAATAACATGACTCGTCCAGAGTCAACCCCGCTTTGCCAGAGGCAGTTAAAGTGGGGTTTTCGTTTGCAATTGTCATGTGCCTTGCGGAAAAGAAGATTTTTCTCGGTTATAATTTCGCGTGCTTCTAGCCAAGTGGCTGGTTCTGAGGTTGGAGCGCAACGAACCCGAGCTACAGATTCCAACGGATCTGGTTAATAGGCGAAAAGTTGAAATCGAACAACGCTAACTCTATCACCATCAAACAGAACGGCAGGGGGATAGTGGCGGAAATGACCGTGGCGGCACAACCAGATCGTGCTTGGCATGTTCTCACTTCCTTCGAGGAAATGTCCGCACATTTGAGTGGGTTCAGCAAGAGCAAAGTTTTGCAGACAGAGGACAAATACCGCCTGGTGGAGCAGACTGCAAGAGTTGGAATCTCGCTGTTATCTTTTTCTTTCCGAGTAGTCATGTCCGTTGTTGAAGATAGACCGTACCTCCATTTCCGCCAGCTTCAAGGATCTTTTTCGTCCTTCTGCGGCCATTGGTGGGTAGATCCTGAATCAACAGGGAACGGAACCCGGATCCAGTACTTCCTTGAAGCGAGCTTGGCTCGAGGCTGGAAGGGGGGACCGGTCAGGCGTCAGATAAAAAGTATGATCCAACAAAATCTGCAGGAATTGGCAATCTGGATTGATAATGGAGCAATCTAGGAATTTAGGAATTTAGGGATTAGGGAATTGGTCAATTCAACGTTATCAATTTTTTGATCCCTCAATCCCTCAATCCCTCAATCTCTTAATCCCTTCATTTTCTTCATAGGAGTGCATATGCGCCGACACCGGCATGAGTTTGTGGAAACATATGACGGTATGATGGCTTTCGGCTATTCACGTGAGGAGGACGAGCGCTCTCTTATTGTATTTCTGCAAAAGTTCTCCGATGATGATCTTATGAAGGTGTTGATCAGTAGACTCAGCGACTCAGAGATTGAGGAGTTGGTAGACAGGCTTACTGGCCTGATGAAAAAGCATATGAGTGAGGAGGAGTACCACCGCCATTTTCTCAAAGACTAGTCACTAGGCATCAAAAAGAAGGAGTCAAAATTCAAAAGTCAGGTTTAAGCTTTTTTGTTTTTCTTTCCTGACACCTGACACCCGACACCTGAAACCGGGGACCCGCCCGAAGGGTGGGAGTGGGAGGAACAAGAGATGGGGGAGCGGATTTATAATTTCAATCCAGGGCCAGCTGCGCTGCCGTTGCCGGTTCTTGAAGAGATTCAGGCGGAGTTTCTGGATTTCAATGGATCTGGCATGTCCATAACCGAGGTGAGCCATCGCTCCACTACCTTCGATGAAGTGATCAACGATGCGGCCGACCGGGTAAAGCGGCTGCTGAACGCCGGCGAAGACTACAAAGTGCTCTTCCTGCAGGGAGGGGCGAGCCTGCAATTTACCATGGTGCCCATGAATCTACTAGCTGATGACCAGGTGGCTGACTATGTCAACACCGGCACCTGGTCTACCAAAGCCATCAAAGAGGTAGAGATTCTTGGCAAGCAGGCACGGGTGGTGGCATCTTCGGAGGACCGAGATTTCAACTATATCCCAAAAGATATT
>JBFFBS010000330.1:0-3199 GCA_041560295.1 Syntrophobacteria bacterium | reverse complement strand
TCCCCCGCGTGCACTGATAATGGCAGCCGAAAAGAGAGAAAGAAAGCCCTGGGGGGCTGTTATTGAGGAGACCTGGCAGAAATTTCTCAAGAGATTGCAGCGAATCATGTTGTTGGTGGCTCCTGTCTACCTGGTAATAATGCTGGTAAGTCAGTTGGGGTTTTTTGGTTGGCTGCGTTTGAAGCTTGCCGGCGGGCTCACCTCCACTGTGGTCCCGGTGGAGGCCATGAGTGTTGTAATCTTCAGCCTGGTGGCGGAATTCACTTCCGGGTTTGTAGCTGCAGGGGCTCTTTTGGACGCCGGGACCCTTACCATTGGGGAGACGGTGATCGCTTTGCTGTTGGGTAACGTGGTAGCGACCCCCGTGAGAGCACTTCGGCATCAACTCCCCTACTACATGGGGATCTTTAGACCGAAGCTTGGGATTCTGTTAATCACCTTGGGACAAACGCTTCGGGTGATCAGCGTTATCATTGTTGGAGCGGTATATGTGCTGCTGACAGCTTTTTAGCTGGCAGCAGGCGTAAGGCGCAAAGCGTAAGGAGTAAGGGATCAGAGGGACAATTCACATTGCGCCTTTATCATTTAACATCTGGCATTTTACTCAAATGTTTTTAAATAGTGTTATCTCTAAGTGTTCAATGTTAAATGCGAATTGCGAAATGCGAAATGAACACTGAGCTCACCTCAACTACCTGCTACTGGATTATGTCAATCGGCCTTGCGCCTTGTGCCTTGCGCCCTATGCCCAGAGAAAGCAAAGCCTATGGCTAGAGCAAGAAATCTTATGATCCTTGGAACAGGTTCGGATGTGGGAAAGAGCATCCTCGTGGCCGGCCTCTGTCGAATTCTCAAACAAGACGGCTATAGGGTAGCTCCATTCAAGGCCCAGAACATGGCACTCAACTCCTACATCACTCCGGAAGGGGGCGAGATGGGCAGGGCTCAAGTAGTACAAGCAGAGGCTGCCTCCATTGAACCACATGTTGATATGAATCCAATCCTACTGAAGCCCACATCCACTGTTGGTTCCCAGGTCATATTGCAAGGCAAGGTGCTCGGCAATTATACCGCAGAGGAGTACTATCAGAAAAAGACTGATCTGGTAGGGCAGGTTATGCAAAGCTATCATCGCCTAGAGGAGAAATACGATGTCATCCTGATGGAGGGAGCAGGTAGCGCCGCGGAGATTAATCTAAGAGAAAAAGACTTGGTCAACCTGTCTATGGCCGAACGTGTGGCGGCCCCCGTACTATTGGTGGCAGATATCGACCGCGGAGGAGTATTTGCGAGCATTGTAGGACACATGGAGCTTTTCACCCCGGCAGAGAGGAAGCTGGTGAAGGGATTTATCATAAACAAGTTCAGAGGCGATCCGTCCTTGCTCAGCTCTGGGTTGGAATTCCTCGAGACCCGCACAGGAAAACCGGTCTTGGGTCTGGTGCACTATTATAAAGATATCCACATCCCCGAAGAAGACAGTGTTGCCCTGGACCTCAAGATGAGGGTGACAAAGGAGAGGTCACAGGAACAGGTGCGGATTGGTATTATCCGGCTGCCGCACATTTCAAACTACACGGATTTCGACAGCCTGGAGCAAGAACCATCTGTGGATCTTACCTATTTCACTGCACCCGAGCAGGTTTTTGAGATGGATCTGATAGTTCTCCCCGGCAGCAAGAATACTCTCAACGACCTTCATTATCTGCATAATAAGGGCATTGCTGAGGCAATCGTTTCTTTCCATGCCAAAGGCGGTACTGTGGTGGGCATTTGCGGTGGCTATCAGATGCTGGGTCGTAAAGTGCTGGACCCTTTGGGCGTAGAGAGTGATCTCCAAGAAATAACCGGCCTGGGATTGCTGGACATGGAGACAGAACTGTTGGGAGAAAAAGTAACCACCCAGGTCAGGGCCAGGTTGCTCTGGCCAGAGCTGGCTGATCCAGTTGACCAGGTGCACGGCTATGAAATTCACATGGGACAGAGTCGGGTTCTGGGGCCAGCCACTCCCCTGCTGGAAATCGTGGAGCGTAATGGTAAGCCGGTGCAGGTCAAAGACGGCCTGATTTCCAGTGACGGTCGCGTCTGGGGAAGCTACCTACATGGCCTGTTTGATAACGATGGCTTGAGGCATCGGGTTATAAGTCGTCTACAGCAGGGTGACGATTTGGTGCCCACCAGGGAAAGACTGAGCTCTTTTAAACACTGGAAGGAAGAACAGTACGACAAGCTTGCCGCCCATCTCAGAAAACATATCGACATGGTCCGCATCTACCAGATAATTGGTACTTGAAATTTATTCAACATCAAAAACCTGGTCATAAGAGCAGTCCGAGATCCCGCCCTGCGGGGGGCAGGGTTCAATGGCTGTGAAATCCCAAACTCCAAGCACCAAATTACAAATAAATCTCAAATTCCAATATCGAATGACCAAAACAGGTTTGGAATTTTGGTCATTGTTATTTGCCCTTCGACTTGGCTCAGGGTGGTGAGCCTGTCGAACCATTTGTTATTTGAGATTTGTTATTTGGAATTTTTATTCACTGCTGCTGGTTGCCAGTTATTCAATCCTCGCCTTATCCCCCTTCCACAGGCGCCTTTTTTCTTCGGCGCAGAGGAAGAGGATCTTTCTCGCGCTTCCGCTCCACCCAGTTCTGATACACATCTACCGAAAACATCAGCAAAAGGATAAAAATAACAATCCACTGAGGAATATAAGGAAAGGCATTACCGTTTATCGTTAAATGTGCAAAATGTCCCCCTTCAAGAATCAAAACGAAACCAATCAATAGAAGAACGAACAGACCCAGAATCTCAAAGTCTGGGTTGCTCATCATGTAGTTAGAAATGTATTCGGCAAACCGCAGCATCAGCATAACCGAAATAACGACCGACCCCACCATGACCAGAAAGACGTCTGTCATCCCGACGACGGTGAGAATGGAGTCCACGGAAAATAGCAGGTTTATACTAACAATGAGGAAAACCACCTGGCTGAAGCGGTCTGCTCTCTCCACTTCCTGTCCCATCCCTTTAGACTTCAACCTGAGTTCTTTGACACCTTTCCATATCAGGAAGAAGCCACCGATCCATAGCAGCAAGAACTTTCCGCTCAACTCGACATGCAGTCTGAGCCATGAAGGGTAATAGGTGTCGAGTTGGTAAAAGACCCCCGTGACGTATTTGAGGATATAGCTGA
>JBFFBS010000329.1:0-3222 GCA_041560295.1 Syntrophobacteria bacterium | reverse complement strand
CTCCTCCTGGTTGCCCATGGATGCGGTGATCATGACTATGGGCACCGGCAACTTGGCCAGGATCCTCTCCACCGCCTCAAAGCCGTCGATCCCGGGAAGCCGGATATCCATGGTAACCAGGTCGGGTCGAAGTTGTAAGGCTACAGCCACTGCCTCCACACCATCCGCGACCCTCCCCACCACCTGAAACTGGGGATCCGTGGCCAGGATTTCTTCAACCAGATCACGGGCGCTTTTTACATCATCGACGATAAGCACCCTGATTGAACCGTCGCCATTGGTTTGGTAGGTCGGATTGTCTTTGTCTGTCACCATCGCAGCACCCAGTGCTCCAGTCTGCTGGAGTGATGGAGCATTGCAAAATATCAAATTCCAAGCACCAAATCTCTGGGTATCAGATGTCAGGTATCAGATGTCAGGTGTCAGGGAAAAAAATAAAACAACTGAAACCTGAACACTGAAACCTGAAACCTCTTCTACCGGCAAAGCCATCGAACTCTTACCCCCGCAAGGCGGGATCGTGGACTGGCCCTAAGAACCAGGTTTTCAATGTTGACTACTAAGCTACTCGCTTTGTTGCCTTGTTCCCAACAAATTTTCTATGGCTTCAATGAGATGTTTCTGGTCGAAGCTGCTCTTGACCAAATACGCGTCTGCTCCAACCTCCAGCCCTCGCCGCTTGTCCGTTTCACTCTCCATAGAGGTTACGATTACCACGGGAAGATTTTTCGTCCGCTCATTACCTCTAATCTCTCTGGTGAGAGTAAAACCGTCCATTTTTGGCATGAGAATATCGGTAACTACCAGATCAAACCTATGCTGTCCTAGTTTGTTTAATGCATCCAGACCATTTTCCGCAGTGACCACCTGGTAGCCGGCCGCTTCCAGGATGCTCTTTTCCATCTGGCGCGTCACCACCTGATCTTCCACCACCAAAATCATGTGGCCGCCCGCCGGTCTGACGGTCTCTGCCGCTGGTTGTTCCCTTTCCAATCTCCTCTCAAGCTGCTTGCGCCAAAGCAGCTGCGGCGCATCGAGGATGAGCGCCACCTCCCCCGAGCCAAGAATAGTGGCACCTGCCACGTAGTCTACTTTTTTCAGGTGGCTGCCCAGGTCTTTTGTAACAATCTCCCGCTCCCCCAAGATATCCTCAACAAGAAAGCCGACTTTCCGCTCCCCAGCCTGGAGGACCACAACCAAAGCCTTCCCTCCTACTAATGGACCGCCATTCCGTTCGCTCCATCCCAAAGTGGCAGCGAGACTTCGCACTGGTAGGATTTCTTCCTGGTGCACTATCGCTTGACGCCCCTGGATAGATTTGATCTCCAGAGCCGGGACTTGAAAAGTTTTAGCCACCGAAAAAGTGGGAATGGCTAGGATTTCACCAGCGCACTGGACCATGAGCGCGTGCACGGTAGCCAAGGAGAGCGGCAGGGAAATAATGAACCTGGCCCATTTTCCCAATTCGGAAGTGACCTCCACCTGTCCCTTCAGTCTTTCCACGTTGGCGCGCACAACATCCAGACCCACGCCACGTCCCGAAACATCAGTGACCATTCCACTAGTGCTGAATCCGGGTAAAAAAATGAGGTCCAGAAGTTGGGCCTGGGTCCAATCTGCTACATCGTGTTCCTCCACAAGTCCCTTGTCTATAGCCGCTTCCTGCAGGCGCAGAGGATCGATGCCCTGACCGTCATCCTCAAGAATTATCAGCACTTTACCACCTTCCTGCCTTGCCTCCAGTTTGATGGTTCCCGTCTCCGTTTTGCCAGATTTGCGTCGAACTTTGGGCGTCTCAATGCCATGGTCCAGAGCGTTTCTCAGCAAGTGGACAAGAGGGTCGCCGATCTGCTCTAGAATGCGCTTGTCAATAGTTGTTTGTTCTCCTTCCACCTTGAAATTAACTTTCTTGCCGAATTGTCGACTGAGATCGCGTACTGCCCTGGGCAAGGTATTCAATACGAGTACCAGCGGCAGCATGCGAATTTCCATGCTGCGATGCTGGAGGCTCTCAATATGGCGCCCGGTATTTTCCGCAGCCTCTTGCAACCGACGGCTCGTCTCGTCCATAGTACTGCCAAGCTCCAAGAGCTGGGTAACCAGGCTGGCTCCACTATCCATCTCAGGATCATGCAGATGGAGGGAGCCGGTTTCATGGAGCTGCAACCGTTGCCACCGATCACGAATGCTCACCAGAGCATCTATTTCATTGGCCAGATGGATTTGGGCAATAGCCGCCTCTCCTGAAAGGTTTACGAGTTCGTCCAATTTGGTTGTTGGTACCCGCACGGTATCCACGGCCGGAACTGTGGTCTCGCTAACCAGGGCCGGTTCAATGACGGCTCGAACCGGTTCCGCCACCATGGTATCATCTTCGAGTATGAGTTCCGGTATTAAACTGGCCAGCCGTGCCATGGTGCTTTCCGCGTCCACCTTAATCCGCTTGCTCGCCGCCAGGGTATCCAACATCACGCTGAGAGCGTCATTGGTTTCAAAGAGAGCATCGCAGGCTTCCGGGGTTACCGGTAGCTGGTTCTTCTGCAGAGTGCGAAGCACGTCTTCCATAGAATGAGCCAGCTTTCCCATGCGCTCGAATCCCATGGTCATAGCCGACCCTTTCAGACTGTGGGCATTGCGATAGACTTCCTGCAAAGACTCTTTGTTCGCGGGTTCTTTTTCCAGGATGGACAGCCCTCGATTAATTGCTTCCACATTGTCGCGAGCAGCTGCGATAAAGTCCGGCAGGAGCGGCTCCATATCCTTGGCAGCGCTCTCGGCCTCCATGGCAGCAAACAGCAAGGGTTCGACTTCCTCAACCAGTTCGGCTACCTTGTCGGAGGGTACATCTCTCGTTCGGAGGTAATGCACAAAAAGATCCATCCCGTCGAAGAGGAGGTTGGCAAGAGTTTCGCCAAAAGGTAAACGGTCCTCGTTTACTGCTACCAGAACATCCTCAAGAATGTGGGCCAGCTGACCAAGCTTTGGAGCCCTCATCCGGTTGGCAAATCCTTTGATATTGTGTAGTTGCCTGCTGGCCCTATCTATAGAGTCTCGATCCTCTGGTTGATTTTCCAACCGCAGTAAGGCGTCGTTGAAATGCTCGAGGGCCTCGCGATAATCATCCTTTAGGGATGAAAACAGATCGGTATCTTCAGTCATGAGCTTGGCTCAAGGAATGGGTCACTGGTCATTTGTTGCCTATAGGGCACTCATCAAATACGT
>JBFFBS010000328.1:0-3230 GCA_041560295.1 Syntrophobacteria bacterium | reverse complement strand
CGGTTCCAGCAAGGCACTGGGTTACGGCATCTACGATGGGCGATTCATGAAAAAGTCGAGCGAGAACGTCTACGTGGACGCTGCCACGGTGAAGGGGGAGTTGGTTACCAATAGAACCCAAATCCAGATTGCAGCCATTCCAGAGCTGCCCATGGACTTGGACCAGGTGGTTACCCGTGAAGGAAAGCAACTTCAGACTGTAGGCCACCACTGGCCGGGCTCCAGGCCTCTCAACAAAGAGCAGCGTGACAACATGGAGAGAGTGGGAGTATGTATAGGCTGCCACCTTAATTTTCCTGAAAAAAAAGTCTCCACAGCTGAGGGCGACAAAATCGGTAGAACAGTAAACACGGGTCCCATCACCGATGTGGAGCACCAAAAGTTGCTGAAGAGCATATTTAGTGCCCACCCCTTCGGCGCCTTTAACCCGCATCAGCGGGACAGAAAGTAAAGAATCCGGGCTAGAGTAGTGAGGATAGGGAAAGTGTACGGAATCAATACAGCAGTAACATACTAATTTCTCAATACTAAATTTTATATAAACTATATATTGTACTGGATCCAAACAGATTGAATAATTTTACACCCCTTTCTGGTACGGAATGACACCACCTATCCGACTGAATTCAGCGTATTGCTCTTAAATATTTTCTGCCGTCTTTTTATTTGATTTCAAATACTTAACAAAGAAAACTCCCGCATTCCTCTCTTCCCGCACTACCATCCCAAGCCCGAAATCCGTAGCATTGGCATAGGAATTGCTCCTACATTGTGGGACTTTTTCTAACCTTCCAAACGCTAAGTTCCGTACGATCTGCATGTGTGAAGACAGCTCTACACAAACACAGGACTGAGTGCTCTGGACAGCTTGGAACTCAGCAACAATATATACATCTATTCGTGGATCGAGATGCAACCTCGAGTGCCAATTTTAGTGGTGGGCGGCGATGAAGAGCAGGCTCAGGAGCTGCGCTCTGCACTGGAAAGCGAACATTGCCGAACCAGCTCAGTCCATTCACTGGATACCCTAGAAAGAAACATTGAGGAAGGGGTCCGCCACGTGGTGATTCTGGATCTGGATTCACTTGCTGTGGATAACCGTTACATAAGGAAACTCAGGAAAAACAATCCTCTCGTGTGCTTAATAGGACTTTCAAGTCGTACCTTTCATCCGGAACTCCGAGAGGCAATGAGCAAACACATCTACGCCTGTCTCAGCAAGCCGGTGGATATGGAGGAAGTGATTTACTGGATTAGGAGCATTTGCGAGGACTGAAACAGTTGCAGGGATATCGGTTCCTTGAGGACAAAAACTCTTGGCGAAATAACGTGGCGTTCAGAACCTTAAAACTCTCAGGAGAGGAATCATGCTTGTTGAAACACTAAAGGACCAATGGATCTGTTCCTGTGGTAACTGGGTGGACCATACATTTAATTGGTGTCCTGACTGCTGTGAGGAGAAATTCTCCTTTGTCTATGATGCCAAGAGGTATGAGGAATAAGGAAAGCTAACCTTCATGCTGAGTCGGAGATTTACTGATATCGAGCGCTCGTTCAATGCCTATGAAAATTTCACTTATTAACCCGCCATATCTAACACTTGCCTCCCAGTTTGGCACTGGGCATCAAATTCCTCTCGGTCTTCTGATGCTCGGTGGTCCGCTTCTTAACACGGGGCGCGAGGTCAGACTTTGGACTGATTTGGGGCGTCAGGTCAGGGACCACTCTGTTGTTCAGCACGATCTTAGCAAGTGGGACTATCGCCACCAGGTTATTTCCCAGCCTAACCTATCCCCCTCGAAGATATTTCTCGCTGTTAAATGGCTTGAGCTCTGGTTTCATGCTCGGCCGGGTAAGCTGTGGGCCATGTTGAAAACGCGGAACCGATTCCGCCGGCAGCAACTTATGTGGTCGAGCAAACGCACAGCGCTGGTCTGGCTTGCAGGGGTCTCGTTATGGAAAACAACTAGGTCTTTTAAAAAATCCCCATCTGCTTTTATTCGCGGCTCTTTGGAGCTGAAGTCGCTCCTGAATCCAGACCTTCGTTTCGGATCTCGATTTTCCTGAGGTTGTAGCTTTTGGTTTAGCCTCGGTTCTCAACAGAAGCTTGAAGCGCTAAGGCAAGGTAAAATTATTTGCCTCCGAGCCAAAAGACAAATATTCAGTTTAAAGATCATAGCACCTTACGTACATCAGAGTCTTGCAATTCTCAATAAGAAGGAGGGAGACATCATGAGAAAGATTGTAATTTTGGGTTCTGGGGCGGGCGGCACTATGGTTGCTGCCAATTTGCGCAAAGAGATGGACGACAGCGAGTGGCAGATCACCGTTATTGACAAGAACGAGGAGCACCACTTCCAGTCCGGGTATCTCTTTATCCCTTTTGGCATCTACTCGAGCGACGATGTCCTGAAGCCGAAGAGAGACTTCATTCCCACAGGAGTTGACTTCGTTGTCGACAACGTCACCAAGGTCGACACTGAGCAGCGGAGGCTGGAAACTGAAAAGGGTGACAGCTACGACTACGACTATCTGGTGATTGCCACCGGCTGCAGGATCGTCCCCGACGAAGTGGAAGGCATGATTGACGTCTGGCGTGAAGACATCTTCGACTTTTACACCCTGGAAGGGGCAGTGGCCTTGCGCAAGAAGCTGAAGTACTTCGATTCGGGCAAGGTTGTTCTCAATATTGCCGAATTTCCCTACAAATGCCCCATCGCCCCCATAGAGTTTGTCTTTATGGCCGACTGGTTTTTCCAGGTGAACGGTGTCAGGGACAAGGTTGAGATCGAGTTCGTAACCCCTATCGATAATATCTTCACCAAGCCAGTGGCGGCAAAGGCTTTAAGATCATTTGCCGATAAGAAGAACATTAAAGTAACGCCGTATTTCGATCTGGCCAAGGTTAATGGTAACGAAAAGACCATCGAGTCCCACAAGGGTGAGAAAGTGGGCTACGATCTCCTGGTGGCCATACCGCCCAATTTCGGTGATAAGGCCATTACCGACTCCGGTATTGGCGATCCCATGGGCTATATGCAGGTGGATCAGCATACCCTGAAAGCTCAGAATGCGGACCGGGTCTATGTGCTGGGGGATGCCACCAACGTGCCCACCTCCAAGGCAGGGTCGGTGGCACACTATATGTCGTACACCGTGGTGGAAAACCTGATTCGCGAGATAGACGGCCATGAACCATTGCCGAGTTTTGACGGCCATGCCACCTGTTT
>JBFFBS010000327.1:0-3274 GCA_041560295.1 Syntrophobacteria bacterium | reverse complement strand
TATTTGATTCCTCAATTACTCAAGCCCTCTCAGCTCAAAGCTGCGACTGATACTTGCAACCAATGTGAATATTATCATGAAGAGAAAAGGAAGTATCGTCGAGTAACGAGGTCTTTCAAAGTTGTAGTCAGTAACAGGGAACCGAGAAAAAATACTAAAGGTACTATTGTTGATGTAAGTACAAATGGTGCCCTGATTCGATTAGACAATTGGGCCAATTTTAATAAAAACGAGACAGTCAACTTACAATTATATGCTGATGATATAGTTGTAGATAAAGAAAGAACTAATGTAATCAATGTGTGTGGTAGAATAAAGAGAGTAACAAAAGAAAAACATGAGTTAGCAATCGTATTTGTAAAAGACGAAAGTGTGAAAAAATGTGCCAATATCTAGCATTAATTTACATCTGTCTCAGTTTATTCATGAGACTCTAGCGTAAAATCAATTAGGTGTCAAAGCAAAAATTTAAGAAACGGCGATTTTCAAGTTATATTAATAACCTTTGCAGTCAATATCGTAAAAGTAAGTGTTATTAATAATAAATTGTTGAAAAAAATAACAGTAATATCAGGCAATTCTAGTAGTTATCTACAAATTGACAGAGTTAATCACACCATATCCTCATCCTATCTAGTCCTAATCTCCTCCACTAATTTATGAAAAACTCAATATTTTCTGTGCGAGCACCAAGCCCGTCATTCCGGAATCCGCCGCCGGCGGATATCCGGTATGACGATTGGGACCGTTTCCAGATTTTCAATGCTAAGAAGGCATAGGGCATGGGAAAATAGAGCGGACAGCTGGTAGCGGACAGGAGGAACGAGGCACTAAGAACTAGGCACTAGGCACGGAAGGCGCACTGGGCTGCACCCAAGAGCGCTGCTTTATCGTTGAGAATGACCCGTACGGGTATTCTCTCAAGAAACTCTTTGAACCTACCTTTGTTGGTAAAAGCCTTCATGAAGATCGGCTCTTCCAGTTTGGGTAATATTTTTGGCGGTATCCCACCCCCGAGATAAACACCACCAGTAGTCATTGCTGTTAGGGCCAGGTTTCCAGCGACAGCTCCCAATATGGAGACAAACGCATTCAGAGAGGCCACACACAGTGGATGTTTCTCATTGAGTGCGGCTTCAGCGATCGCCCTTGCCGGATCAATCTCCTCCATTCTCTTGACCAGCCAGGCAGGTTCACTGAAGCGTTTTGAATCCCTAAGCCATGAATAGATATTCACCAACCCAGGACCCGATAATACCCTCTCCGTACTTACGTGCCCAAAACGTTTAGAAAGGTAGCGCCATAGTTCAACTTCTGCTTCATTATTCGGAGAAAAATCCGCGTGTCCACCCTCGGAAGCGACGGGGATGTAGTGACCCTCCCCAAAGATAAGCAGTGCCTCTCCCAAACCTGTGCCCGGGGCTACAAGCGCGAGGTTTTGTTCTTTCCTCGCTTTCGCCTTATTCAAGGAAAGAAGCTCTCGGCTTTTCAAAAGAGGTACTGCATAAGCGGTGGCAGTCAAGTCATTGATCAGACCAACCTGCGACCACTTGAAGCGGTTCTTTATTTTTACTTCAGAGACATCCCAGGGTAAGTTTGTAGTTTGGCTCCGACCACTGATAACTGGCCCAGCAATGCCAAAGCACGCACTTTTAATGGGGGTACGATGTTTACTTAGGAACTGCTCGATAATGGATTCCAGATGCGGTGCCTCGCGGCTGGGATAAGTCTCAATTATCTTTGCCACGGGACGTCTCTTACCTCGAGAGAAGAGACCCAGATTCGTTTTGGTCCCCCCTATATCTCCAGCCAAAACGACATTTTCATCTTTCGCTATTACCATCATCTTTCTCCAGTTCGCGCTCGCTTTGCTTCTCTCGGTCCCGAACCGCAATCTCTAACTGCGACAAGCGGGTTCCCAATTCTAGTTTTTATTTCGGCTTTTAAAATCCGCAATAATCCAGCTCCATGCCCTATTAGCAACTTCTCATAGGTATATACTTCTTAAGGGGGCATTTGCTCATGGAAGGGCATTCACCACAGTTCCTGGGGTGAGTGGTGCAGCCCTTTGAGCGGGCATACGAAGCGGCCAATTTGGCACCTGGCCTTTCGTAGGCCCCTTCCACCTCTTCCAAAAGAATACCTTTCTTGCCTGGAATATTAGTCATTCCAGCATAACTGACGTTTTTTAACCCTGCCCCTCTTGCCAGGTCAACGCATTTTTGCATGAGCTCTCTTGTTGCCCCAAGGTGTTCATCCAGGACGTAGTTCGGCCTGAAAGCGAGAAAAGCAACAGGAAGTTCTTTGGAGAGGGAAGCGAGAAATTGGCAAAGTGGCTCAATGTCCTCCTCGTTCACTTCAGGAATGGCAACTATCCGATACTCCCAGAGCTTGTCACTGGCAGTTCTAGCTACTATTTCAGCATTTCTCAAGATGGGGTCAACAGGTGTTCCAGAGATAGCCCTCATGGTGTCGTCGTAGAAGGCTTTGATATCGAAGGTTAGAGAGGTGGCGAAGCCAAGAACTCTGTGGAGGGACTTCTCAGTCATAAAGCCGTTGGTGTCAAAATTGACTTTCAAGTTGGGGCTGAACCGCCGGGACTCGGCCACAATTTTTTCAATGAAAGGAAGGTGGATAGTGGGCTCACCGCCAGAGAAAAAGATCCTGTCCGCACCCATAAGAGTGCCTGCGGTTGACTGAAGCATCCGCACGGATTCCCTGGCGAGAAACTCTGGCTCCACGTATCCTTCAACAGCCATCCTGTTGTCTGGAAATTGGGATATGGTCCAGTTCTGACAACCCAAACACTTGAAATTACATCCTGCGACAAAGATGGTATAGCTTTCGGGAGGGGCAGGATGGAGAGTCCTGGATGCGACTACAGGAGTGGACATGCGACAGACGCCAAGATCTCCAGCCAAACGGTCTACACCGCACCTGTGTTCGCATAAGATGCATTCTCTAAGATCGTTTTCCACTTTGAAGTCTTTCAGAATTGTCTTTGTAACTTCTAGCCAGGATGGAGGTTTCAGTGTTCAGTGTTTCCCGCTGCCGCTTCGCTTCAGACGGGATCTTCGACAGGTTTCAGCTTTTATGTTTTTTCCCGACACCCGACACCTGACACCTGACACCCAAGAACCCTGAGATTCGGTGCTTGGTGTTAGGGATTTTATAAGTCTATCTTAGTCCACCACTCCATCACTAGCGCCTAGCTTCTTTATTTATTCTTCCCAGTCAATAATCCGGGTTAGGAATCAGCCACTCTTCAGAAGGT
>JBFFBS010000326.1:0-3277 GCA_041560295.1 Syntrophobacteria bacterium | reverse complement strand
GCCGACCTATGCCGGTGCCACTCTGGGCGGGCTCTGGCGTCTGCGGGGATATCCATCGCAGCGATTCAGCGACAAGGCGGCCATCTACTATGCGGCGGAATATAGAATGATTCCGCGGTGGAATCCCTTTGAAAACTGGGAGCGGGTACAGGAATATGTTGGGATCCAATGGCTTCAATTTGTTCCTTTTGTGGAGATCGGGCGCGTGGCCCCCGATTGGGGCGTCAGTAGGCTGCATGAAGACATGAAGTGGTGCGCGGGCTTAGGGTTGCGTTTGTGGGCCAAGGGGCTCGTGATCCGAATTGATACTGCAGTGTCAGAAGAACAGGTGGGAGTGCAGATGATGGTGGCGCAACCGTTTCAGTTCTAAAAACGGAAGGGCGCAAGGCGCAAGGCATAAGGAGAGAATAAGTTTTCTTTTAGTGTTTTTGCCCTGTGCCCTGAACCTTGTACCTTGTGCCTCTATGTTTTTTGTATCCGCTGCCAGCAACGCATGGTCGCGTCCAGAGCACAGTTCATGCAAAGGGGAACGACCTCACCTTCATTGTTTATGAAGGCCATGGCCACATCGGTATTTTTCCATTGTGCCGGATCATCTTCTGTAGCTGTGGCCCAAATCGGTATTCTGGT
The DNA here is from genome assembly GCA_041560295.1 of Syntrophobacteria bacterium. Lineage (GTDB taxonomy): Bacteria > Desulfobacterota > Syntrophobacteria > BM002 > BM002 > BM002. Next base: position 2,647 of record JBFFBS010000326.1, on the reverse strand, counting down.
AACCATGATTTGATCCTCTCTGATCAAGGCACCGCAAAGATAGCACGTGTTTTCCTGCATAGTCACTAACCTCCTCCAAACGTGCTCAGCACTGGTTGACCTTGGCTCTGCATACCGGGAAATAGCAAGTTTGATATATGGTTTTAAAAACCGCAGAAACACATAATAGTGCTTCGCACTCAAATTCGAAATACGAAATTCGAAGCACGAAACAAATACAAAATCCGAATTATCAAATGTTCAAAACGTTACTTCTCGAAAAGAATTATCTGATGTTTCGGTCATTTGGATTTTGGTAATTCGAATTTGTTTCGAATTTCGATATTCGGATTTCGGATTTAGACTTTCTCTATGGTTCACCTTCATTCAGACCTACTCTGGACTATATTCGTGCCGGTGGTCTTGCTGTAATCATAACATTTACGAGGAGAGAAAGATGGAGGGAAAAACAGTCCAAGAAAGCAGTGTCACTCTTTCACACGTCATGATGCCGCAAGATGCAAATCCCGCAGGAAGCATTCACGGAGGCGTTATCACCAAACACATTGATGAGGCAGCCGGTGTGGTTGCCTTCCGGCACACACGAAGCAACGTGGTGACTGCTGCTATTGAAAGACTTTCATTTCATCACCCCGTGTTTGTCGGAAACCTTCTTACCCTCAAGGCCAGCATCCACATGGTAGGAGACACTTCAATGGAGATCGGTGTTCGAGCCGAGACGGAAGATCTTTTCACTGGTGAGGTTCGGCACACGGTTTCAGCATATCTGACCTATGTCTCATTGGATGAAAAGGGACGGCCTCAGAAAGTTCCACCTCTCATATTGGAATCCGAAGATGAAAAAAGGCGTAACCGAGAGGCTCGAGTGAGGAGAGAGTCGAGATTGGCAGAAGAGGTTTAACCCACATCCGGAAGGTACTACTCCCAGCATTTTGTCCCGAGTCCTGAGAAGTCTAAAGTGTACATTAAGGGATGTAATTCACACTTCACCACCTTCCTTTTTACCCAGCAAATATTGACAAGAATGCACCCGAGCGGGTAGCTGCTTCTATTGACATAAGTGTTTTCTGCTTTAGCTTGTAAAGACTTTGGTTTTTACAGGAGGCTCTCATGAAAAAGCACCGATTACTGGGAACAATGATAGGAATAATGTTCTTGGTTCTGATCACCTCTTTGGGCCACACTCGGGACTTCAGCAAAGTTCAGATTAAAGTGGTGGAGGTCAAACCAGGAATTCATATGTTAATGGGTGAAGGGGGTAATATCTGTGTTTCGTCCGGAACAGATGGTGTATTCATGATCGATGATCAATTTGCGCCGCTGACCGAAAAAATCAAGACCGCCATAGCGAGTTTCACCTCTGGTCCGACTCGTTTCGTGATCAACACGCATTGGCACTATGATCATACCGGGGGTAACGAGAATATGGGCGAAGCCGGCGCCGTGATCATCGCCCATGAAAATGTACGGAAGCGCTTGAGTACCGATCAAGTCTTGACGGTTTTCAATCGAACAATCCCGGCGCTTTCCAAAGAAGGACTTCCGGTGATCACGTTCAGCCGAGATGTCGCCTTTCATCTCAACGATCAACGCATCGATGTCTTTCATATGAAGCGGGCTCATACCGATGGAGATGCCGTGGCCTACTTTACCGACGCCAATGTCATCCACACGGGTGATATTCTATTCGCAGGCATGTACCCTTTTATTGACATTGAACATGGAGGATCCATTGGTGGGACGATAGATGCTACCAATCGGATCCTTGGCATGATCGATGACAAAACCCGCATAATTCCAGGCCATGGGATGCTTACGGATAAGCAGGGGCTTACTGCCTACCGTGATATGCTCACTAAAATCCGGGACCGGATCCAATCACAAATTCAGGCAGGAAAGACCTTGGAAGAGATAAAGCTCTCACGACCAACCCAAGATTTTGACAGTGAATGGGGAGGCGGGTTTCTCAAGCCTGATGCTTTTGTGGGAATCGTCTATCAGAGCTTGATCCAAGAGAAATAAGATTGAAAAACAGTACCACGAAGGCCGAAAGCCGTGATACAAAAGAGTTTCAGGGAAAATACGGAGTTAAATGGCCGATTAAGTACGACTGAACTTCAGCGGTAAGATTATCAGCATGGTTAGAAAAACAGTCGTTCAAATAGTCTTTGAGGTCCTAGTTGCCTTAATAGTTATTGCCGCTTTAGCACCAACAGCCACCGCCGACAACAAAGAGGAGGAATGGGACGCTGCTGCTGCCGGAGCCGATGCATCCAATCCGACTGCTGTGGTGAATTTCCAGGATCTGCGCTATCGGTATTTCGATATAGACCCCGATACCGAGAAGATGAGTTTCGAGACCGAAGGCGCCTACATGCTGCATCCTCGATTTAAGGTCACCAACGAACTACGCCTTGTCTACACTGATCAGACCGGTAGTTGGTCAACCGATCTTGAGGTACTGCAGCTCAAGGGACTCTTCCTCACCGATGGCCAGCCCTTCGGTATCAAGGTCAAGTACGCTTTGGGTGTGGAGTGGCTCAAGGATCTCGGTGATTTCGAGGATGGCACGGGCAGTGGCTCTGACCAGATCGCGCCACTGGCAGGAATCGGCTGGATGCCGACAGAGTCTGATTCCATCGTCACG
>JBFFBS010000325.1:0-3300 GCA_041560295.1 Syntrophobacteria bacterium | reverse complement strand
GCTAAAATGGCAAAAGACATAAAAGCAAAAACCGCAGAAGAGCTCCTGAGAGAAGAACGGGCTGAAGTCCGTGATTTGCGTCCATTCGAATACTATCTGGTAGCGATTATCTCCATTTCATGGGCGCTTTTTCAGCTGGCGCTCCCCAGTGTTCTCGTGATTGACAGCACCCAGGAAAGGGCTATACACCTTGCTTTCGCCATGGCTCTTCTCTTTCTTTTAATGCCATGCTTTAAACGACCCAAGAAATATCTTGGCTTCCTCTCGGTCACCGAGCGAATCCCGCTTATTGACTACGTTTTTGCTATGCTAGGAGCGTTTACCGCACTCTACCTGGCGATATTCTATGAAGGAATCGCCATGAGGGCCGGAGCACCGTCCACTATGGACATGATTTCCGGAACGATCCTGGTAATACTACTCCTTGAGGCGACAAGAAGAATAATCGGGCCGGCTCTCTCGGTCATTGCCCTTGGTTTTACGCTTTATGCCTTCCTTGGGCCCTATATGCCCGACCTTATAGCATTCAAAGGGGTTTCACTCAGCAAATACTTGAGCAACATCACCAATTCAACAGAAGGAATCTACGGTATTCCCCTGGGAGTATCCTCTGCCATTGTCTACCTGTTTGTGCTCCTGGGTGCTTTATTGGACAAGGCGGGGGCAGGAAAATTTTTTACCGACCTTGCTCTCTCCTTTCTTGGCCGGTTCAAGGGGGGTGCGGCGAAGGCTGCCATTGTGGCGAGCGGTGCCACTGGCCTGGTGTCCGGATCCAGCATTGCCAATATCGTTACCACCGGCCCCTTCACCATACCCCTGATGAAAAAAATCGGTTATCCCGCCAAGAAAGCGGCGGCAGTCGAGGTTGCCGCCAGTACAGACGGACAGTTAATGCCGCCTATCATGGGGGCGGCGGCATTCATCATTGCCGAATACGTAAACGTGCCTTACATCGAGGTAGTGAAAGCCGCCGCTATTCCGGCTTTCGCTTCGTATTTCGGACTTTTTTGCATAGCTCATCTTGAAGCGTCAAAACTGGGGATCGAAGGCCTTCCCAAGGAAGATGTCCCCAGCTTCTTGGGTACGCTCAAGGGGGGCGTCCACTACTTGATTCCACTGGCAATGTTGCTGTGGGAACTCATCTATCTTCGCCACTCTCCTGAGTTGGCAGCTTTCAGAGCCATAATGCTCTTGTTTGTGGTTATCTTCTACCAGGAAATAAGAAAAGCGGTCCTGGAGAAGAGGGGAATCGGCTCTGCCATTAAAAGTGGATTTCTGCTTATTCGGGATGGCTTTATCCAGGGCTCCAAGAACATGATGTCGGTGGCCCTTGCCTGTGCATCCGCGGGAATAATCGTGGGCGTTGTCAACATGGGCATCGGAGGAATGATATCAGCTGTTGTGGAGATCCTCTCCCACGGTAATATCTTTTTGTTGCTTCTCATCACCGCCATCGCCAGTCTGATAATCGGCATGGGACTTCCAACCACAGCCACCTATATCGTAATGGCATCTTTGACGGCGCCAATCATTGTTGAAGTGGGAGGCCTTTTTGACTTTGTCATTCCACTGATGGCTGCTCATCTGTTCTGTTTCTACTTCGGCATATTGGCTGATGATACGCCACCCGTGGGTCTTGCCGCTTATGCTGCCGCTGCCATAGCGGAGTCTGATCCGATTCCCACCGGCATCCAGGGCTTTTTGTATGATATAAGGACCTCCTGTATCGCCTTCATGTTCGTATTCAATCCGGAGCTGATACTACACAACATCAATAGTTGGCCACAGGGTATCATGATCTTCATCATGTCCCTGATTGGGATGTCTTCTTTTGAGTGTTTTGCCCAGGGGTGGTGTCTGACCAAGAACAAACTGTATGAGATTCCTTTCTTTCTGGCGGCATGGTTCACCCTTTTTCACCCGGGTGGAGTCGCCTCGCTTTTCCATGTGGATCTTTCCATGAAGTATTACTTCTATCCGCTCGGTATAGCCATTTACGCTCTGGTAGTATTCCAGCAGAAAATGAGGATGATGGCGGCGGAGAGGGCAAAAACCGGGTCGGCTGTTTAGCCAAATCAAAGAGCGCAAGGCATCACATCATTTCAAATTAACATTTGACAATTCACCTTTCTCGTTTTCAACTGTATTAGAGTTATAGTATTCAATATACAGTTATGTATGAACAATGAGAGATGAGAAATGAAATGGGTTTGCCTGTCTGTGTGGTCGCCGGAAGTCGTGCGGGACCCTATGGCGGACTTTCTGGTGGAGCAAACGGGCCGGGGTGTAGAGTTGAAAGGCAACTGGATCAAAGCGTACTGCCGTCAGGGCGAAGAAGCTCGATACTGCCTCAAGCAGTTGCACCGTTACTACAAGGACCTTCAGCAGCTGTACCCAGAACTGCCAACACTAAAAGTAATTCAGGAAAACCTGCATGATGAAGATTGGGCAGAATCCTGGAAAACCTTTTTTAAACCCATACGAATTGGCAAAGGTATGGTGGTGAAACCCAGTTGGGAACCTTATGAGTCAAGTGCACATCAGGTTGTTATAGAAATCGATCCGGAACGGGCCTTTGGCACCGGTAATCATCCGAGCACAGCTCTTTGCATCCAAATACTGGAGCACATTCTCACCGGTACCTCAGCGGGAGAGGGGCATCTGGCTCAATCTGTATTGGACGTGGGCACCGGCAGCGGTATTTTGGGAATTGTTGCTGCACGCCTTGGGGCGCAGCGGGTTTTGGGTCTGGAGATCGACCCTGAAGCCCTTGAAGCTGCACAGCGCAATGTTGAGAGAAACGGGGTTGTGGGGATAATGTCAGTCAGTCTTACTCCCCTGGATCAGGTGGAGCAGACCTTTGATGTAGTGGTAGCAAACCTCACCGCATCCCTGATCACTCAGATGGCAGATGATCTGGCGGGGCACGTCTCTGCAAAGGGCTTGTTGTTGCTCTCAGGTATATTGGCTGAGCAGGTGGAAGTGGTTGCCAAATGCTTCGAGACTCATTACTTTACAGTGGTGGACAGTCGGGCCACGGAAGAATGGCGAGCAATTCTTTTGCGAAGGGAGTAGTAAGAAATACAAAGTACGACGCACGAAGCAAATCCTGGGTAAGGATGTGGGATGTGTGATATGCGATGTGAGATTTCACATTCTTCTTGGCATTTAGTATCCCACATCTCAGATCTCACATCCGGCTTGAATTTGTGTCATAATTGAGAACTCAAGAGCCACAATCGAAAATAGTGAGGATTTACTTATGAGTACAGAGGGTTCAACTCAGAAAGGCCAATTGAT
>JBFFBS010000324.1:0-3313 GCA_041560295.1 Syntrophobacteria bacterium | reverse complement strand
TGAATAGTAATTGCTCTCTGGCGCTCGATGTGATTGATCTGAGTGGGTCCGGCCACCCAGCGGACATCTGCCACCGATCCCAAGGTGATTAGTCGACCGTCTGCAGTTCTCAATAAAAGATTGTCAAAATCCTGGGTTCGGTTCGTAAAAGAAGAGATACCCATCAAAGTGAGGTCGATTTCTTTGCCGTCGTGTTGGTAATCACTTACTTTACGGCCGTCGAGCAAGGTGTCCACAGCCTGGCCGATTTCGCGGGCAGCGAGTCCCAGACTGGCGGCTCGCACCCGATCAGGGGTAATTTGAATTTCTGGGTTTCCCAGGTCGAGACTCGGAATGGGGCGCACCTGTGAGCCAGGCAGCAATTGCATGGCCTGACCGAATATCCGACCTCCGAACTGTACGAGGCGCGTCAGGTCCGGCCCGGTAATGTCCACATCAATGGTCCTGCCAGAGCTAATACCGCGGCCAAAAAGACTGCTCTGATAGGATGTGGCATAAAAACCAGGGATCTTTTTTAGCTCCCTCTTGAAAATGGGAACCAGTTCTCTGGCCCTAAGGGGATTTTGAGTGGAGGCACCGGCGAACATTATACGACCGAGAGCGACGTAAAAGAGGTTACGGATTCGGGGTTCTCGGTATTCGACACTCCCATCTTCCTTCCAATAGGGTTCCAGTTCGTTGACAATAACAGCACCGATCTGGTCCAGTTCTTCTAGATTATAGCCAGGAGGGGGAAGGAGAAGGCTGAAAACAAAATTACGATTGCCCTCGGGAAGATATTCGGAAGGGGGAGATAAGAAAAACGCCATGGCCAGCGAGAACCCGGTGAGGGCAACCACTATTGCCACCCGAGCAGGTACAGAGCCGGTGACTCTATAGTTGAGGTTGGCCACTCCTTCAGTGAATATGTGGGCAAAACGGTCCAACAACCTGACGGAGTTATTAAATGCTTGAATTCCGTTGTCTAACCCAGAACCCTTGGTGGTGTCGGGTTCAGAGCCCGGGTTGGTTGGCACAGTACTCAGTTGCTTCCGCTTGGCTGCCGATTTAGCCTTGCGCCGTTCGCGAAAATAGCCGAGAATTTTAGCGGAGAAAGTGGGGATAACCGTTATGGATACAATCAGGCTCAGGGCCACCGCGCAGCTGATGGCAATGGCAATGTCCTTGAACAGCTGACCGGCCTCTTCCTGCACATACACCACCGGGATAAAGACTGCCATGGTAGTCAAGGTGCTGGCCAGCACCGCGCCCCAAACCTCGGTAGTACCTTTATAGGCGGCCTCAACTCGGGTTTCCCCGAGGCTGCGGTGACGGTCTATGTTTTCCAAGACCACGATGGCCGCGTCCACCACCATTCCCACGGCAAAGGCAAGTCCCGCCAGGCTGATGACGTTGATGTTACGGCCGAAAAAGGTCATCATCAGGAAGGTGCCCACCACGCTTATAGGGATGGCGGTGGCGATGATCAGGGTGCTATTGATGGATCGCAAAAAGAGGATGAGCACCAGCACTGCCAGGGTTCCTCCTACAAAGAGGTTCTGGCGCACAAGGTCAATGGCACTTTCGATGTACTCGGTCTCGTCGTAAACCTGGCGCAGCCGCAGCCCCCGCTCTTTGAGTAACCCTGCGTTCATCTCGGCGATTGCCTCCCGGACTCCCATCATTACCTGGAGGACATTTGCTCCTGTCTGGCGTTTAGCGTTGACAGCTATTGTAGGGCGGTTCTTTTCGTGAACTGTGGCCGTGGGTTTGGCGTAACCAAGCTTGACTTCTGCAATATCACGGACATAAATGGGGGCACCATTGATGTACTTGATCACGACGTTTTCCACATCATTTGGAGACTGGTATTGCCCCACAGTTCGGGCAATGAACTTGCGCTTACCTTCGTCAAAATCTCCCGCACTTATGTTTTCGTTTTCTTGATTCAAGGCGGCAGCGACTTCGGCTATGGTGATACGGTGGGCCGCGAGTTCGTTGGGGTCGAAGATGACCTGCATCTCTGGTTCGACGCCACCGTAGATTTCGGACTCAGCCACGCCGGGGATCCTTTCAAATCGAGGCTTGACGAAGTCCTTGACGAATTGGTACTCGGTTTCGATGCCGGTGTTGTCACCGCTAAGCCGTTCAAGGATAATCCAGGCGATAGCGTTCTGCTCACTGCCGGAGGAGACCAGCACAGGTTCCTCAGCCTCGTCCGGATATTCCGGCACCTGGTTGAGGTTGTTGGAGACCTTGAGGAGAGCTGCGTCGGGGTCGGTGCCCACCTGGAACTTAAGGGTCACCCTGCCTCGACCGTAAAAGCTCTCACTCTTCATTTCCACGAGACCTTCGACGCTCTTGAGTACATCCTCCTGCTCGTCGGCGATCTCCCGCTCCACCTCCTGGGGGCTGGCTCCCGGCCAGATGGTATTTACGGTGATCTCGGCTTTGTCCACATTAGGTGTGAGCTGCACCGGAATACGGAGTAGGGCGATGAGGCCGAACATGACCAGGAGGATAACCCCCACGGCCACGGTGATGGGATTTTTAATGGAGGCGTCTACTAGTTTCATCTGGTTTTATTTCCAGGTTCCAGGTTCAAAGTTATGATACTCATTAGGTCTTGATAGATTAAACTTGAAACTTCGAACTTGGAAATTTGAACTCATTTAATAATTTGAACAGGCTGACCTGGTCGAAGCCGTTCGTTGCCTCTGGTGACCACCTGCATGCCGGCTTTTATCGATCCCTTAACTTCAATCATGCTGTCCGAAGTATCTCCAAGTTGCACGGGCAAAGGCTGGGCCACTCCTTCCTGCACCACGTACAACAGGTGCTGCTGTCCCATGTTCACCACCGCGTCTTTGGGCACTGCCAACACCGAACTGGGCTTGCCAATGGCAAGGCTGACCCGACAGAGCATTCCCCCTTTGATGCGGTTATCGGAATTGTCAACCGAGACCTTGACCGGAAAGGATCGACTGGCAGAATCCCCGACAGCGATGATGGCAGCAATCTTGCCGGTGAATTTTTCGGGGTTCAGGGCATCCACCTGTACCTGGGTACTCCCTCCCAGGACAAGCCTGGGAATGTAGCGCTCTGGAACATCGATCAACACTTCAATGCTGCTGAGATCTACCATGTTGACAATTGGACCGCCCTTTTCCACCCACTCGCCAACCTGAGTATACTCCTTGGTCACAAATCCAGAAAAGGGAGCACGAATGGTTTTCTGGGCAATGGAATCCTGGTTGTGCTCTATCTCAGCCTCCAGCCGCCGAACTCGCGCTTCCAAGGATTGGACCTCGGCCAGATCGTCTGTATACTGCTT
>JBFFBS010000323.1:0-3338 GCA_041560295.1 Syntrophobacteria bacterium | reverse complement strand
TAAGAAGATGCGGAGTCCTTGGCTCCGCTTTTTTATTGGCACCGGGTTTGCATCGTTGAATCAACTACCCATTTAACCGAGCAGCGGGCATGAGAGTTGCAGATTTTTGAACAGCGGTCTCATAAAACGAATCAGGGAAAAGCATGTTTAAGCTTGAATTGAGATCAAAAGAGGAGGTTTTGTGGCTTGATTCTGATGGTTACACTGGTGCTCTCTTGACGAATGAACGTTTTATTGCGATTTCTCTATCCTCGAGTGGTTGGATAGAAAAGCCATTGAGGTCTAAGGAGGCCTATGATGGAAGCCCTATTTTATCTCCTACTCTTGCCCTGTTAGTGACTAAAGAACGTGTCATTGGCTTCGACGCAATATCACACCGTTTTATCGAACAAAGTCTTAGATTGGATGAGGAGTTTGTTGCGGCCGAAGCGAATGATTATGTTGCTGCTGTCATCTCTTCCAGACGCGCTCTCGGTTTAGCGTCAGGTGGCAGCAGTTTCAGCGAAATCCGTTTTCGGACCAGTGAAACTTTTCAGTCTATCAGAACAAAGTCGCAAGTCATCACTGTAAGAACGTCTTGGCGAATTCTCACTTTTGGTGCTTCGAGTCCTTCTTGGTCTGAGGTCAGGTTGTGAAGCAGTAAGTGATTTCCCAGCATAGCCGGGGGCTTTGGCCTCTTGAAAGTGTTGATTACATACTTTCATCTACACTTTCTCTCTTGAGATAGAATTACTCTATCTTGGGCTAATCAACAAACGCGGAGCTTCGTCTCCGCTTTTTTATTTCAGCACTCCTTGTTTGCCATCAAAGCAACCTCCCTCTAGCCCCCCAGGCATACTGATTGCATCTTAGCCAAGCAGAAGCGCTTAGCTTCAGTCTGTGCCTTGCCTCGAAAGAAGGAGGAAAGTGGCGATGAAGCTATCACTTATTCTGGTCACTTGGTTCGTCATCTCCATTCCTGCTGGCATTCTGTTGGGTAGATTCTGTGCTGCCGGCGATGGCTTCTTGGCGGACTTCGCACCAAGTCAAGAACAAGAGCCCGAAACTTTAGTAGACCCCCAGACATTGGAAGAGCATCCAGCAAAAAAGGCTGCCTAGCCTTCTCCCTGGTTGCCCTCAGCTGTGGGCAGTCTTGTACACTGCAGTGTGCAGATTTGCCATGCAGATCATTTCTCTAAGCGTCATCCGTCTTACGAACATTCGATGCGGGTTTACTTCTATGGCGCGCATGCTTTTTCTCTTCTCCATTTCCCTTGGGCCGGAGATTCAGTCATGAAATCAAAGATAAGAAATTTTCTCGTAGAGATCATTATCATCCTGGGCCTGGTTCTGGCGGCAATAGTAATTGCGACTGAGCGTTTACGCTTTGAAATCCCATCCATATTTTAGTTTCAAAATATCAGGTGTCAGGTGTCAGGTTTCAGGTGTCAGGGGGGAAGGCGCAAGGCACAGGGCCTGGGCTAGCTAGCAGTAGAGATCTAGGCCGAACAAAAATTTCAAATCACAATGACCGAAATTCCAAATTCCAAACCTGTTTTGGTCATTGAGTATTGGCATTTGAGATTTATTTGTAATTTGGTGCTTGGAATTTGATATTTTGCAATGATCCACCCCTCAGAGGGCAGCCCAAAGCCCAGTCCTTCGCCACGTAGCCTGACTTTCGATGCGCTAGTCTCCCCTCTGAACAAGAACGGCCATCCAGGTGAAGCTCCCGGTTGGGGGATCTCCGAAAAAGACCAAATCTTCACTCAACCAGCGATTAACAGTAAGTCCCTGGCGGTTCAGCTCTTTTTCCAACACATACCTGTCCAGATCTTGAAAGCCTGAGAGCACAAGGGATCCTCCACTTTTACTCAGTCGCAACAGTTCAGGAAGTTTTTCTCGGAGTACCTGCATAGGCAGATTTGCCAGCACCAGATCAAAGCTGCCGTCCACGGCCTCGGTGGAACCTCTGACAAGCAGAAGTTGCTGCTCCAGGTGATTGAGTTCAGCGTTTGCCCGACTGGTGATAATTGCCCGATGGTCGAGATCGACTGCAACCGCACGTTTTACCCCCAGTTTCAGTCCTGCCAGCGCCAAAATACCGCTGCCGCAGCCCACGTCCACCAGGTCTTGGCACCGTCTTTGTTTCAAATCCTGCAGCATGAGGCGAAGGCACATTTTCGTGGTGGGATGGTAAGGCGGGAAAGCTTTGCTACTTTTAAGAAGAATACCCGTCGGGGCCCTGTCAACTACAGAACGGAACCAGGGACCACCAACCACTATAGCTTTCTCGATGCGGTAATAGAAAAGCATTTAGGTCATTACGCTTCGCGCTATCGCGCTTCGCTGTCACTAGGGCTACGCCCGTCATTAGGCCGTACGGCCGTCATTGAGTAATTACGTCTTAATAATATATGAATATTAATGACAGCGGAGCGTAGTGACGGCCACTTCAGTGGCCTAATGACTACGATTGAAGGCGGAGCCAAACCGGATCCCGCATATTCGCCATGCGCTCTGCGCTAGGCGCTAAGCGTTTAACCATATTTGCGCTCAAATTCCGCCATGAAGGACACCAGAGCCTCTACTGCCTCCAGGGTTGAGGCATTATAGATGGAGGCGCGGCAACCGCCCACAGAACGATGGCCTTTGAGCCCGACCAGGCCATTTGCCAGAGCCTCCTCGATAAAGGTCCCTTCGAGAGAGGAATCCTTCAAAAGAAAGGTGACGTTCATGATTGATCTATCTTCCTTGGCGGCAGTGCCGTTATAGAAATCACTCTTATCCAGATAGTCATAAAGGAGCGCGGCCTTTTGCCTGTTAAGCTGCTCCATGTTGGCAAGTCCGCCTACGGATTCCTCAATCCATTTCATCACCAACTGCAGCACATACACTGCGAAGCAAGGCGGGGTGTTGAACATGGAGTTCTTTTCAGCGAAGGTGGTGTACTTCAGCATAGTGGGAATATCCCCCGGGACCCTTTCCAGCATGTCTTGCCGGATGATTACCAGGGTGACACCAGATGGTCCCACATTTTTCTGGGCCCCGGCATAAATGAGCCCAAATGGGGCAACATCGAAAGTGCGGCCCATGATGTCGGACGACATGTCACTTATCAAAGGCACATGGCCTGTGTCAGGAAAGCTCTGCCACTGAGTACCTCGAATGGTGTTGTTGGAGGTTATGTGAGCGTACGCAGCATCCCTATTGAAAGCAATATCTTTTGGGATATAGTTGAAATCTCGGTCCTCCGAAGATGCCACCACCCGTGCCTGCTTGCCAAGAATCTCTACCTCTTTGATGGCTTTGGTAGACCAGGTGCCGGTGTTGACATAGTCAGCCACCTGGTCATCAGC
>JBFFBS010000322.1:0-3348 GCA_041560295.1 Syntrophobacteria bacterium | reverse complement strand
GGTGTCGCAAAATTTCGTATCAGATTCTTGTCAGGGGCAGCAAGAAGTCAGTTGCCTTTGTCTGTGACCTGTGTCAAAATTCCAGTCAGTAAGCCCCTGATAAACAACAGATGATTGAAAAGAAAGGATGTGTTATGGCGGAAGATTCTGTAACGATGTATTCACTCAGTACTTGCAGTCACTGTAAATCGGTCAAGAGATTACTGGACGAGTGCACAATTCAGTATGAATTCACTGACGTGGACCTGCTTAAGGGTAAAGAGCGTACAGCCATCCTGGAAGATGTAAAAAAGTTCAATCCAAATTGTTCGTTTCCCACCATAATCATTGGTGACAAGGTCATCGTAGGCTACAAAGAACAAGAGATTAAAGAAGCTCTGGGATTATAATAATGGACATTGAAAAACTCTACGAGATGTTAAAGAAGGTGCAAGAGCCCAAAGGTTACTATTTCAGTAATGACAAAGAGAGAACCTTTGAGCTGCTCGAGGGTCTCTTGGAAAACAAGGAACGCTATGGCTATATGGTGTGTCCCTGTCGGCTGGCAAGCGGTGACCGAGAAGGGGACAAAGACATCATTTGTCCGTGCGTCTACCGTGAGCCTGACGTGGAGGAATACGGCAGTTGTTACTGCAACCTCTACGTCTCACAAGAATGGAATGAGGGGAATATCCCCCACGACTATGTCCCGGAGCGAAGGCCGCCGGAAAAAATGGGGTTCTGAGAGAGTACTGACTTTGTATCCGTTCCCGTGCCGCGATTCAGAGTGAATCGCGGCACCTTACCTTAAATATCCCGCAGGTATCAAACCCACCAGATAGTTGCTTGTAGTCCAGAAATTCTGTTGCTTTGGGCCAAGTCGGAGTTTGCAGAGGTTTCAGTGTTCAGGACAGATGGAGGTTTCAGTGTTCAGGTCTCAGCTTTGATGTTTTTTTCCTGACACCTGAAACCTGACACCCGACACCTGAAGCCTTTATATTTGATACTTGGAATTTAATATTTCAATACTTCGTTACTCCAACAGACTCCAGCATCAAGGAAATATTCGGGCAGGGATGTGCATGGCAATGAGTAAAAGAAATAAGGTCATTATCTATCTAAAGTTATTGGTAACTGCCATTTTGTGGGGGGGGACCTTCATTGCTGGGAGGGTGGTTGCAAGAGACGTTGGCCCCTTTTCTGCGGCTTTTCTTAGATTCGCTGTAGCCTCTCTTTTCCTTCTCTTTATTACCTACAAGGTCGAAAACAGGCTTCCTCCGGTGAGCAAAGCACAGGTGATTCCCCTGATTCTGCTCGGAATGACCGGAGTATTCGCATACAATGTCTTTTTCTTCAAGGGCCTCAAAATCATCCACGCCGGCAGAGCCTCTGTGATTATTGCCAGTAATCCTGTCTTTATTGCTCTTTTTGCTTCCTACCTCTTCAAAGAAAAATTGAGCTTGAGCCAATTTGCCGGAATTATCATTTCAGTAAGCGGGGCAATAGTTGTAATTTCAAGGGGTAATCCATTGGAAATGTTTAAGGGAAACATTGGCTTAGGTGAGGTCTTCATTTTTTTCTGTGTTCTGAGTTGGGTGGCCTACTCCTTACTTGGCAAAGTAGTGATGAAAGACCTTTCTGCACTGGTTTCAGTATCGTACTCCTCCGTAGTAGGCGCAGTCGGCTTGTCTATTCCAGCCTATCTAGAGGGTATCGTTCAGGATTTTTTCCATTACACTGCAATAGAATGGTTCGGTATTTTTTATCTGGGGTTTTTCGGCACCGTCCTCGGGTTTGTTTGGTATTATGAGGGAATAAGAGCTATTGGTGCCACGAAGGCAAGCCAATTTATTAATTTCGTACCAATAAGTGCTGTTTTGCTGGCGTTTTTCTTGCTGGCAGAACCGATCACTTCTTCACTGGTGATCGGGACAGTAATGGTTTGTGCTGGGGTTTACTTGACAAATGCAACTTATGTCAGAAAAGGAATATAATGGATTGCCAGTGCCAGCGCTTTCTGTATCAGCCCTTGGCCCATAACTCATTTGTGGAGAAATTGCCGTGAAATATCCTCAGATTAAAACCCCTCTACCCGGTCCGCGAGTAAAAGAACTCATAGATGTCGACCGCGAGTTCGTATCGCCTTCATATACCAGAATATATCCTCTGGTGGCTGAGTCTGCTCGAGGGCTTTGGATCAATGACCCTGATGGCAATACTTTCCTCGACTACACTTCAGGCATAGCAGTCTGCGGCACTGGGCATTGCCACCCAAGGGTTGTGGCAGCCATCAAGAAGCAAGCAGACAGACTCCTCCACATGTCGGGTACCGATTTCTATTACACTCCCCAAATACTACTGTCACAAAAGCTTGCCAGTCTCGCCCCCGGCCCCGGGGCCTATAAAGTCTATTTCGGCAACTCCGGCGCAGAAGCGGTTGAAGCTGCTTTCAAGTTGGCTCGCTGGCACACCCGCCGGGAGCTGAATCTGGCTTTTTTTGGTGCCTTCCACGGGCGCACCATGGGTGCTTTGTCCCTCACTGCAAGCAAAACCATCCAAAAAAAGCACTACAACCCTCTGGTGCCCGGGATCACCCACATTCCATATGGTTATTGCTACCGGTGCCCGTATCACCTCTGCTATCCCGATTGCGAAACAGCCTGCGTTCACTGGCTGGAAGAGACCTTGTTTCGTACCACGGTACCACCCGAGGAAGTGGCAGCCATATTCGTCGAACCCATCCAGGGTGAGGGTGGCTACATTGTGCCTCCTCCAGAATTCCACCGGGAACTCTATAAGACAGCACAAAAGTATGGCATTCTCTATGTGGTGGACGAGGTTCAGTCAGGAATGGGACGTACCGGCAAAATGTTCGCCATAGAGCACTTCGAAGTCACACCTGACATTATTGCCCTGGCCAAAGGTATAGCCTCTGGTCTGCCCTTGGGGGCCATGGTGGCCCGTGCTGACATTATGGACTGGGAAGCCGGCTCTCATGCTTCTACCTTTGGGGGCAATCCAATCTCATGCCAAGCGGCTCTCACCACCATCGAACTGTTGGAGGAGGAACTCATGGCCAATGCCACCGTGAGGGGGGAACAGCTTATGGTGGGGCTTCGTGAGCTGCAGCAGTCCTTCGAATGCATAGGTGATGTGAGAGGTATGGGTCTAATGATCGGGATTGAGCTCGTTAAGGACCGAGAAACCAAGGAACGAGCAGGTGATTGGCGTGACCAAGTTATCCAACAGGCTTTCCATAAAGGGTTGCTTCTCTTGGGCTGTGGCCAAAACACTCTCCGCATCTGTCCGGCACTGACGGTAAGCAGTCAAGAAGTAGATGTATTTCTGACGATATTTGAGGAAAGTCTG
>JBFFBS010000321.1:0-3356 GCA_041560295.1 Syntrophobacteria bacterium | reverse complement strand
GTCCTCTTGCCGGCAGCACACCAGACGTTGATGCCAAAGGTCTCCAACACCAACAACCACAGGTTCCTCCCCGAAAGCTCACGACGAAGCAGATCAAAACTCAGCTTGTAGTTTGCAGTAACGAGAACCGGAGAGTCAGAAACGGGCTCGCCAACAGCGTATAATCCGGCCGGAACCGTGTAGTGCATTCTCCTGATGCCCCATCTGACTCGACAGCCGCCTAGCTTGTCTTTCAACCCCATGTGCGTTGAAATACTGGCAACTTTGCCCACAGGAGTCTGTTGCCAACCCTTGAACCAGGTAGCCTTTTCATCCACCACTTCCCCACCAGGGAAGGTTTCGGGGCCTCAGCACCCTTCGGTTGTTTGTGGCTTTGCGCTGGTAGAGCCGCAATCGGTCGTTAGAGTCTCGTCTTTCATACTATGACCTCTATTTGTATTTGAGGATGTGTGATCTGAGATGTGAGATATAGGAACAATGATTTTAAGCTCACTAAGTTTCTGCTTCAAGAAAATAGTTAGTGCGATCGCTTAAACATTTTCAGGCGGATACTTAAGAGGATTTTTGCTTCCCACATCACACATCGCACATCTCACATCAAGTTTTGACTATTATAACAGATAATCCCTATTTGCAACGTGGGAATAAGGTGATTTGAGATTTCGGAATGAAAGGTTTCAGTGTTCAGTGTTCAGGTTTCAGCCTATATATTCTTTTCCTGACACCTGAAACCTGACACCCTGTTGCATCTTTCACTCTTCATCTAAGATATTGCGAATTGTGGTGAGCATATTGCTTACATCGAAAGGTTTACCCACAAACCCTTTGGCCCCCGCTTCCATGGCTTCCTGCCCGGGACCATTGATGGAATAGCCGCTTACAATGAGAATCTTCGCCTGTGGATTTATTTTGAGAATTTCCTCATAACATCTCTTGCCACCCATTCCAGGAATCACCAGGTCCAGAATAACCAGATCAATTCTTTCTTGCTCCTTCCGGTAAAGCTCCAAGGCGCCTTCTCCATCGGTGGCCGTAAGAACCTCGTAGCCTACATCAGTCAGCAACTCCACTCCCAGCTCTCTGATATACTTCTCGTCATCCACCAACAAGATGGTCTCATCACCCCCCTTGAGCTGGTCTTCTCCTTCTCCTGCCTCACTCCAGTGCCCACCCTGTACTAAGGCAGGTAAGTAAATTTTGAACGTGGTCCCAAAGGCGAGTTCGCTGTAGCATACTATGTAGCCCTCGTGGGTCTTGACTATGCCGTATACCATGGCCAACCCCAGACCTGTGCCCTTGCCGACTTCCTTGGTGGTGTAGAAAGGCTCGAAAACATGCTCGAGGATCTCTTTGTTCATGCCATGGCCAGTGTCTGAGATGGTCAACAACACATACTCGCCCGGTCTTGCTCCCAAGTGTGTCTGGCAAAATTCCTCATCGAGGGTTGCTCTTTCGGTCTCGATGATGATTTTACCGCCATCGGGCATGGCGTCCATGGCATTCACCGCCAGGTTCATAAGCGCCTGTTCCACTTGAACAGGATCGGCACTGACAATTGCCGGGGTCTTATCCAAGTGAAGCTCTATCTCTATCATTTTTGGAATGGTTCGCTCCAAAAGATTCTTGACCTGCTCCACCTCTTGGTTCAGGTCGAGCGGCCGCCTTTCGCTCTGGACTTTTCGACTGAAAGTAAGTAACTGCCCAGTGAGTTCAGCACCTCTCTTGGCTGAACGATGAATCTTTTGGAGTGCTTCGTGGTGCGACGGGTCTTCATTTACCCCATGGAGGAGCACTTCGGTATAGCCCTGGATGACCTGAAGCAAATTATTGAAATCGTGAGCAATGCCGCCGGCCAAAGTGCCCACTGCTTCCATCTTTTGCGCCTGTAGCAATTGGGCCTCAAGAGCCACTTCCTGGGTCACATCGCGATTGACGGAGACAAAATTTACAATGGCTCCCGAGTCGTCCCGAATGGGCGAAATTGTGGTCTCAAACTGGCGAAGCGATCCATCCTTCATCCTATTGTCTATCTGACCAGCCCACCCCTTGCCGGTAGTGATTGTTCCCCACATCTCCCTGTAAAAATCATCGTCGTGTGTGTCACTTTTAAGAACACGGAAATTCCGCCCGACAATATCATCCTTGGTGAAGCCGCTTAGTCGTTCGAACGCAGGATTGACGTATTGAATGGTTCCTCGTTTGTCCGAGATAATAACGCTTTCCGCAGCCTGATCAACAGCAGTTGCCAGACGAATTCGTTCCTCCACCGCCTGCTTGCGTTCTTCGATTTCCTGTCGCAGTTGCTTGTTGGCCCGAACCAGTTCAGCCGAACGCTCGATAACTCGTTCCTCTAATTCTTCGTTGAGTTTGCTTACTTCCTCTTCTGCTCTGTTGCGTCCTATGATGTCTCGAATAATGGCTTTTTTCCCTTCTCGGTATAAGAATACCACCAAGACAACGATCAGTAAGCTCGCACTCAAGACTGATGCTGAATCCGTGAGAGAGTAGAATAGGTAGCCACCCACAGATGCGGAAAGGAAAGCCAATAGAGCCAAAACTGATATAACTGTTCGGATTTTCATCTCAAGCTTTTGCCCTTGCACAGCGGACAGAGGTATCTTCTCGGAATCCCGGATATGGACCGAGGATCACCTTGTTTAAACCCAACATTTTGCTGTTGGTTCCCTGTTATCTCAGGAAGAAATTTTCTAGTAGAAAGAGCACAAATCGTGCCAAAGAGGAAAGGAGATTTCGGATCTCGGAAAGAGAGGTTTCAGGTGTCAGGTGTCAGTGAAGAAAAACAAAGAATCCAGTAGCCAGTAGAGGCTCACTTTGTTCGCAGCAAAGCGCAGAGCGCCAAGCGCATAGCGGTTTTGCATTTGAGGTTTTACGCTATGCTCTATGCGCTATGCTTTTTTTGCAACGGACCACGTACAACTGAAAGCAAGCCCACATTCCTCTGATATCTTATCTCTTACCTCTGATTTCTGCCTGCTGCCCGCTGCAATCTGCCAACTCTCTCTCTATGCTCAATGCTCTATGCCCTCCGCATTCCGCATTCTACAATGAAAAAACCCCGCCTCCGTTGCCGGAGAGCGGGGCGTTTTTTACTGCGGAGTTACAGACCTTGTTACAGACTCCTATTTACCCTTCCCGAAAATCTGAGCAGGCCTCGTGGTATTGCCAGTGGCGTTGGGGAAATCTTTGGCAACATAAGCTTTCTTGCCGGTTTCAATCAGATGGTTGGCCTCTTCCATATAGTTGGCAAAACGCAGCTTGCACTCATAGAAACCGTGCCACCAGGCGTAGTCAGGCGCCATCATCATTGCGCCCATGCGGGCCCGCCGGCCCTCATG
>JBFFBS010000320.1:0-3366 GCA_041560295.1 Syntrophobacteria bacterium | reverse complement strand
TTTTCATCGAGTTCTACGATAAAGGCGGCTTCGACCTCTTTGCCTGGCACATGAGCGGTCCCCAGGCGGAACTGCTCGCCAAGGTGCTCAACATGGTGGTGGCCTTTGTGGCCGTGGTTGTGTTCACCTGGCTGGCCCGTCGTTTCCGACGGCAGCAGCTTACCTTCATCTTCACCGGCTTTTTCCTGGCCAGCTACGTTGCCTACACCTTTGTAATAGAGAAGCCCCAGAGCATTACGGTCTGGACCTTCTATCTCTTCGGGGATCTTTTCTCCACCCTGATGGTGGCCACCTTTTTCGCCTTTCTCAACGACAGCGTGACCCCTGACGCGGCCAAACGCCTCTACGGTCTGGTGGGGTTGGGAGGGGTAGCCGGCGGGGTCTTCGGTACCTCAACCGTCAGGGTACTGATCGCCAGAATCAATACGGTGGGCTGGCTCTGGATCGCCTTTGGTCTGGGCCTTGCGATCCTGGCTGTGGCCATGGGAGCTGGTCGCCTGGTGGATCGAAACCCGCCCCCAGAGCCCGAGCCTGAAATCTCCGAGCCGGAACCGCGAGGAGATTCCAATCCAGCCATAGAGGGGGCGCGGTTGGTATTCAGCTCACCATATCTGCTGTCCATCGTGGCTATTGTGGGTCTCTATGAGATAGTCTCCACGGTGATGGATTTTCAATTTACCAGTACCATCGCCCACTACCTGAGCGGTCCTGCCATCGGCAAGCAGTTCGCCACGGTCTTTGCCATCACCAATATCGTTTCTATGTTGGTGCAGCTGTTGCTGACCAGTTTCGTCATGTCCCGGCTTGGTGTGGGGGTGGCGCTTCTGTTTTTGCCTATCGCTGTGCTCGCCGGATCAATGGGTTTTACGGTCCTTCCCATCCTTTGGGTGGGCAGCTCCCTGAACACGGTGGACAATGCCTTCAGCTACTCCATCAACCAGTCGGCCAAGGAGTCCCTGTACGTCCCAACCACCAAGGACGAAAAGTACAAAGCCAAGGCTTTCATCGACATGTTCGTGCAGCGCTTTGCCAAAGCGGTGGCAGTGGGCGTAAGCCTCGGGATCACAGTCGTGTTCAAAGAGTTTTCCAGCATCCGCTGGCTCTCAGGTTTCACCATTCCGATTATCATCATCTGGATCTTCGCGGTGCGCTATGCAGGCAGAAAGTTCAAAGAAATGACAGAAGGGGATTGAGGATTGTAGATTTGAGATTGAAGATTGCAGAATCTAATTAACGGACTCCTGAGAGGTGAATGTTGAACATCTTAAAGCCGCACTCCGCAATCCGAAATCCCCAATCTTTACCCGTTCTCGTCGCTGCCCTTCTTCTCCTCCTGGGCTGTGCCACCGCGCCTCCACAGCACCCAAGCCGTGTTGAACTTGCGGGCGCCCGCAACCTTCGAGATCTCGGTGGCTACGGCACTATCGACGGCAGACAGATTAAGAAAGGGATGCTCTACCGCTCGGATCACCCGAAGAGAGTGCGGAGGCGACATGTTGAAGCGGTCGTTGCCCTCGGGGTGAAGACAGTTTACGATCTGCGCACTGAAAAGGAACTCGAAAGGGATCCCCCCAGGCTGCCAGAAGTCACTTCGCTGGAGGTGGTTCGTCTTCCTGTTGACTGCGAACTCATTGATCCGTATGCAGTGGCCCGCCGGATCTTGAAAGGTGATGTGGAAGAGGGAGACTTCAAAGGTTTGATGCTGGAATGTTACCGGAATTATGCTTTGAACTACACTTCTGAGTGGTCCACACTGTTACGGGATATGGCTGAGCCTGGAGGTCTGCCCGGACTCATTCACTGCACCTATGGTAGGGACCGGACTGGAGTTTCGGTGGCCATAGTCCTCCGTTCGCTTGGTATACCTGAGGAGACGGTTCTGGAGGACTACCTGTTGAGCAACACATTCTGGGAGAGTGAAGCGGACCGACTGTCATGTTTTGCCAGCTGCGCCTCTTTCTTTCGGACCCCGCGCAGCGAAGTACGCGCCTTGATGGAAGTGCGGCCGGAATACCTGGAAGCTGCCTTTGAGGCCATAGACCAAAAATACGGCTCCTTTGAGGGGTATCTTCAGAAGGGGCTGGAGATAGATGATGCAACACTTGAGCGCTTGCGCTCAAATTTGCTCGAATAAGTCCAAAATCCGCAATCCGAGATCCGCAATCCGCAATTCCCCATCACTCATCCCGTCCCGCTCTCTTCATCATTGATTGCGACACATGGACGCCCACCAGCCAGGCAACCTGTACTACCAGGTAGAGTTGGCCGATCACTGCCTCGAGGATGCATAATGATCTAGCCATGCTGGTTGCGGGGGTAATATCACCGTAACCCAAGGTGGTTAAGGTTACAAAGCTGTAGTAGACAAATTGGCGGCTTGCCTCGATGTCCGTACCTTCTGGGATATTAAATGAGCCGGGATGCAGAGTCTCCACAGCAACAAAAATGAATGTCCACATCAGTGCCATGAACAAATAGACTACAGCCGCGCCGACTATCAAGTCTCTGGTGACCTCTTTGCGGCTGTATATAAAGATTAGCATTTGAATTATAGCAAAAAGAAAAAAAGCTGCTCCACAGAGGCCACCGACCACTATCAGAGCTTTATTCTGGACAAAATATTTGGTCCATATTGACCCAAGCATGGGCAGCGCAAGCATCACGGCAATGAGGATGTGATGTTTTTTTTGGCTGACCGCGTAAATGGCGGATACGAAAATGGCAGACCAGAGGATGTCCATGAGGATACGGATTTGGACAAACTCTTCAAAGAGAGGCCCAACGATAAGCATAGCAATGATAAAAATGAGCAGACTCAGGAATCTTTCCTTAAAGCAGACCTGGCTAAAAGGAACACACGTTTTTTCGTCTTCGCCCATACCTACCTCACTCTTCAGTGTTCACCATTGCATCTTGGTAAACCAAGTCGGGGTCAGAGGTCAAGTGTTTTGCCAGTGAGAATGTCAAAGTAGGGGCGGGGTTTATCCCCGCCCGCCATACGAGCCCGTCTTAGGCAGACGATGACGAGCGGGCGCAATCTTCTATCGCCCTATATCTAAATATTCATGTATGCTTTTCTTGTATTTTTCTCTGAATGCATCATTCACTTTTTCAATTGGGTCGGCACCAAGGAATTCAAGCAGGTTATAGAGCTCTTTTTTTCTGTTTTCTGGGTCTTGAATGTTTCTTAAATGAACTATTTCTTCTTCTATTTCAAAGTATCTGAGCTTGTCGTTGAGCGGTAGCTGCCAGAACAACAAGAATCCTCTTTCAGGAAAATCAACGCCTAATATTTTGTAGCAATAGAGCATGAAGGCCCGTTCCAATCTGTTCCTAATCTCGACGATTTTCTGCTTTTCAGCAGCT
>JBFFBS010000319.1:0-3388 GCA_041560295.1 Syntrophobacteria bacterium | reverse complement strand
TGAAGCCCTGCCGGACGGCAACAAGGTCAAAGTGCGACTGCAGATCTCTGCTCCCCCGAGAATCAAGCTGAGACTTAAGCGGGTGGATCAGGATCTATTTGACAATCTGGAAAAACTCTTGGGTTCTTCCTATTTTACCTCCTTCCAGGCTGAACGGTTTGTCGGAGTAAAACCTGCGGAGTTTGAATCAAAGCAGAAGGAGTATGCCAAGATCCTGCTGCCGCCGGTGGAGCACAATCCCGTCATTCTTTTCAAACTTCGACCCGGGGTAAGATTCCATGACGGCCACGTCTTTGATGGTTATGATGTCAAGTTCACCTATGATGCCATCATGGATGCGGCCAATGTCTCACCACGGCTACCTGACTATGAGCCGGTTAAAACGGTGGAAGTGTTGCATCCTTTAACCGTCCGTATAGTCTACAAACGTCTCTACTCGCCGGCGCTGGGAACCTGGATGATGGGCATTCTGCCGGAGCACCTGCTGAATCCTGAGGCACTACGGGATGAGGCCCGGAGACGTGGCCTGGATCCCGGAAACATGTCCATCAGGCAAAGCAATTTCAATCGAGACCCCATTGGTTGCGGGCCCTTTCGCTTTCGGGAGTGGAAGTCCGACCAGTACATTTTGCTGGATCGTTTTGATGATTACTGGGAAGGCCCGCCAAACTATCTGAGGTATTCCTATCGTATCCTTCCAGATATGTTGACCCAAGAAATGGAATTTTATGCTGGAACCGTAGACAGCTATGGGGTCCAGCCCCACCAAGTTCACCGCCTCAGAAATGACCCCAGGTACCAAAATTTTGCCGGGCTGAGTTTTGGCTACACCTATATTGGCTACAACCTGCGGCGACAGCCTTTCGCCGACCTGAGAGTGCGCAAGGCTCTGGGCATGGCCATAGACGTGGAAAAGATTATCCGTTACGTCCTCTACAACCAGGGGGGAAAGATCACCGGACCATTTCCCAAGCAGACCGACTTCTATGACCAGGCAATCCAGCCGCTTCCCTACGATCCAGAAGGTGCTTTGCAGTTGCTGGCTCAAGCGGGCTGGAACCGTAACCAAGATGGGTGGCTGGAGAAAGACGGCAAGCGGCTTCAGTTTACCCTGATCACCAACCAAGGCAACAACATCCGCAAGGCGATCCTGTCTATAGCCCAGAACTCCTGGCGTAAGATAGGTGTTGACGTTCGAACAGACCTGCTCGAGTGGGCTGTGTTCATCCAGGAGAGAGTAAACAAGCTGGACTTCGACGCCTTGATACTTGGCTGGAGCATGGGCATTGAGCCGGACCTCTATCAGATCTGGCATTCAAGTCAGACAGGGCCATATCAGCTCAATTTCGTTGGGTTCAAAAACAAAGAAGCAGACGATCTAATAATAAGGATTAGGCAGGAATATGACCGAGCGCGGCAGGTGTCAGACTGCCGCCGGTTGCACGAGATAATAGCTGCGGAGCAGCCCTACACCTTTCTTTTCGTTCGAAAGTGGATGGCCTTATTGGACAAACGCATAGTCATCATGGAGAGGGATCCCTCTGGGAAAGTACAATATGAAAAGATAAGGCCAACCAAGACCGGCAATTATACCTTCTTTTTCAACAAATGGATCAAACTGCCATATATGCCAACCTTTCAGGCGGAGGGCTAGTAGATGCTTGCTTTTTTTGGACGGAGCCTGGTGCAGAAAACGATTACCCTTTTCTTCATCTCGGTGATCTCCTTCGCCGTCATACATCTGGCGCCTGGAGAACCCAGTCAGATTGATCCTCTCAATCCAAAGTTCACCAAAGAGGTTTTGGAGCAGTTTCGCCAGCAGTTTCACCTTGATAAGCCGCTCCACCAGCAGTACTTTTTTTTCTACCGGGATCTGTTCACGGGAAAAAGCGTGTCATGGAAAGACGGTCGCTCCGTGCTGGCCAAGCTGTACGATCGTTTTCTCAACAGTCTGCCGCTTTTCATAGTCGGTACCCTGATCACCTGGACCCTTTCTTTTCCAGTTGGCATTCAGGCGGCCATACGGCGAGGTGGTGTATACGATCGAACCACCACCTTCTTTGCTTATCTGCTTATCTCTATACCGGGATTCTTCTTTGCGTACATGTTGATCATTTTTGTGGTGAGTACGTTTCATGTCCCGGTTATTGGCATGAAAACATTTGGGTTGAGCGGAGCCGGTGTCGTTACCAGGTTTATGGATCGAGTCTGGCACCTGGTGATCCCTTCAATTCTGGGAGCAACAGCGGGAATAGCTGTGCTATCACGTTATGTACGTAATCAGATGATGGAAGTGGAGGGCCAGGATTATGTTCGCACCGCCAGGGCCAAAGGGCTTCCCGAGGAACAGGTGCATTACAAACACGCCCTGCGCAACGCCCTGCTGCCGTTTGTGACCATGTTCGGTCTGGTTTTACCCGGACTCATCGGTGGTTCGGTGATCATCGAATCCATTTTCGCCTGGCCCGGAATTGGGCGCCTGGCCTACGAGGCGATTCTTGCTCGGGATTATCCCCTTATAATTACAGTTAATTTTATATCAGCGATTTTGGTGCTGGTCGGGACCTTTATCTCCGATCTGCTCTACATGGTGGTGGATCCGAGGATTAAATTGTGAACTTGCTAAGCACTAAGCACTGGGAACTGTGGACTACGAGGTCTCTTAAAAAATGATTAGTCAACCTTATAACGAATAACGGATAACGCATAACGTACAAGGCCAGGTGAAACGTGCAGGATTCTGCCTCTGACCATACCTTCTTAACTGATTCATTTGAGCTGCCGCCGCAACAAACCAGGCTGCAGGAGTTCTGGACCCAGCTCCGTAAGAACCGTCTTGCCCTGCTGGGCCTCGTCATTTTTCTCGTTTTCTTTGTCATTGCCTTAACTGGTAGACTCCTTACCTTTGGTACGTCCCCGCTTCTGGATCCCAGTATGGTAAGACTCCAGGAAAAGCTCCGACCGCCACTGTCTCGTCCCAACATGGAATCATTGCTCCCAGAGGAAATGGTGCCAATGGGCGTCTATCTCCTGGGTACAGACGAACTGGGGAGGGATGTCTTCGCCCGCATGCTTCAGGGGGCATGGGTGTCTCTATCCGTGGGGTTTGTGGCAGTTGGGATCGCCGTGTTCATCGGGATTCTACTGGGTGGACTGGCCGGTTACTACGGCCAAAACCCAATTCGGGTAGGGGAGGCTCTCATTGCCGTGCTGGTAATTTGGATGGCACTGGGATGGGGCAAACTATCCACTTTAATTTTGGTCGTTCTCGCCCTTGCGGCCATTGCCACCGCAGCCGTTTTAGTAGTGCAGCGAAATAGTGACTCCCGGGGGCTTCTCCACGTTTTCAGTGCCCACTTTCTATCAGTTGATATGGTCATCACCGGCC
>JBFFBS010000318.1:0-3393 GCA_041560295.1 Syntrophobacteria bacterium | reverse complement strand
TTGTCAACAGGAACCGTGAAACCAGGCAACTCTTCAGCCAACTCTTCCCCGAGATCCTCCAGCAGGAAAAGATAGTCTTCCTTGGGGATGCCCACATTGTTGCCCGACTTCAGGCACTGCACTACCCCTTTGTGAAGAACGCCAGGCACCTTGTCCCGCTCCCGGTGGGTCCGGGCAGAACGCATCATCTTCATCAAATCAATGCTCATGGGACAGCCATGCTCGCAGCGGGCGCACAGGGTGCAGATCCAGGGAAAACGTGAATCAATGAGTTCCTGATCCAGACCCAGTAAGGCCATGCGCACCGCCGTGCGCATGTCCATGCCGTCCACTCCGGTAACCGGGCAGCCGCCGGCGCAGGTCCCGCAGGTAAGGCACAGGTCGGGAAATTCACCGGCCAGCTTCCTCTTTTCACGCTTGCCGAGTACTAGTTGCTCCATAATTGAAACTCTCCCGGTGCAATGGAAAGACAAGTGTTTCCTGACACCATTTTGACTAGTCTGATGGAGATGAAAATACTACAGTGAACGCCTTCCCGCAGCTTGCTGCGGGGTTAGCGAGCGAACTACAATAAAATGGAATCACTTCCTTACATTTCGAAGATTCCCTGCAGCGACTCGACCTGAGCGACACGACTTGAGCTCGTCGACAAGTCTCGTCGACAGGTCTTGCGGCAGGGAGCTTCAATATTTAACCATCATGTAACAGTTTCAACCTACCATATCAGGCGTCAAAATCAAGCACTTTTTTTCACGAGGCCATGGCTAGTCGCCCGTAAATTGCCCAGGAGAGCTAGTTTGCATACATCTTGTTCTCGGCGATAAATCCCCGAGTGCGCATGGGGCAGAGAGCATGGGGTAAAAAATGTATGGATAGACACTAACTAGTTGGCTGCATGCAAAAAATAGGGTGGGCACTGCCCACCCTACATCGTATTACCGCTTACTGCTTACTGTTTACCAAAATCTAAAGCTTTATATCCGCCACCAGTTCCTTTACGGCGTCAACCGACTTGTCAAAGGCTGCCTTTTCTTCTGCGGTCAGCTGGATCTCGATCACCTTCTCCACGCCTCCGGTACCCAGCATCACGGGAACTCCCACGTAGTAACCACCCACATCATATTCCTTATCGCAATAGGCCGCACAGGGAAGAATCCGTTTTTGATCTTTCAAGATAGACTCAGCCATCTGCACACACGCAGCCGAGGGAGCATAGAAGGCACTGCCCGTCTTGAGCAAGCTGACAATCTCGCCTCCTCCCTTGCGGGTGCGGTCTACTATGGCGTCGATTCGCTCCTGAGGCATGAGATCCGGGATGGGAATCCCGGAAACCGTAGTATAACGTGGCAGTGGCACCATGGTATCTCCGTGCCCTCCGAGGACAAATGCCTGGATATCCTTCACAGAAACGCCCAATTCCATGGCGATGAAGGTGCGAAACCTGGCAGAGTCCAACACCCCAGCCATTCCCATGACCCGGTTGGTTGGGAAACCGCTCACCTGGTGGGCAACGTACACCATGGCGTCCAGAGGGTTGGAGACAATGATCAGGAAGGCCTCGGGTGAATATTTAACCACCTGCTCGGTCACGGCCTTGACAATATTGGTGTTGGTTTTCAGGAGGTCATCACGGCTCATCCCCGGCTTGCGAGGGATCCCCGCAGTGATGATTACCACATCAGAGTTGGCCGTATCTGCATAGTCGTTTGTGCCGATAACGTCAGCATCAAAACCTTCCACCGGACTTGCTTCCATCAGGTCCAGTCCCTTACCTTGAGGCATTCCCTCGATAATGTCTATCAGCACCACGTCGCCCAGTTCTTTGGTTGCGGCCCAGTGCGCTGCCGTTGCCCCAACAAAACCTGCCCCTACTACCGTTATTTTGTTTCTTCTCAAACCCATTGTTTAACTCCTTTTATCTCTAGAGTTCTCTAATCAACTCAGCCTATGCTATCAGTCGTAGGCTTCAAAAAACCCTCCCTCTCCACCCTTTGGGGGGAGAGGGCTGGGGTGAGGGGGGGGAATAATGTTTATTGTCAGTCACCCCTCACCTTTATCCTCTCCCCTCAAGGGGAGAGGAAATTTGCCAGGTCTATCTTTGATCCAATATCATAAAACAGCCGAAGGTCGGATCGTTCCCGCCTTGGTCCCGCATTGGCGGGGTTGATACTAAGGAAAGTTCGCTGTCGTCGGGTGAACCCGCTGACACGGAACCACCCGACCTACAAGATGATTCCTGCCACTTCAGGACAGCTTGCAGAAGACATGTGATAATTCGAACAAACCTCCTTTTAACCTAGAGGAACGGCCCATCAAAGTCAAGATGAAATGGATTGCAAAATTGATGTGGGATGTTAGGTGTGGAAACAGCAACCTCGCCCTCCTTCAGATGATCTTGATACTCTCGGGGGGACATGTGAGGCAGACCGCTTCGCCCGGACTCAAGCACATGTTCTTGAATTGCTCTTTGGGGATCAAAACACTTAAAGGAATACCCACATCCACCAGAGCCCGGATACGGCTTTGTTCGTCTGTGAGCTGTATCAGTTTGCCGCAGAATGTATTCTCTGTTGTGGCTGCACCTTCATCAATGGTCACCTTAACCACTGTTGGGTCAATGAGAATGCGCACCGGTCCTTCTTTGCTGGTGTGCACCCCAAGTCTGAGCCTGTTCTGAATAAGGCAGTATTTTCCTCCGTTATCATCAAGCTCGATTCGTCCATTAAATATATTCTCATACGTGGAGTGTGTTATTTTGCCATCGAACAGAAAGAGGGTCTGGTCTGCCAGCCTCGAAGCCTGAATCATATCATGGGTAGTGAAGATCACAGAGATTCCCTTTTCCCTGTTGATTTCCTGGATAATCCGTTCGATGGCAATCTGGTTTTCCACGTCCACATTGGCCGTTGGTTCGTCAAAGAGAATGACTTCGGGAGAGCAAGCCAGGGCTCTGGCAATGGCAACTCTCTGGGTTTCTCCCCCAGAAAGCCTGTGGGCCCTAGAATCTTGAAATGGACGCATTCCAACCAGATCCAAGAGCTCCTCAATGGTTTTTTCACGATTGACTTTCGGTAGTTTGCGAATTCCCAAAGGGAATTCCAGGTTTTTGGAAACGGTTGCGGTAAACAGAATGGGATGCTGTCCAACAATAACTACCTTCCTACGCAGTTGGATGAGCCCATTGTTGCTGAAATCAACTTCCTTCCCATTGAATTGGAGTTCTCCGGATGTGGGAGCCTGGAGGAATGCCAGAATTTCCAGAAGAGTGGTCTTGCCAGCACCATTGGGCCCCAGGATTCCCAGCACCTTGCCCGCTGCAAGCGATAGCTCGCCAGTGTCAAGCACAGTGCGCTGACCGTAGGTCTTTTTGATGCTATGTAGCTCGTAAAGCAT
>JBFFBS010000317.1:0-3394 GCA_041560295.1 Syntrophobacteria bacterium | reverse complement strand
TTCCTCCGAACCTGCATGTGTTCCCACAAAGGGCCCTTGAGGCCGAAACGTCGCAGTTTTTCTTGCAGTCTTCTATCAATATTCACGTTTGAGCCAGGCAGGATCCAGTTACTATTCTCTTCTGCGTGCTTATGCAACAGGTCAAGGATAAAGGGACGAACCGACTCCGTTAAATAAAAGGTGGGTTTGAGCATGGTCTCATCGGTGATGATGAGATCCTCAGAAGAGGCGAAATCCGCCAGTCTGGTACCTGGAAAGAGTCGTATTCCCACCATGGCAATTACCGCTGTTGGCGACACCTCCCCCATCAGAGCCAAGGTATCGTGAATGGTCTCTCTGCTTTCACCCGGTCCGCCAAAAACCAGGGAGTGACAGAACGATAGTTCTACTTTGTGGCAGAGTTCCGAAGCTCGCCGCACCTCTTCTGTATTAAATGACTTTCCCAATAGCTTGAGAAGTCTATCGGAGCCAGCATCGGTGCCAAATTCAACGCCAGTGCAGCCAGCCTCTTTCATGAGGAGCAGCAAAGACTCCGTTACAAACTGGGGGTGAAGGTAACAGCTCCAGTTCACCTCCAGATTGCGCTGCACTATCTCCCTGCATATGGACTTGGCATGGTGCGGCGGGAAATTGAATACATTGTCAACAATGAAGAAGGTATCCACTCCCTGATCACTCAGCTGCTGGATTTCCTCCCCCACTTGTTTGGGTGGTCGCAACCGAACCTGACGCCCCTCGATCAAAGGATAGGTACAGTAGACACATGAGAAACCACATCCCCGTTTTGTCTGGACGTTGCCCATCCCTCCAAAACGAAGATACTCTTCATTGGCCAGCTTATCCCTCCAGGGCACCAGAAAATCCTGAGAAGGAAACCGCTCCGGTGCTATCAGTTGTGACACTCTGCTGGAGTTGGCAGAAATAACCCCGGCCAGTTGATCAGGAAACTGCCCTCGCTCCATGTGATCAAGGAAGTGAACGAGAGTAACCTCGGCCTCACCCACAATACCGTAATCCGCCTGAAGGTTTTCTAGCATAAGCCACGGCATCAGGCTGAATCCGGAGCCCCCCAGGACAATGGGGACGGAGGTTATCTTCCTCAGATGTGCAACGACCTGCCGGTAGAAAGGCAGGTAGGAATGGGTATTGGGATAGGCCACGTTATCCACATTGCGCAGGGAGAGCCCAATTATCTCGGGAGCAAACTCGGCCACAGACTGATCCAGAGCTTCCCCGTAGTCCTCTGTGAAACAGAGATCCAGTATTTCGTGCTGGTGGGAGCTATGCTCGAGGGCACCACTCAAAAAAGCCAGCCCTAGGGGAAAGACCGGATCAGGAAGCATCTCTGTATTGGGTGAAATCAAGAGAATACGCATCGCTTATCCAAATCCTTCAGGTGGATGCTCGTTATTCTAGTCGGCTCAATGGACAAGGGATCATTTGAGTCTGCAACATTGATTCAAATCCGAAATCCGAAACAATGTTCAAATTCTCAAAATTGGTCCTTCGGACTCCCCACCCTGCGGGTGGGTCCCCAGTTTCAAATGACTTAAACGGTTAAAATTCAGTTAACACTGTTTCGAACATTGGAACATTCGTATTTCGAATTTGTTTCGTGCTTCGTATTTCGGATTTCTTTCTGTTGCACATGAGAGTTTTCTATTTGCCCTGCTGCCTCCCAAAGACAACGCAAGCACTCCCTCCCCCAAAAGTAGAACCAATGGCCATCCCAGCGACAAGAGACTCCTTTTTCACAGGAGCGAATCTTTGTGATTCGCCGGCCACACCGGTTAGCTCAGGTCCTCGCACAGTCGGCGGCACAGTACCTGCGGCCAAAGAAAGCAGAATAGTTGCCGCTGTGAGCAGACCTCCACTGCCGAATTCTCCCACAAAATATCGGAGGGGAAGGCGAGGGATCTGCTGCCACTGGGGACCAAATACCTCTTCCAGAGCCAGAGCTTCTCCTCTTTCAAGTTCGTCAATCCCATTTGCCGCCAACCCAATTATACCAATCTCTTGCGCTTCAATCTTTGCTTCCTTGAGCGCAGCCCGCAATCCCTCGGCCATCGACCTGCCGTCGACCTCATAGTGACCCTGGTTGCTGACTCCGCTGGTGAGTTGTAAAGACAGAACAGTGCCGTAGGTATTTCTTGGTTGCCTTGCTGGCACGTCGGCCCGCTCCAACACCATACAGGTGGCCCCTTCACCAGGGATAAACCCCTTACCTGTGGGAAACTGACTGCTCTGGAGCGGTCTTTGCCGGTGGATGGGTTTCAAGGCTCGAACTGAGTCAAGACTGTGAAACAGGATGCTGGAGAGTTCGTCCACGCCCCCTACCACCACAACATCCGCCTGATCCTGCTTCAGCAAGGAGAGGCCGTACCCCAGGGCACATTCGCCAGACAGATGATTTTGGCAAAAGGTGCTATTGGGACCATGCAAGCGGTGATACATGGCCACGTGACTGGTCGGTGCATTGGGAACCGTATCAGGGAAGAGTATGGGCTCAGCCGCCTGCGGACCGTGATCCAAAAGGCTTACGAAAAATGCATCCGTCTGGTTGGTGCTGCCAAAAGCGGTGCCAAAGACTACCCCGATTCGATGACGATTCTGGTCGGATATCTCCAGCCCACTATCCTCGATGGCCTCGATACTGGCGGCCACAGCCAGGCGGGACAACCGACTCAGCCTGCGATAAAAACGCGGCGACATAAAGTCCTTTGCCTTGAAATCTTGTATCTCCGCTCCGAGATTGCTGGCGTAATTGTCGGTATCAAACCCCTGGATTGGTGCTATCCCCGAGGTAGCTTTCAGCAGTTGATGCCAATAGGTTGATCTGCCGATACCAAGAGCGTTCAACATGCCTATGCCGGTTACCTTGATAGCTACTTTTGCCATGGCCTTTTATGATCTTATAGATCAGTCCTTCCAAACACGAGAGTGGTGTTGTTGCCGCCGAAAGCAAAAGAGTTGGAAAGCGCCACCTGAATATCAGCAACTCTGGCCTCGTTTGGTACATAATCCAGGTCACAATCAGGATCTGGTTCCTGGTAGTTTAAGGTGGGAGGGAGCACCCCGTGATAGAGGGCCAGGATGGTAGCAACAGCCTCAACTGCTCCGGCTGCCCCGAGACAGTGCCCAAGGGCTGACTTGACAGAGCTTACCGGAATCGCCTCGGATTTCTTGCCGAAAAACCGCTTGATAGCTAAAGTCTCCACCCTGTCATTGACCGGCGTCGCTGTGCCATGGGCGTTGATATAATCTACTTTTTCTGGGGGTAACCCCGCATTCTTGAGCGCATTGGCCATGCTTCTCTCTGCTCCGTCCCCCTGAGGATCAGGAGATGTTATATGGTAAGCGTCGGCACAAATGCCATATCCCAGCACCTGAGCGT
>JBFFBS010000316.1:0-3426 GCA_041560295.1 Syntrophobacteria bacterium | reverse complement strand
GTTGATATCAAGCCAACGGTGCACTAGATCGTGCCCGAAGGGCTGCGAAATTTTATCCGCGCTTCGCTTGGAGTCCCACCCTTTGGGTGGGTTCCCAGTTTGCCCGATCGCCGTCTCCCGATCGGGCAAAAAAATTCTTTCTGTGCTCTCAGTGTCTCCGTGGTTAGCAAAATCATCTATAGTATGCGGAACTAAAGGCATAGGTGTAAGGCAAGATCATTGTTGGAAGCGTTTGGCATCTCTTCCTTCTCTGCGCTTTTCAAACTCTGCCCTCAGCACATCGAGTTTTTTCTGTTGATCGTTGTTCAGCTCCTTTTTTATCTGTGCAAAACCCTCATCCATTATTTTCTTTATCTCGGGGCGATTCTTGCGGTAATACTCTCGTCGCCGGTCTCCCACCTGCTCGACGATCTTTCCTATTTTAATCTTTTGCTCTGGCGTCAACTCCAACTCTTTGGAAAGCTTTCTCATGATGAAGGCCTGTCTGGCCTTAGGATCTTTTCTTAGATGTGCAAACCGATCCTTGAGATAGATCCTCGTTCCAAAAGCACCAGCCAGGACACCCAGGACGAAAACGAGCAATAAACCTGAAATTAGTTTCCATCTCTTCATGGTTCCACCTCAGAGCCCTGCGAAGAGGGCAAAGGTTAGTTCTTCTGTACCATTCATTAGGAGTTGAAACACCTCGTACCGGGAGGTGAAGTCGGAAACAGCGAAAAGCACTGTTAGGCCAAGTATTAACAGACACGTAACCGGAGCAAGTCGCCAGACCAGTTGTTCGAGCATCTCAGGAAAACTTGGTGTCGCCTGTAGGGCACCGAGCTCCCGAACGCGGCGCATCACTTCCTGCTGCCATTGATCTCCGACTTCAATGTTTTCCTTTTCCTGATACGCTTTTCTGAGTGTTGCTTGCAACACTTCAGGTTCGGTTTTTGGCGGGTTCATCTGCTACCCTCTCTATCTGGCCCGGATGTTTCATGAATCACTTGCTGCAACCACGGATATGGACGCCCTTCCGGGCGTCCTCGGGTATCGGACCCTGCGACGTACCGTCCAGGTGCGCCTCGGAACCGACACCCTGCGGTTGCCCGGTGGCACGCCCATCTTCGTGGTCTCGCGACAGCAATTCATAAAATATCCGGGCTAAGTTTTGCTTGCGTTAGGAGCTTATGCAGCTTCTTGCGGGAGCGAAATGATCGCACTTTTACATTGGCAATGCTCCATCCGAGAAGTGCTGCGGTCTCCCTCAGCGAATACCCTTCCAGGTAGACCAACTCCAACACCATCCTTTCTGCCGCTGACAATCTATCCAAGGCCCAATCCAATATCTCCCTGGCTTCTTTTTGTACGCTTTGTTCGGTGAAGGATTGACTTGATTGAGTAGATATGGCCTCTTCCAGCCAAACCCGGTGTTTCTCTGTAAGAGAGCTCATGGGCAGTTCTCGAGATCTGTAATGTTTTCGCCAAAAGTCATAACAGGCTCTCACGGCAATCGTTGAGAGCCATTGCTTGAAGCTGCTCTCCCCTCTGAATGTCGGCAGTGATTGGTAGGCTCGGATAAACACGTCCTGCGCAGTCTCTTCTATGTGCTCATATGGTACATGCTTTTTTACTATTATCAGCACATGATTTTGATACTTTCTCAGCAAGTGTTCAAAAGCATGCACGTCTCCAGCAACAACCTGTTCAACGATTTCAGCATCACCTGATGTGGGAGAATCATTGTCCATTGTGAGTATAAGCCGGGTTCAGAGAGTACGTGCATCACCTAGCCCGGATATTTCATGAATCACTTGCTGCGACCACGGATATGGACGCCCTTCCGGGCGTCCTCGGGTATCGGACCCTGCGACGTACCGTCCAGGTACGGAAACCAATCCCGCGGTACCGCGGGACGGTTGCCAGGTGGCACGCCCATCCTCTTCGCGCTCGCTGCGCTCCGCTCAGTCCCGCAAGCGGGTTCCCAGTTGCATGGTCTCGCGACAGCAATTCATGAAATATCCAGGCTAGCAACAAACCACTGCATCAGTCAATTGGGTCAGGAAGCAGATGCGGCTTCCTGACCCTGCTGACACACTCTAATCTTTGTGGTTTTCGAACCGAGAGTCAAGCCGATCTCTAAATCGTTTCATTCTTTGGGCCTTGCGTTCCTCCAATAATTGCAGTTGTTCAGGAGTAAGCACCGTCTTCAGCTCAGCCTTCATTTTTGCTCCCATCACCAACAAGTCTTCCTTGAATGGTGCCGCCTGCTGACAAGCATTTCTGAGGTCATTTTCGTTGAATTCTCCAGCTTTTAGTATTGTCCGAATGTTGTGTCGTGCCTCCCGAAGATTGTTCCTGGCGATTTGCATATCTTTCTCATATTTATCAATAATATTTAATAGTTGAGACTTCTGAGAATCTGAAAGGTTGAGTTCAATCAGTGTTTTCAAGCCAAGAATTCTTGATCCCATGACGTCCGTAAATCCAGAATGTCTTCCAGAGTGCATGGCGTCCACCGCAAATGCACCTGCCAAAACCATGGTCAGAGTTAGTGCTGCGATCAAAACTTTTGATTTCATCGTATCCTCCCTTGTGATGTTCTTGATAGGCCCATCTGAGGAATCGTCCCCTTACTTGTTATTGTCGGAGGCTGGAAAAGAAAGGTTACGAGAATTTCATTCCTCCCGATTACATAGAGATCTCTCGGCCCGAAATGGGTTATAATCCTGCTGTTGCAGGAGACTTGGTTTAAGTTTCCCTTTGCTGCCTTCGATGAAAGCGAGTTTTATTTATGACGATCAAGACAAAGATTCTCATCGCTTTGTTACTCCTGTGCCTGGTGGACACGGTGATCCCTTTGCCGATTGTAGGAATAATTCTCATCTACGTTTTACTACAGAGGCCACCATGGTTCAAAAATGTTGCGGCGGAGATCTATGGCAAAATAGGGACGGACAATGCTCAGTAAATCACTCCGCCCAAAGGTCAGGGCTTCAAAAATCTTTAAAAAAAATCTCCTCCCCCTCGAGGGGGAGGATGAAGCCTGCCCGCCATCGCGAGCCTGCTCGCTCAGGCGAGGCGGGCGGGATGGGGGTGACTCCACATTACCTCCCCCCCTAACCCTCTCCCCCAGGGGAGAGGGGACTAAGGGATACCATTCATCCTTGTGCAGAGCACGGGGCATTCTGACAATCTTCGTACAGGGAGGAACAAATGGCATATGATTTTCTGGTGGAAACGTATGACACCGAACGATTAAAAACTCTGAGCGCCTGGAGTATGTTTACTGATGAAGATCTTCTTATCCGTCCTCAGCCATTGGACAAGAGGGATCGGAATCCGCTGGAGCACATGGTGCATCAGTGCATGAGTGAAGACAAATGGTTTTGCACTATGTTTGGCATTGATGTTGGCGCACCTCCTTTACCTGAAAAGGAAACTCGT
>JBFFBS010000315.1:0-3429 GCA_041560295.1 Syntrophobacteria bacterium | reverse complement strand
CTAAACCAAGATGGGATTGGTAGCCTAACCACTCGCTGGAGCGGACCCGAGATTCTGCCGGGTCTGTGCAAGACTGGATGTATTATCGAAGCTGAAGACGGGCCGCTCATCTCGCGTCGTTAGCCGCCTAAGGATTGTGGTAAATGTGGTGTGTCAAATTCTCATGGGTGATTCGAAGAGGGATACGAACATGAAAGCTTGGCTAGGGGTGAGCATTGCAGGGGTCTTAATGTGCACGGCTTGCCAGACACAGCCCAGCCCCTCGGTGGTCCCGACACCAACCGCTCAGATTGTCGAGGACGGCACTACGCTTGCGCCAGTACCAACCAGCCGTACGGAGCTTTCCCCGATGCCCAGCCCCACCGCACCGGGTGTTTCGAGGCATGGAAACCTGGATTTCCCCTATGAGTCTGCTGACGCCGGCAACGTCTCCATTTTGGCAGGGGCAACCATCGAAGTAACTTGGACCGACGCCCCACTTGGAGCCGAAAGATACGAGTTCATCCTTATGGCGGAGAATTCCAATTCATTTCTCCTTGGCACAGATAAGGATTCCTCTAACGGCGTCTCTATTCAGTGGATTGTGCCGGAAAACCTATCCGCAACCCTGAGCGCAACCGCCTACTTTGCGGATGGTTCTAGTGTCACCTCTCTCCCCTCGTTCAACATCTACACCGGAGAGGCCCCGCCCGCGGATGTCTGCACACTTCGCTCTACGAGCGTCGGAGTTGTAGATCTCTATCATGAGCCCTATTTAGAATCAGGGACCTTCGCGTACATTATTCCTGGTACGTACCACCCTGTCCTCGGTAGTAGCAAAGATGGCTGGTACCAGGTTGACGCTCAAGGCGCTCACGAGTTAGGATCAGGCAAAGCTGCGTCAGGAATTGGCTGGGTTCACACCCGCTATCCGATCGGCCTTTCTGGCCCCTGCGAGGCCGTGCCGGAAATCCCCGTGACGCCAAGCGTTGATCCGTTCCCAACATTCACTCCGAGCGGCTAACAACTCGCTAGAGCAGACCTGGGGTGTGCGGCGAAAAATGATTGAAGATCTAATCCCTGGCTGCTCAGCTCGAGGCCGTTAGGCGTTTCTCGAGCCATTAATATTGGAGGAATTCATGACAACCCTTGCATCCATCCTCTCAGGCGTATCACTCCTCATGAGTATCCTCATGCTGATTCAATTAAAAATGCCGCAAGGATTCTATGTATTGCCACTCAAAATGATGACGGTGGCCTTGTCGCCACTCTGGGCCTTCATGGGCCTCCTTGGGGTTGCCATTGGGTGGTTCTATCAAGCGTTCTGGGTAATTCCGATAGGGATCATCGGTGCTGGGGTAATGATCGTGTATATCTGGCGAGTCACTCGGGATCACAATGAGTTTGAAAAGGCCTTTGGCGCTGGTTGGTCAGACCAGATAAACCCTGATCAAGCCAAGCGCCTGCTCCAAAAACGTTGGGTAGGTTTCTCAAAGATGAAAGCTTCTCCAGAACCCTCCTGGGAGAGAGATATCGCTTATTGGACCCTTCCCGGCACTGACCGGGAACTACTCTGTGACGTTTGGCAACCAGCCAATGGCGACGTCTCTAGCCTGGCATTCATATTCTTTCACGGAGGCGCCTGGTACATGATGGATAAAGACTTGCTCACAAGGCCTTTTTTCCGTCACTTGGTCGCACAGGGACATACCGTGATGGATGTCGCGTATCGCCTTTGCCCTGAAGTGGATATCTTCGGTATGATCGGAGACGTCAAACGTGCGATAGCCTGGATGAAAGCCAATGCATCATCCTATGGTGTAAACCCCGAAAAAATCGTAGTAGGTGGCGGATCTGCAGGTGGCCATCTTGCCCTACTTGCAGGATATACCCCCGAACATCCTGAGTTGACACCCGAGGATCTCAAAGACACCGATCTATCCGTATGCGGCGTTATCTCCTACTACGGCCCTACGGACATGGTGGCAGAGTATCAGCACACGAATCAAGAAAGATTGTTGTCAAAGGACCTGCCCCCTGTGTCAATTGGACCGGATTCCACCCTGGTTGTGACGCCTGCAACCTGGAGGATGGATGGCTTGTTGGGCGGCTGGCCTCAGGACGCCCTCCCCACCTATCAACTGGCCTCACCCTCCACACATATTCATGCGGATTGTCCACCCACACTGCTCATCCAGGGAAGCCTTGACTTCATCACTCCGGTCGACGCCACCCGCGCACTCTACACCAGCCTGATTGAATCAGGTGTTCCCGCGATCAATGTAGTCTTTCCCTGGACAGATCATGCGTTTGACATGCTTCTACCGAACATAAATCCAGCAGCTCAGTCTGCTCTGTATGATGTCGATCGTTTTCTGGCAATCCTGTTGAACAGGTGTTGATGAGCCTATCGGTGTAGGTGAGGATCGATTTTCTCAATGGAACGGATGATGCTCTGTTTGCAACGCCTAACGTCTCGCAGGAGGCGACCTGGGATGTGCCGCGATTTGCATTTGATGGAGCTAGTTTGCTATCGTGGAAGCCAAGAGTAGGGGAAAGCCCAGGCGCCTCAGCTCGAGGCTGTTATGCGGAAATAACGGAAATTTTTTCTAAACGCCCTTTCGAAATTTGTCCTTTCCATATACCTTATCCGTGTGTTGAATAAAAAAGGTGCCCTAATCTGGGCACCTCTGCCTAAAAGGCATGCAGACAGACGATTACTCATCTTCACCTATTACGTTATTCCCCATGTCTTTTCGTATTTCATAAATATAAATCACCATCGCTGCGGCAAAAAGGAATAAAGAATACAAATACGGAACTGTCTTCAAGTGACGCAGAGTAGTTAACCACCCGAAATTCTGTGGAACCCAGTATAGAGGGAGGACTCCAACAACAGATAATAGGAAGGATGAGAAAACCAATAGTAGGAATTGCCTTGATTCTTCCTGATCTAGAATACTGACTGTCTTCTCAAACGTCACAACAACAAAGACCGCAATTCCCAAAGTGAATGTGGCAATTGTCTTCGCATTGCTCTCGACAAATCCATATATACCAATTTCAACGCTGTACTCGGGGATCTGAGCATAGTAGGCAAGTACAACGTTTATCGTAAACGCAATAATTCCACCAATAAAAGGCAATAGCATCAATCGCTCGACTTTTAGCCATTTGTACCCAACCAGTCCTCTCCAAACAAATAACCACAGTATCAGCCCCACAACATAAATTAAAATAGCAAGTTTCTGAAAATCCATCTTAAATCCTTATCTTGTCACTTTATATCCAGATTTGACCGTTTATAGTCTTGAGCTAACATTTTTACAAGCACAATTACCGCATAACGTCTCGCTGCCCCGTAAAGACATCGGGGTGAACGAGAGCGGACCCCGTGCGAGGCGCGAATTACTACTGAGGCTGGTGTTTCGGCACCGGGCTTTTTCATTG
>JBFFBS010000314.1:0-3442 GCA_041560295.1 Syntrophobacteria bacterium | reverse complement strand
GGGTTGGCGGCATTTGGGCCAACAATACATACCCGGCGGAGTTCATCTACAATAATCTGGTTATCCAGACTAACGTCATTCATTCTGCCTGGAAAGTCGGAGCGAATCGTCTTCTCTTCCTCGGATCGTCCTGCATTTACCCAAGGGAATGTCCCCAACCAATGAAAGAGGAACACTTCCTTAGCGGTCCGCTGGAAGTCACGAACCAACCCTACGCTGTGGCAAAAATTGCGGGCGTGGAGATGTGCCAGTCGTATAACAGGCAGTATGGCACTGATTTCCTGGCAGTCATGCCCACCAATCTATACGGTCCCAACGACAATTTCGACCTGGAGACCAGCCACGTACTAGCAGCTTTCATCCGAAAATTCCACCTGGCCAAACTCGCAGCTCAAGGAGAGTGGCAAGCAATCAAGAAAGACGAGGGACTCAACGGTCCCATCCCCGAGGACGTCATGGCCAGTTTAATTTCCATAACCAACCTCCACGGTTACGGTGAAAAAGTCTCGACCGTTTACCGCTCACCGTTTACCGTTCACCAACTCCAACCTGCGGTCGTGCTCTGGGGCAGTGGCCGGCCTCGCCGTGAGTTTCTCCACGTTGACGACCTTGCCGACGGCTGTCTTTTCCTCATGAGTCTCGAAATGGAGAAATTCCGCTCACTGCTTACCGCTTACCACTTACCCTTACTCAACATTGGTTGGGGAAAAGACATCTCAATTGAAGAATTGGCCAGTCTCATCAAGAAAACGGTAGGTTTCGATGGTGACATCATCTTCGACACCACCAAACCTGATGGAACCCCGCAAAAACTGCTGGACGTAGCTCGAATGGCTGAACTTGGGTGGAAAGCGAAGATCTCACTCAAGGAAGGGATCAGTCAAGTCTATGAGTGGTATCTGGAGAACGCACGGTGATCAGTTTGTTGTCGGATGAATCCACTCCGCGGAACCATCCGACCTACAGGCTAATTCGTAGTAAATGGTAAGCAGTAAGCGGTAAGCAGTAAAAGTTAGTTGGATGCCTTCTACGATTTTTACGACTTCTACGGTTTCTACGATTTCAACGCTTTGCCTAATTCCCCAATTCCCTAATTTTCTAATTCTCTAATTAACTAATTCTCTAATTCTCTAGTTTCCGATCGTTGTTCACCACCAGAAGACGTCCCATGGCGGCGCCTGCCAAAATGACGAAAACAAGGAGAACGCTGCCACTAACAGCAAAGCTGTAACCATATCCCAGAGCACCGTTGAGAAATCCGGAACCTACATTGCCGGTGAATATCCCACAGGTGCGAGTGGCGACAACAACCGCAGAATTACCACCCATCCTGGCCTCAGGGAAAAAAGCCGCAGTCATCACCCCAATTGACAGAATCATCATGACATCCCCCACCGTGTGAAGGAGTCGCACTATGACCATAAAGGGAAGAGAAGTGACCAACGAGGTAAGAATTTGAAAAGCCCCAGAAATAACCAATCCGCAAAGCAAAAGAGCTCGAAGGCTCTGACTGGTGTCAAAGCGATGACCGGCAAAGGGTGCGAGAAAAGCCATCCAGATACCGACCATTAAATAAACCAGACCTATGTTGGTAAAAGAAAAATCAAGGCTTTCCTTCATGAGCAGAGTGAGAGTAGTTTGCTCTACACCAAAATGAGTCGGGTACACGAATACCAGAAGAAGGAAAAGAAGAATGCGACCCTGGCCAAGATCACGCTTATAACCGCCTAAATCGAAACGGATCGTTTCAGTATCAGGCAACTTCAGCACAAGGGTCACGGCAATCAACCCACCGGCGAGCACGCCCCAAAGTAATGCTCCAAAGCCTCCTTCGCGGATCAGTACGCCGCCAATAGCAGGTCCGATCCCTAACCCGAGATACATTCCTGACTGATAGAAGGCGATCTTCTTGCCAACCTGGTTCTTGTCAATAACTTTCAGGAGCAAAGCATATAGAACGATAAAAAAGGAAGAAGCTGCTATGCCTCCCAGTGGAGCAACCAAGAGAAACTGCCAGTATGCCTCGGCCGTAAGAATCTGCCAGGCATAGAATATAAATATACAGCTACCCAACAGCACTAACCGCCGCGGTGAAAAAAGGTCAGAGAGCACACCTAGAGGTAGCATTAGAGCCAGGGCAGATATGGACATGAGCCCAAATACTGTTCCTATTTGTCCGTCGCTCAGACCCTGAGCTTTCATGTATACGGGGAGAAAAAAATTCAGCATCAAGTTCGAACTGCTGAAGGAGAAAATACATAAAACGAAAAGAACCAGGACAGAATGTCGTTTCAGTCCAAAATTAGCGCGAGAAGCATCTCCGTGCGTCGTTAACGACATGGGTTCTTCACTCCATCCGAGTTAGGAAGTGTCTTAATAACATAGAGGTCTGTATCGTTCAAGTCGTTGAAAGCGTTGAAGTCGTTAAAATCGTTAAAAACTTTCAATGTTTCTAACCTTGAGACAGAAAGAGCAAAGGACTAACAAGTGTCATAATTGTGATGAGCACTTTAGTTTTCCAATTGCTGTATTTCTTTAAGTGTTTAATAAGACCCCAACACAGTTGGCTGCAACGTATAGAGAGTTCGTGGCATTGTTTAAATGTCTCCCCTGTTAGATAGTCTTGGTCAAGAGCAACATACAACATGCTTCGAACCTCACCCGCAGAACCACGGGCAATGAAAATATACTTGGCAAAATCTTTGTTCGTTCCACGCTCGAATCCTTCTGCGATATTATTCATGATTGAAATTGCTGCTCTTCGTATCTGATCTACGAAACCAAAATCTCTGCAGATGGATTCCTTTTTAGTAATGGTGTAAATCTGATTGGTCAGCTCTCTGGCGATTTGCCAGGCCTCAAGGTCTTCGAATCTTTGGATTTTCATGGTGCCCCTCCTTGAAAACCGTTGAAGTCGTTGCAGTCGTTGAAATCGTTAAAAGCGTTCAATCCTTATAACCTTATAAGGAAAACGCCGCCCTGAACGATTTGAACGACTTGAACGATTTGAACGTTTTCAACGCATCGACTAATTAACGAATTGATCAATAGCTACAGTCTTCTGATGTGCTCCACATTAACACTCACCGTCCCGTATTGTTCCTCTACCCGACCGGTGAGAAGGTAGGCACGGTTCATATCAAGGATCTGGCAGAAGCGCTGATAGGCTTTAGGAAAGAAGGTGGTCTCGAAAATGGCCGTTTCATCCTCAAACGAGATAAACTCCATGGGATCACCAGTGCGAGTAATTACTTCCTTGCCGGTGATGGACCAGGCCGCCAGGGTCACTCTCCGGCCCACATGTTGATGGAGCCGATTTGCCGGCACTATCCTCCGTCCGCTGGCAGCAATTTTCTCGCTAAAGAGCCCGAGAGGATGAACTGAGAGGATGAAACCCAGAGTCTCATGTTCATGAGATAGTTTGGTCAAGTGATCGTAATCT
>JBFFBS010000313.1:0-3467 GCA_041560295.1 Syntrophobacteria bacterium | reverse complement strand
ATCTGGGAAAGGACCCGGTCAGGTGTTAGCCCCTCCAGTTCTGCCTCGGGTCGGAGGATTACCCGGTGTCTGAGGACCGGCTGAGCCATCTCCTTGATATCATCTGGCACAATAAAGTCTCTCCCCCTCATCGCAGCCAGGCACTGGCTCGTTTTCAGCAAAGCTATTCCCCCCCGCGGACTGGCTCCAAGATGGAGGTGAGGAGAGCGTCGGGTTCCTTCCAGCAACCTTTGCACGTATGCCACTATTCCTTCCTCGACCTTCACTTCACGGACTCGTCGACGAAATTTGACGATGGTATCTTCGCCTGCTAGTCGAGCTAACCCCATTGATTCCAGGTCATGGACATCCGAGGACTTTCCGTACCGAGCAAGTATCTCCCGCTCTTCGGTCTCTGAGGGGTAAGTCAACACTATTTTCATAAGAAACCGATCCAGTTGGGCCTCGGGTAGCGGGTAGGTGCCCTCCTGTTCAATAGGATTTTGGGTCGCTACCACCATAAAACTTTCAGACAAAGGCAGGGTTTCGCCGTCGATGCTCACCTGTCTTTCCTCCATGGCCTCCAGGAGTGCGGATTGGGTCTTTGGTGGCGCCCGGTTGATTTCGTCCCCCAAAAGAATCTCCGTAAAAATCGGACCCTTGCGAAGATGAAATTGCCTACTTTGTAAGTCGTACATTTGCGTGCCCAAAATGTCTGCGGGCATCAGGTCGGGAGTGAACTGGATTCGGGTAAACTCTGATCTCAATATGTAAGCTAAGGTCTTGGCTAGCAGGGTTTTGGCCAGGCCCGGCACCCCTTCCATAAGGACATGCCCCCTTGCCAGGAGACCCGCCAGCAAATGACTCACTGCCTGCTGTTGTCCCATGATCACTTTCGATATCTCACCAGAAATCCGCCCCACTAATTTTTCAACTTCTGCCGGCATGTTGTTCTCTCCAAGGCGCAATGCACAGAGCGCATGGCGCATTCAGTTAAAGGAGGTTTCAGTGTTCAGGTTACAGCTTCTATGTTTCTTTTTCCTGACACCTGAGGCCCCGACACCTAGCACTCGGTTCCTTTGGGTCCAGATTTTTTACTCTTGCTGTATCCTGCTGGCGTTTTGCTAGGCGCCACGAGTTGCTTTCCTCCGAGCCTCGTCCAAAGCCGAATACAGTCCCCGTGCAGAGATCAGAAGATCTCTTTCTGAAACTACTTGCTTATCAGGGTTTCGGCGAGCAGCCAGCAATTTGTTCTGAAGGGTGTGGTCCCTATGAACGAGGATATTTTTGGCCTCTTTTTCGGTCCAGCGGACAAGAGCCTCAAATGCAAGGACTCGGGCCCGTCCCCTCTGGAACAGCTGCGCCATCGCCTTCACATACTCGAGGGA
Source organism: Syntrophobacteria bacterium (assembly GCA_041560295.1). Classification (GTDB taxonomy): domain Bacteria; phylum Desulfobacterota; class Syntrophobacteria; order BM002; family BM002; genus BM002. The sequence goes on along the minus strand of JBFFBS010000313.1, from coordinate 2,100 downwards.
AGAACGGCGCTTCTCTTGAATAAGTGGTCTGGGAAGTCCAAACCGCCTCCCTCTGGCTGCCCAAAGTACAAACAAGAGCAAAATCCCCTGAAGCGCTGGTAACAGGGCTCGTGAGTGGACCAAATGTTCCAGCACTGAAGTAACTCTGCCATATCCATGATGGTATTCGTCAATCAGCAAACTGCCGTCGCCACGATTAGCGAGCAAGAGATTAAGGGCCAACCGGGCGTGATCTCCATCTCTCAGCGACTGGTTTGAAAGTAGATTGGCATCGGAAAGGCAGATTACCCTCCCGTTTCCTTCAGCACGCACCGCAAGGAGCCCACCCCACTTACTTCTTATGAGAACCACAGTTTCCGGGTGTTGCGAGGTGAGGGCAGCATGGCCATCGGATTCGAGGCTGTGTATCCCTTGGGTGTAAGATCCCGGCTGGAACAAAAGCTTTTCGTTCTTATCTACCTTTTGATGCATGTCAAATACTGGCACCAGGGCAAATTCCATATTTTTTAAAAAGGGATTCGGTCGACTCGCTATGAGTACAAGAGTCCTTCCGTCGCTGACCCACTCCTTGAGCGCGTCCATCTCCCCAGTCCCAGGACCAAGCTCAGGTTCCACCAGCACAAGAACGGAACCATCCTGAGGCAGGCTTCCAAAACTTTTTTCCCACCTGCCAACGGGTAGATCCAGGGATTGCAACCAGAGATACAGCGCCTTATATCCTCCCGCCGCTGCACTGTAGGTGGTTCGACGCTGAGGGGATTGACCGTCTGTTTGGCTGGTCTCTAAAGCCACTAACCCATAAGCGGCGAGGAATAGCACAATTCCCAAACCACCCATCAGCAGCCAAGTAGCTCGTCCCCCCTTACTCATACCGAATTCTCCAACCGCTGCACCCATCTCTCACAATCTTGAAACTCCTCCATCCCTGGTTGTCTTAACCCGTACCACGCCAACTCATAACGATCGATCAACCTCTGGAGAGCCTCGCGTCTTTGGCTTTGTCCTTCCACTCGGGAGAGATGCTCCCTGTTGGTGGCTTCTGGCTCGTAAAGCCACCACCCTTTTTGGTGGCCCTCCATTAGAACAGAAATAAACAGCGACCTGATTGCTTCTCGGAAAGCCCCCTCCTGAGCCTTCTTCTTGGCCTCTTGCCGCCATGACTGCCAGTTTCTTTCGGGGCTTGTCTTCGTTGCAGGAGGAGGGGGGGAGCTCGCATGTTTCCACCGCCAACCCACTGGCCCGAACAAACGGATGATCCAGATCATCAGTATTGCACCCAACACTAATACAATTCCGTATGCCACATAGACAATCCACCCAGTCCGCATGGTATCAAGGAATCCCAGGTGATCTTGCAGCCACCTGCCAAAGTCCTCAATCAATCTGGCGATATATTGCCTCCAGGCGGGATCCTCTCTTTTCCTCAGGTACTTGAACTCTTTGCCACGATATACCTCATCCAGAAGGGTTCTGTACTCATCCCAACGGGACGCTTCCGAGAACGTTTCCCCGGTCCACCGCGAAATTTTCTGTAACAGAGCCCGTTGGTAAGCGGCGAGACGCTCCCTGCCCTGTGGGCTATCTTCAGCGTCTTTAGCCCAGCGAAAAAGGTCTTTACGATCCACGAGAAACGGTTCTCCGCCAGGATCTTGAACTACTAGATCAGGGGGAAAGCTTTCACGGAACCAGGAGATCTCCTCCGGCCCTATCTGTCCCTCCCTTTCTTCTAAATGTGCGAGGGATTCTTGAATTCGCAAACGATACTCAGCTACTGAAATGGATTCTGCCCAGACCTTTGAACCTCCTGTCAACAATAGACAGAGCAGGACAAGGCTCCAGGTCACGGCTATGGCAATTCTTTTTATCCTCATGACTATCCAACGGCTTAAATTAGCCCGGATATTACATGAATCACTTGCTGCGACCACGGATATGGCCGTCCTTCCAGGCGTCCTCGGGTGTCGGCCCCTGCGACGTACCGTTCAGGCACGCCCATCTTCTTCGCGCTCGCTGCGCTTCCGCCTACGTTAAAACTTCGGCGAGACAAGCCGCTCAGTCCCGCAAGCGGGTTCCCAGTTCCGTGGTCTCGCGACAGCAATT
>JBFFBS010000312.1:0-3497 GCA_041560295.1 Syntrophobacteria bacterium | reverse complement strand
CGGCAACCATTCCCTCGACGTCATCCACACTCCCGGCCACACCCCTGGAGGAATGTGCCTCTATACCAACGGTTACGTATTCACCGGGGACACCTTGTTCGTCGGTGGAATCGGGCGTACCGACCTTCCTGGCGGATCAATGGCTCAACTCATTCAATCAATCAAGAACAAGCTTCTTGCCTTGCCAGATGAAACTTTGGTCTTCCCCGGCCACAACTACGGATTTTCGCCCCAATCTACTATCGGCCAGGAAAAGCAATCCAATCCTTTTGTGCGCTGAGGTCCGTCGTAGTAGAATAGCGTAAAGCGCTATGCTACAGCGAGCGGCGGGCAGATTGCAGCCGGCGGAAAAATCCCATATCGCCAATAAATATTGCTGTCAGTGGGAGCTGATAGCTAACAGCTGACAATTTGGCCTAGTTCTTGCTCTTGATTTCTGTTGGCCTTCCCCTGGACTGCGAGTGAGGTAGTCTCCATCCGGAAACCCCGGATGGGCAGAGCATTCTGGTGGACAGGAGCAAAAGTTTGTGAGGCTGTTTCAGCAATCCGAAAACTCTGGGTATTACTGATGACCACGTACGAGTTGCTTGTTGTCAAAGGACCCGGCAAGGGTCACGTCTATCCGTTGGAGAGCGACGAAGAAGTCATTATAGGGCGAGATCCGTCCTGCCAGCTCTCTTTTGACGACAGGACGCTCTCCCGCCAACATGTCAAGATCGTGAAAAACGGCGACAGTCTTAGCATTGAAGATCTGGACAGCGTCAATGGTCTTTTGGTAAACGGTATGCGGGTAAGCAGTGCCGAGCTCAAAGTAGATGATCGGTTAACCCTCGGAAACATTGAGCTACTGGTGCGGCCAGCAGGCGAAAAGACTTCTCCGCTCGAGAGGCTTACACCTCCTATCCCGCATGCTGACGAACCCACCCTGCTGCATCAGCCACCAGCTGAGCGGCTCGTGACCAGTGAAGACGCTAAGCCAGACTCCATCATGAGCATCACCCAGTCTCTAAGTTCTTCGATGCTCATGGACCTTCTGGGTCGCAGTCATCAGAGTTTGGGAGCCATGTACCGGGTAACCCGTATAGCCAGCTCAATTTTTGATCTGGACGTTCTTCTCAACAAGATCCTCGACGAAACATTCGCCACCATCCGGGCCGAACGCGGGTTTGTCCTTCTCATCGACCCCAATAGTGATCAACTGGAAGTCAAGGCCTCCCGCTGGCAAAACAAAGAAGGCCTCGACCACGAAGTCAGTATTAGCCAAAACATCATCTCGCACGTTCTGGACAAGAAAGAGTCGGTGCTGGTCGCTGACGCCATGGCCGATGCCAAGTTCGGCCTCGCCGAGAGTGTAGTGATGCACAACATACGCTCGGCCATGTGCTCGCCATTGCGCGGCCGTACCCGAATTGTCGGCATCATCCACGCAGATACCACTGGCGCCGACGAATTCAACCAAGAGGACCTTATGCTCCTGGATGCCATTGGCAATGCTGCTGGGATTGCAGTGGAAAACGCTCAGCTCTACAAAGATAAGATTCAGAATGAACGACTTGCTGCCATGGGCCAGGCCATCTCGGGGTTGTCCCACTACATCAAAAACATTGTTGCGGCGATGGACACCTCCCATGCCATGGTGGAAAAGGCACTGGTTGCTGAGGATCTGGCTATAATCGACCGGGTGTGGAAGATTCTCAGGCGCAGCAATCAGCGCATAAGCAACCTCGTGCTGGATATGCTTGCTTACTCCAAAGAAAGGAAACCTGACACCCAACCCTGCCCGTTAAACGACGTTTGCAAAGAAGCTGCGGAACTTTGTCACGACCGCATTAAGACTAAACATGGAACGCTGCACCTCGACTTGGACCCCAGGCTTCCAAAAATCCATGCTGACCCCCAAGGTATTCACCGTTGCTTGCTCAACTTGCTCACCAATGCAATTGACGCCCTGGATGAAGAAGGGGGTGAGGTGAAAATCAGCACCCAGAGCCAGGGCGAAAATGAAGTCCTAATCACTGTTGAGGATAATGGTGCCGGCATACCTGAAAAAATCCGCCAACGGATCTTCGACGTCTTCTTCAGCACCAAGGGAAGTCAGGGAACAGGGTTGGGATTGGCGGTGACCAGAAAAATAATAGAAGAACACGGGGGTGTTATAGAAGCCGAATCTACACCAGACGAGGGAAGTAAGTTTACCATCACTCTTCCGACGGGAAAAACAGCAGGCAGCCCTTCGACAAGCTCAGGGCAGGAGCCAACAAGCAGCGAAGACAATGAATGAAGTTAATCGTTATACGTTATACGTTATTAGAAAATGCTAATGACTGCCCTTGATGTAATTCGGATCGAAAACTATACCAACCGGATAACGAATAACAAATAACAATTCTCCTTCTCCAGCATGCTGCCAGCTGCTTCCTGCCCGCTGCGATCTGACCCACTATTCTCCTTTGAGGTGAACTATTCTTGATATCTCTTCAATGGTAGTTATTCCCTTCACCGCTTTCTCCAAACCATCGCGATATAAGGTGCGGAGATCACCAGTCTTTAATGCCGCCTTGCGAATTTCTGTATCACTTCTTCTCTGGTTGATGAGATCTCTAATGGCATCTGTCACCAGAAGCAATTCATAGACACCTATTCGGCCGCGGTATCCACTAAAGCGGCAGCCCTGACAACCTCGACCCCGAAAAAATTCCCGCCCTTTGGCGCGTTCGGCGATGCCGAACTGTTCCAGAACTTCTTCAGAAGGAACATAAGGCTCCTTACAAGATCGACAAACGGTGCGGGCCAGACGCTGGGCCAGAACGCCGGTGACACCGGAGGAAATGAGAAAGGGTTCAACCCCGATGTCGAGTAATCTGGTGATGGAGCCGGGAGCATCATTGGTGTGCAAGGTGCTGAAAACCACGTGCCCGGTGAGAGAGGCCCGCACAGCCATCTGGGCGGTTTCCAAATCTCGGATCTCTCCCACCATGATGACGTCAGGGTCCTGGCGGACAATGGCCCGCAGTCCGGTTGCGAAAGTAACTCCCGCCTGCGGGTTGACCTGGGTCTGGCGAATTCCTTCGAGTCGATATTCCACTGGATCTTCAATGGTGATTATGTTGAGCGCCGGATCGCGGACCGTGTCCAGTGTGGCGTATAGGGTGGTGGTTTTGCCACTCCCTGTTGGTCCGGTGACGAGAACCATACCTTGGGTCGCTTTTGCTAGTTTGAGATATAAGTCAAATATGACGGGGGGCAATCCAAGACTCTTAAGCTCCAATATGGTGGCGGTTGGGTCCAATATCCGCATGACCAGGTTTTCCCCATAAATTGTGGGGAAAGTTGAAAGGCGAACCTCTATTTGCTTACCGTCAGCCTTAGCATAGAAACGCCCATCCTGTGCGCTCCGCTTCTTGGCAATATCAATTTCGGCCCACACTTTGAATCGAGAAGCAACAGCCTCTTGTAACGTCTTGGGGACTGTCTTGATTTCCTGCAGCACCCCGTCG
>JBFFBS010000311.1:0-3503 GCA_041560295.1 Syntrophobacteria bacterium | reverse complement strand
CCCACTTAATTTCAACATATCAGATCGTCTCCTCTGGCCGTGATATGAGCTAGCAACTCGATCTTGGGAGTAATTGTGAGACTAATTTCGGAGTATTGGAGTATTGGAGTGCCGGAGTATTGGGAAGAATAATATAGCAAAACTGTTCTTCGGGCTTTAGCATTACTCCACCACGCCATTGCTCCCTTAGACCCACAAAACTAAATCTGACCTACTAGCTACTCACAGGGTGAGAAACCAGACCAGCGGTTCAGCCATTTGACATGCTCGCAAAAGTCCTTTCCAGTTCAGTGTTGGGTATTGATGCCTATGTGGTAGAGGTGGAGGTAGATATCACCATGGGTCTACCTGCCTTTGCCACTGTGGGTCTTCCCGATGGTGCAGTGCGTGAAAGCAAGGATCGAGTGAAATCTGCAATCAAGAATTCAGGATACCGTTTTCCGCCTCATCGCATTACAGTAAACTTGGCTCCGGCAGACAGAAAAAAGGAAGGGGCGGGATTTGACCTGCCAATGGCCGTGGGCATCCTGTCTGCAACAGGTTTGGTAAATCGGGACAAGCTGGAGCAGTATCTGATAATTGGCGAACTCTCCCTTGATGGTAAAGTCAAGAAGACCAAGGGTGCATTGCCCATGGCCCTCGCAGCAAGGAATAATGGCTTTGCAGGCATTATCGTGCCCAAAGGTAACAGCAGAGAATCTGCGGTTGTGCAGGGAGTGAATGTCTTTGCGGCGAGTCACCTTTATCAGGTAGTAGAGTTTTTAAACGGCGTCGAGGAATTACCCCCAACAACCGTTGACCTCAAAGAGCTATTTTCCAAAGATGCACTCTATGATGTGGATTTCAACGAGGTCAAGGGGCAAGAACATGTCAAGCGAGCTCTGGAAATCGCAGCTGCCGGGGGGCACAATGTGCTGATGGTGGGGCCACCGGGCTCCGGTAAAACAATGTTGGCCCAAAGACTGGCGACCATTCTGCCTGACCTGACCTTTGAGGAAGCTCTGGAAACAACGAAGGTTTACAGTATCATGGGACTAATGGCTGAGCGTGCCGTCATTGCAACTCGGCCTTTCCGATCACCTCACCACACTATCTCCGATGCCGGGTTAATCGGAGGCGGCCAGATTCCGAAGCCCGGTGAAGTGAGCCTAGCCCACAATGGGGTATTGTTTCTGGATGAAATGCCGGAATTTCGCAAAAATGTTCTGGAGGTCTTGAGGCAACCCATGGAAGACGGCAAGGTGACCATTGCCCGAGCCGCCACATCCATTACTTATCCGGCATCTTTCATGGCAGTTGCTGCCATGAACCCATGCCCCTGTGGTTTCTACGGCGATTACAAGCGGCAGTGCCAGTGTACGCACCTGCAGATCCAGCGGTATCGGACCAAGATTTCAGGACCGCTACTGGATCGGTTGGACATTCATGTGGAAGTGCCGGCGGTGCAGTATCAGGACCTGGCTCAGGAAAGCAGTGGGGAATCCTCGCAAACCATAAGGCAGAGGATAAATGCAGCCAGAATGGTGCAGCAGGAGCGGTTCACGCAGCACAAGATCTACTGCAATGCCCAGATGCCGCCCCGGCTGCTCAAGCGGTTCTGTCAGCTGGATGAGGATTCCCACGGTTTATTGGAGACCGCTATCGATCGGCTGGGATTGAGCGCTAGGGCTCACAACCGCATTCTCAAAATAGCCCGCACCATTGCAGATATTGAAGGACTGGAGCAGATCAGTTCAGCGCACATAGCCGAGGCCATCCAATACCGTAGCCTGGACCGTAGTCTAGCCTAGTCCACCCCTTCGCCGAATAGTATGTTGATGAAAGTACTTTTGTAAGAGGTAAGAACCTTGTCCTCAGGGCCAGGTCAGAGTTGAATGGCTTTGCCTGAGGTTATATTGTGCCGAACTTTCAGTCCAGCTTGGAGGGGGATTCAGGCTGCTTTAGATCTTGAATATCGAACAAGGGATTTCGAACAGCATAAGTTACTGAAATCGATAAGAAAATGTTTTTCACTTCGATATTCTACGGTTCCTTGTTCTGCGGTTCATACTCTCGGCGACGCGATAGCTGATAGTGAAATGCTAGGCGCTGACCAGGGAGACCTGATCCACTCTATTCCTCACATACAATCCCTTCCGCCACGGTCAAAGCAGAGACTTCAGCACCATTCAGGTTAAGGGTTTCATCTAGCCAAGGTGGTGCTTTCAGCTGTCTTTCCATGGCCTGCTGGAGCGCTTTGGTGTCCGTGTTCGATTCAGTCAAGACAGTAACGTATTCTTTGGTGAATGGAAGAAGACTGTCAACGTGAGTCTGTTGCTCCCTGTCTTTAAGGTCACGCAGGAGAACGACGGCTGGGATACGTGAGGCCAGGATATCGCTAATGCTGTTGTATCCTGCATACACTATGGCCATCTTCGATTTTACCAGAGAAGGGGTATATCTCTCACTGACCTCATCGACGGTACAGAAGGGTAGATCTCGGAAGAGATCCTGGATCATCTCTTTCTTCTCTTGCTCCACGAACAGTCGCCAGGGGCCGTAGCTTTCACCGAGCCCCTTGATGGCGTCACGGATTCTTCTTGCAAATTTCCATGTTTTTTCAGTTCCCCAAGGAATGGATATGGTTCCGGCCAGGGTATCCTTTTCAGATGCAAGCAGATATTTGCTTTCCATTAATCTCGAGACATACCCTGTTTCCACTGGTTTGACACCGAAACGTTGGGCGATAGTATTGGGATACTCGCTGCCCATAACCTGTGTATCCCCATACCACAAAATCAAATCGTAATAATTCTTGAAACACTGAATCGATTCCTCTGACCATACATCCTTGTCATCCCCAATGATCCCTCTGAGCCCCAAGACCCAACGGCTATCTACATCTCTGCCAACCTCCAGGGCACGGACTAACTCATTCCGTTTCCCCGTGGGGGCATGATCTACGAGCACGATTCGAGGTTGGAAAATTTTCATAATCGAGGCCAGCATCTCGGTGCGCAGCTGCCCCAGGACCGACTTATAAAAATTCGAATGGCCATAACCGCCTTCGGCTCGGCCCTTGACAATGGTGGTTGCATAGGATGGGAGCTTTATCCAGTCCAAAGTCCCATTGCCTATCAAGGCAGACGCCTGTTTACATCCTGAAACGAATAATGTTTTGCATTGGGGGTAAAGTCGGCGCAGGGCCAAGCCAATGGCGATGCTTCGGCTCGCATGCCCAAGTCCCCGGCCATCGTGCGCGTAGATCAAAAAATCCAAGCGCTTGGTAAAATGGCGATTCAGTTTTTTGGAGTAATACCGAGAGTCCATCATAATCCTAAAGGTTACTGCTTGCAGCCCCTTCCAGCTCTTTTTAGCAACTCTCCCCATTTTTGCCAAGAGCGGAAAGGGTGCAAGAGGCTATTCTCCTATTTCCTTAGGTCAAAAACATGCATTGAAATGGCGGAAGCTTTAAATTAGACTACCGGAACAAATGTAGTGTAGATCGAGAATTACCTTGTTTT
>JBFFBS010000310.1:0-3529 GCA_041560295.1 Syntrophobacteria bacterium | reverse complement strand
GCAATGTGGCCGACCACCTACGGCCATGAATGGTGTGGTGAGTGGCAGAAAAAATAGTGAGTGTATCTTGAGCGGGACGGTTAGAGATGGCCGTCCTATGTCGAGGTGACGCCTTTAGGTAATTTAGCAAGTCACCTGAGGAGAGTCAGTCCTTGAAACAAGAAGAAAAATGTGAATAATGAAATCCAGCACGTCCATAATAATAACTTCCGTTCAAGTCCTAAGCCGGGATACGGTTCTGGAAGAGCAAGTATTGGGGCGGGGAATACCCCTCAAAGAATCGATAAGTATTGACTCACGGCAGTGTGGTGGTCGGATCAAGTCAAGTTGCTTAAACACTTGAGCGCGTTCCCGCTTGCCTCACGAGAAGCTTTTATACCTCACAAGTGCAGCGCTGTTCAGCAGAATTGCCCGTTTCCCACGACTTGACCAACGAAGCGAGGCCCAGATCTCGAAAGAGCAGATGTGCTGGGTCCAGGACTTTAAGACTGCTGGAAGGAGCATGGGCATGGCCAACAAACGCATCTTCATCAGCTACGACTACTCAAACGACGGGAACTACAAAGATCTGGTACTAGCTTGGGACAAGGACGAGGATCTCGATTTTAGCTTTTACGACATGTCTGTGGAGGTGTCGGTTGATGCCAGCGATGCCGCCGCTATCAAGCGCGAGATATCTGCGAGGATTAGTGATTGCAGTCACTTCCTCTGTCTGGTTGGCAGGTACAGCCACAAGAGTCGCTGGGTGGACTGGGAAATCAAGACGGCCATGGAGCTCAAGAAGAAGGTCGTGGCAGTGCAGGTGGAGAAGAACGTTACAACGCCCAATGCTCTTTACGGCGTCGGCACTTCCTGGGCCTTGTCATTCGACTTCGACGTTATCAAGAAAGCCCTAGGATAAGAGGAAATTGTCGTGGGACGGGGACATCCAATAGTGCTCCCTCTCGAGACTCACTCACTTTGTTCGGAGATCGTTAATCAGTTACCAGGATCTTCAGTTCTGATTGTTGCTTTCCTCTGCCTCCTCCTTCAGCTTCTATCGGCAACATAACAGAGTTTGAACGAGATGGTGTTGTATAAATGAGGTCAGTGTGGAAAAGGTGACAGGATAGGATATCTCCTTAAGGAATAACGTTCAATGTCAGAAATATCCAACGGATATCAATCAAGGCCTCGGGTTCCTTTGCTCGATGATGTTTTCCAGCCGGCGCACTCCTTCTTTCAGAGATTTTTCAGGAGAGAGGCCTCCAGCAGCATTCTGCTGCTTGCTGCAACCGCGGCGGCGCTTATTTTAGCCAATTCCATTCTCGCTCGCACATACCATGGACTCTGGCACACCGAGTTATCCCTGGTCCTCGGAGCGTATCGCATCACTAAATCACTCAGCCACTGGATCAATGACGGTCTTATGACCTTCTTCTTCTTTACCGTTGGTCTGGAGATCAAGCGGGAACTTCTCGTTGGCGCACTCGCTTCCCGGCAAGAGGCACTGCTTCCGGTTATCGCAGCCCTTGGTGGCATACTTGTTCCAGGTCTCATCTATCTTGCCTTCAACTATGACACCCCCAATGCCGGTGGCTGGGGCATACCTATGGCGACAGACATTGCCTTTGCCCTGGGGGCCATTGCTATATTTGGCAGAAAGCTGCCCATCGGTTTGAGAGTCTTTCTAACCGCCTTCGCTATCGCCGACGACCTGGGGGCGGTGTTGATCATCGCCCTCTTTTACACCAAAGGGATTGTCTGGCACTATCTCATTATCTGTATTTTCTTAGCCCTGGGGCTAGCCATCGCCAACCTTCTTTGGATCAGCTGGACTCCGCTGTATGGCCTTCTGGGTCTGGGCATCTGGTTTGCCGTGCTCGGTTCCGGGATTCACCCAACGGTAGCTGGAATCGTGGTTGCCCTGTTTATCCCGGCCCGGGCGAAATATGACACCGATCAGTTTGTCCAAAAGGTGAACCAGATCATGGATGCTTTTAAGTGTGAAGAAGAGAGCTGTGGCACCTCAATTCTCTTGAACCGAGAACACCTGAATGCGGTCCATGCCTTGGGGGTGGCTTGTCACGATGTTGAGACGCCGCTGCAGCAGCTCGAGCACGGACTGCACCCCCTGGTTGCATTTGGAGTCCTGCCCATGTTCGCCTTTGCCAATGCAGGATTAACCCTCAAGGGAATGAACCTATCTGGTGCCGTATACCATCCCGTCACCCTTGGTATCATCGTTGGGCTTTTCATTGGCAAACCGGTGGGCGTTGCCACATTCTCCTTCCTCGCTGTGAAAACTGGATTGGCCTCCTTGCCAGCTGGCGTCAGATGGCCGCATATCCTCGGAGCTGGGATGCTTGGGGGCATAGGCTTTACCATGTCATTGTTTATTTCTAGTCTATCTTTTTCAGAACCGGCTCTGCTTAACTACTCAAAGCTGGGAGTATTGTTGGCATCCGTTCTTTCAGCTCTGGCAGGTCTTGCATTTTTGGGTTTTGACTATGCCTTATATAAAAACTCGGTCGTTACAAATAATCTTGGAAATGCTAAAGGACGTGAGCACCCTTAGTCCAAAAAACGCCCATGCGGAAATCAATCTATCTTTGGCGAGCCTTACAAAAGTAAGTCACCACCCTCAGACAAAGTGCTTATGAAATATTTCTGCGAAGGGCGTTGTCCGATCATCGGCAAGCATAAGAAAATAGGAAATTCCTACGATGTTTACATTGATACAACTGTAATAGGAGGAAAAAAGGACCCTTATAGAGCTGTACAACTTGTCGGACTTGACACCGGTATTTGGTTAATGAAAATCATGAGGGAACCTTTGAAGATAGTGGAGAAATAGAAAACAGGAGCTACCTTAAGTATCGCCTTGAGTCGAGATCGTCGATTCTGGGGCCTCTCTGAAGGTCGTTTTTAAGGCAGAAGAGTCAAAAGCCCGGTTTAAGGCTAAAAAGCCTCCAAATTGGCGCCTAGCTTGTCTTTCGATGTCTACCTCCTGAAACACTTGGAAATTTGCCTCCATCTTCAAGACTGAGATCCGATCACACCACCTGCAAGTCAACACTACTTTAATGCACACTCTACCCCCCGAGAGTCCGCTCCCAAATATAGTAGTAGTCCCGAAAAGGTCTGATATAAACATACCTGCTATATATGTTTAGTCCTGACCATCCGTCAAAATTTAAGATATGCTAATCATACTTGCATAATTCCGTTGCTCAGCGTAAGTGTGTTCAACTAGAGTCCAACCTGGCCAACCTGGACTGTGGATTACATACTTTAATTCACACTCGGTCGCTTGAAGTTATACCACTATATATGGTTGTAGATCTTAGCCCGGATGTTTCACATTGCCTCGGCATAGCTATGCAACATTAGGGTAGGGTTGACGTCTAGCGTAATAAAAAAGGACAGTCCATTTTGCGGACTGCCCTTTTTTTATATTCGCTGTGGAGGAGAACTACTACTTCTCGTCCTTTTCTTCGTCTTTCTTGGTCTTACCTTTCTTCTTTTTGGCAGGTTTTGCAGCTTTCTC
>JBFFBS010000309.1:0-3533 GCA_041560295.1 Syntrophobacteria bacterium | reverse complement strand
TGCGACACCGTCTCTTGAGGGGCACGGGGCATGTAGTTATCCTGCGGATATAACCTCCTAGCCCCGCTCAATCACGGCAAGTGGGAAGCTCTAAATCAAAATTTACGGCTACGGAGAATATTATAGATCAACCAGAGGCCCAGAATTCCAGAGACCAGGTAGCCGATGATGCCAAGGGCAGGAAAACCGAAAAGCAGGGGTTTCACCCCGGTGGTGATGATCATCGAGGACGCCACTATCAAGGCAGCTACGATGATGCCGAGAGTAAGTCGGTTGGTAATATTCTCCAGGGTGCTACGCAGTCCACCCAGATTCGCATGCTGGAAGCGAATATTTAGTTCCCCTCGGTCGATCTTCTCTACGATCTGTCTGAGCCGAAGAGGCAACTCTTTCTGCAGTGTGAATAGGGTGGAAAAGTTGCGACGGAGGTCTCGCCAGAGCACTTGCGGCTTCCAGCGTTCCATGGCCAGTTTTTTTACAAAAGGCTCGGCCTCTTCCACTATATTGAGCTCGGGGTAGAGCTCTCGAGCTGTTCCTTCAGCGGTGATCAAGGCCTTGATCATCACGGCCAAATCTGCCGGCACCCGGAGTTTATTTTCCCTCAGCATGGTAGTGATGTCCAGGAGCAGCTGGCCGAGGTTTAGATCCTGTATGGGAAGGCTGTGATAGATATCGAGGATGTCCAAAATCTCCCTCTCCATCCTCCGTTCGGGCCTGCTGCCGTCAGCTCGGGCCAGGTCGAGGAGAATATCTTGGATTTTCTCGCTATCTTTATCAACCACTGCATTGATCAGGTCTATCAGTTCGTAACGCATTTTCCGGGTCAGCCGCCCCACCATGCCCCAGTCCATGAGGCAGAAGACATTGTCATCCAGAATCATCACATTGCCTGGATGCGGGTCAGCATGGAAAAAGCCGTCCTCCAGGACCTGCTTTACAGTTAACCGCAGACCGCGTCTCGCAAGGAGCTCACGGTCGAGGTCGTGGTCAGCCCCCAGATCCTTCATTTTGATGCCCTGCACCAGTTCCATGGTAAGGATATGTTCGCTGCAATAATCCTCATAGAGGCGCGGAATGTAGACTTCCTCAACCTCAGAAAAATTGTTTCGACAGATTTTCATATGGCGAGCTTCACGGGTGAAATCGAGCTCCCGGAGTAAAGTTTTCCTGATCTCTTGCACCAACTTGGGCAGATCATAGGTCTTGCCCCATTCCATACGCTCGTGCAGCTGTCCGGCAATGCGGCTCAGGATGTAGAGGTCCGGCTCTATTATCTGCCGAATTCGGGGCCGTTGGACCTTGACCGCCACTACCTCCTTATTTTCTCGAAGAATTGCTCTGTGAACCTGCGACAGTGATGCGGCTGCCAGTGGCTCCTCATCGAAAAAAGAGAAAACCTCGGAAATGGGGCGCTGCAGATTCTTTTCCACCACCTCCTGGATCTCCTGGTATTTCACCGAAGCAACTTCATCCTGGAGTTTGCGGAGCTCAAGGATCAGGGGTCTGGGAATCAGATCGGGACGGAGGCTCATTATCTGGCCAAATTTGATATAAGTTGGCCCCAGATCGACCAGCATGTGGCGGATCCGCTCCCAGGTACTCATCTCCCGATCGACCTTGCGGATCTTTTCGAAAATTACCTTTCCCGGCAGGTCCAACCGCTCGACTACGTCATCAAACCCGTAGCGAAAAAGGGTCACGACGATGTCCTTGAAGCGGCCCAGATGTATAACCGCCTTTATCTCCACCTTCTACTCCTCTGTTACTTTCTCCAGTACGGCAAGCCTTTTTTCGAGATTTTCCACCCGCTCTTTTAAATCCTGAAACTCTTTTTTGCTGCCAATGTCAAAGGTATCCAGTCCTTTCCGCACCGTTTCCGTCATCTTTTCCTGAATATCTTGCCACTGGTGTCTGCCACTCTCCACCAGATCTTGTGCCAACCGCTCTGCTTCGTCTTTGGAAATCTTACCCTCATCTACCCAACGTTTGGTTGCCTCCTCCACCTTTTCTTTGGTCACCACGGCAGCACCGAGGCTGGCCAACATACTCTTGCGAATCATTTCAAAGACAGACATAAACAAACCTCCTTGTGATGCTGGTACTCAACTGAGTTCCAGCAATTATTACCTGTCGTCCTCGAGAAAAACACCGCCAACAAACTCTCAATGTTTTTACCTATATAATTTTATTCTAGGGACCTCCTTATCGAAAGTCAAACAAAGGATCTGGCCGGTAAGCAAGTATTCCATTTATACATCTCATATCCCGACAAATCCGAAGTCTCTTTACCTTGAAATGGATCTTCTCTTTGCTTACAATGGTCCTGATACCATGTCCTTACAAAATGGGGAATTGCCATGAGTAAAACGGTAGTCATTGATGATGTAACCCTGCACATGAGCCATCCGGATGAATTGCCCATGAAGTGGGTGGGGCAAAAGGAGCTTATGGACCAGATTCTTGCCGCCTGGCTCGTAGTTGGCCCGGAGGACCTGCCTTTGAATCCCCGCCTCCTTGGCAAACCTGGAGTTGGCAAAACCACTCTTGCCTACGCTGCTGCCAAGAAACTGAACCGCGAAGTATACATGTTTCAGGCGACCATGGACACGCGGCCCGAGGATCTACTGGTAACCCCGGTGATTTCCGAAGCAGGGAAGATACAATACGTGGCCTCGTCCATCGTCACCGCTATGATCCGAGGGGGAGTAGCGATTCTCGACGAGGGCAACCGGATGAGTGAAAAAAGCTGGGCCTCTCTAGCGCCCTTGTTGGACAGCCGCAGGTACGTGGAGTCCATTGTCGCCGGGGTCAAGATTCACGCCCATGGTAATTTCCGCATCTGCGCCACCATGAACGACGACGCCAGCACCTTTGAACTACCGGAGTACATCCACTCTCGATTGCAGCCACAAGTGTTCATTGATTTCCCTGAACGTGAAGAAGAAAAACTGATCCTCGCCCAAAACCTTCCTTTCGCCGATGACACAATTCTCAATTACGTTGTGGACTTTTTGCAGATGAGCCACTTGGCCCAGGAGCGCTATACGGTTCGTGATGGTATCAACATTGGGCGTTATGCCCTTAAGCTTCTGTCCACGTCCCGAAAGCTGAAATGGCCGCGACGCGTGCCGCCATCTCCCAAACAGCTTCACAAATCTCTTGATCAGGCTATCCATCTCATCCTTGGACAGGAGGCAAGGCAGTACTTACCTCCATCACCAGAGGCCGATTCGTAAGTATCAGACTTTGCTAGGAGGCAGAACTAACTGAATATCAGGTGTGCAGAGATCAACTGGTTGTAAATCCGAAATACGAAGCACGAAGCACGAAACAAACTCGAAATCCAAATGTTCAAATGTTCCAAACAATGCTCAATTGAATCGAATAAGAAGTTTCGGTCATTTTGATTTTGAAAATTTGGATTTGTTTCGGATTTCGATATTCGACTTTCGGATTTTCTCCGTCCTTATAGGCTCTGAGCCATGAAACAGGAATCTGGCATCTTTTTTGAAAACATCTGCTTCGTACCGGTG
>JBFFBS010000308.1:0-3551 GCA_041560295.1 Syntrophobacteria bacterium | reverse complement strand
CACTTTCACGCAAAGGGATCTCCGCAGCAGCACAAGGAAGATGAGCGTCCAACACTTCGGAATTATTTGGATCCACCACGGCTGCCTCGAAAGGTCGTTGAAAAAAGTCTTCGGGGTGGCGCATGAAGTACTGGTCAAGAGCGTCTGGCTGGGCGATCAGAATCACCAGTGAATCTTGATCTCCTCGCCCTACCCTGCCACTGCGCTGCCAGGTGTTGATAATAGTCCCTGGATAACCGACGAGTATACAACTATCCAGGCCGCCAATGTCGATGCCCATCTCCAGGGCGCTGGTGGAGATCACCCCAGCCACTGAACCGCTGGCCAATCCTTTTTCAATCTCCCGCCTTTCCTCGGCAAGAAAACCGGCACGATAGGAGCTGACTCTGGTGGCAAGCTCCGGCGCGGCTGCAGCAACATTCATGTGGAGGATTTCAGTAAGCTTGCGCGCTTGAGTGAAAGCGATGGTTTTGAGCCCCTCTTGCAAGGCCTTCACAAACAGACGTCCAGCCACAGTGGTGGCGCTGCTATCAGGATTAATGAAGAAGAAATGCCGTCCCGCTTGAGGGGCGCCGTTTTTTTCAACTGCCCGAAACTTCATTCCGGTTAAGCGATTAGCGAAATTTCTTGCATTGGCAATAGTAGCTGAAAGCAGAATGTACCTGGGTTCGGACCCATACAGCTGACACACTCGCTGCAGCCTCCGCAGAATCTGAACCACGTGTGAGCCAAAAATACCTCGGTAGGTATGTACTTCATCGATTACCACGAGGCGCAAGTTTCGAAAAAAATCTTCCCACTGCTGATGGAAAGGCAAAAGTCCCAAGTGGAGCATATCCGGATTGGAAATTATCAGGTGGGGCAGGTTCTCTTTTATGCGGCGGCGGCGACTCGCAGGGGTATCCCCATCGTACACAGCAGCTTCCAGCTGCAGCCTGTCTGGCAGTTCCTCATTGAATGAGACGAAAGCCTGATATTGATCTTGAGCCAGGGCTTTCAGGGGAAAGAGGTAAAGGCCGTGACCATTCTTTTCATTACTCAACAACTCTATCAGGGCAAGGTTGTAGATCAGCGACTTGCCGCTGGCAGTTGGTGTTGCGATAACTACATTCTCACCGTTCCGAAAGCGGGAAAGACCTTCAGCCTGGTGCTGATAAAGTCTGGTAATGTCCTCTTTGGCCAGAGCTGAGCGCAACGGCGGGGCAAGTGGTGGATCAAGGTTTCCATAGATAACACCATCACTCGGAATGAATTCATGATGCACCAACCGAGCGCCTGGTAGCGGAGCAGTTTTTAAATATTCGATAAACCTTTGCATGTTAACCGACCGTTCAAGTCGTTCAAATCGTTAAAGTCGTTAATTAGTTAATTAGAGAATTAGAAAATTAGTTAAAACCTCTAGATCGCGGCTGAAAACCGCTCCCACAGGATAATTTACTTTTTTTCGCTATGCGCCATGCGCTATGCTCTCTGCTTAGACAAACAGGGGCACATGAGTAAAGCTTTCCACATCCACGAGTCCCTGATCTGTGAGCTTCAGTTTGGGTATGACCGGCAAGGCCAGAAATGAGAGAGCCATGAAAGGATGCTCCAAAGTTGCCCCCAACTCCAGGGCAGCTCGATTGACTTCTTGTTTGAATGACACCACCTCTTCCAAAGAAGCGGCTGTCATGAGCCCGGCAACAGGTAGCGGTAGCTGCGCCCGAACCTGACCGTCACTTACCACCACCAGTCCACCACCCAGTTCTCTCAAGGTGTTGGCGGCAACTACCATATCAGAATCATTTACTCCTACCACAATCAGATTGTGAGAGTCGTGAGCCACCGTGGAAGCAAGCGCTCCTTTACGCAGACCGAGACCGTGAACAAAGCCAAACCCTTTACGACCACTACCCTGGTGCCGTTCAATCACTACTATTTTCAGCAAGTCACGAGTTGCATCGCTGACGGCCTGACCCTGACGCTCTGCCACAGTAACTATCTCTTCCTCGGTTATAAGTGTATTTGGAACGGCACGGATGACCCTCATCTTAGAGCCCTTAGCCTGCACGCGCAGGTCTTCCTCGTTCAACTCTTCGAGGTTCATGGAAATCAGTTGAATTTTTTGCGTCACCGCTTTGTTGGCCAGCAAGCATTTTCCATCTTCTGCTACCAGCCTTCCCTTTTTGTATACCCGACCGATTTGCAGCGGCTGCAAGGAATTGAGCAACACCATATCGGCCTGATATCCTGGCGCAATAGCACCCAGGGTGCGCCGGCCGAAGTAGCGGGCCGGATTGAGGCTAACCAGTTGGATGGCGGTTATCGGGTCGATGGACAGTTCCATTGCCCTCTTCAGGACTCGATTCATGTGCCCTTGCTCCAGCAGATCCTCTGGATGGCAGTCGTCGCTGACGAGCATGCAGCGCTGTTTTGTTTGAGCGGTCACCAACGGAGCCAGAGCCTCCAAATCACGGGCCTGGCTTCCTTCCCGCAGCATAATATGCATCCCTTTGGCGAGCTTTTCCCTGGCCTCTTCAAGACGAGTGCACTCATGATCTGAGCCTATCCCCCCGCATAAATAGGCATCTAGCTGAGCACCACTGAGTCCAGGGGAATGTCCATCAATAATTTTGTCCAAAAAACGTTCAAGTTTGTCCAAAATTATTTCGTCCCCCATAATCACCCCGGGGAAATTCATCACCTCCGCGAGTCCTAAAACCCTGCGATGTTGGGCTAATTTTTCAATGTCATCACCGCTCAATTCCGCTCCGGCGGTTTCCAGGTGAGTTGCGGGCACACAAGACGGGGCCATATAGAAAACCTCGAGCCCGATGTCCTCGCTCGCCTCGAGCATAAACTGAACACCGGCAATCCCTGCAACATTGGCAATCTCATGAGGATCAGCCACCACGGTTGTGGTGCCATGGGGAAGTACTGCCCGAGCAAATTCGGCTGGTGTAAGCAGACTGCTTTCCAGATGAAAATGGCCATCAATAAAGCCTGGGGCAAGTATCCCGCCATCGAGTTCGACAGTCTCGTTGGCCTGACGCTCCCCAAAACCCACAACCACGCCATCGAATACGGCAACGGAGGTTGAGTCCAGTTCCCCCGTGAAAACGTTGACCACTTTTCCTCTCCGAAAAAGAAGATCAACGGGCCTGTCACCCCTGGCCGCCTCAAGTCGCCTGGCAAGTCGCTGCTGCCATTCAGTCATTCCTCTCACTCCAGATCAGTTCAAGAATAGCAAGGATTAATCGATGTGGGATGTGGGATAAAGACTTTTCTTTTTGTTATCCCATATCTCACAGTATTCTCTTCACTTGCGGCCTGCTCGTTTCCTACATGGCTCACCACGGTTCAAGAGCGGGGTCACTATAACAAAATTGCATCTGAGCAACAACTGAGTACATCGGATCAAACGTTCCCTGCAGATGGCTGAAACTTCACCAAAATTATATGAATAACATCATGATATCAATCAAGCAAAGCGTATTCTCATCCTTCTATGTTCACACCACTTTTGGGTAAAAGATCGCACCATTCTACCAGCCCGGATAATTCATGAATTG
>JBFFBS010000307.1:0-3551 GCA_041560295.1 Syntrophobacteria bacterium | reverse complement strand
CCACGTGCTCTAAGGCGCGCACCAGGTGTTGAGGTTCTCCGCAGCCTGAGCCGATAAAAACGCGGTGGCCGCGGCGGACAAGCTGCATGGCCTTTTCCGAGCTCTTGATTTTGTCAGCGTATTCGGCACGCCAGTCAGCACGTTTTGTCTGGTCAACCCTAGACGAAGGTTCTGACTGACTGGGTTGACCGGCGCGAGTAGAGTTTGATTGCATCTGTTGCTATACCTTGAATTTGTTGACATCTGTCTGATTTCTCAATAATCTTATGGCCGGCCCACCATCCTGTCAAGAACATGGGTTTACAATGCGTAAATTAAAGCACAGTGAACACACAGAGCAAATCCGAAGTCCGAATATCGAAATCCGAAACAAATTCGAATTATCAAAATCCAAATGACCAAACACAAGACAAGTCTCTATAGACAGTTATGTTTTGAACATTTGAGAATTCGGATTTTGTATTTGTTTCGTGCTTCGGATTTAGGATTTCGAATTTATACTCTTTGTTGACCTCTATGGCCTTCGTGGTTAGAGGACCTTTGGTTAATCCAACCTGTTTGGGGTTAGTGAGACGGAGGATTTTGGGGCAGGAACTTCCAAAGGACGGCCGCAGTTATAATCATAGTCAGACAGAGAATCTGGCCCATGGAAAGCAGACCCCAGAGTAAGCCAATCTGTGGATCGGGCTGCCGGAAAAATTCAACCAGAAAGCGAAAGATTCCATAGCCGCCCAGGAATAGGCAGACCATAGTGCCGGGTCGAAAAGACCGATCTTTGAGGAGCCACAGTATAATGAACAAAACTACTCCCTCAAGAGCGGCCTCGTAGAGCTGGGAGGGATGCCGTGGATCCGGGCCAGCCAGGGGAAAAACCATGGCCCAGGGCACGGTGCTGGGACGGCCGTACAGTTCGCCATTTATGAAGTTCCCAAAGCGCCCGAAAGCCAGGGCCACGGGGGCGGTGACAACTACTGCATCCGCGCCTTCCCAGAAAGGGATCTTGCGACGGCGAGCGAAGATGAAGCCCGCGAGTACGGCGCCAATGAGTCCACCATGAAAAGACATACCGCCGTGCCAGATAGCGATTATTTCGAGAGGATGCTGCAGGTAGTAGGTGTAGTTGGAGAATTGGTAGAAAAGAACGTAGCCGAGGCGGGCTCCAAGGATAAGGCCGATGGCCAGGGCAAAGATGAGATCCTGGAGTTGAGCCCCTACGAGACCTAAGTTGCGAGCCCGACGCTGCTTGCCGATGAGAAAATAACACGACACAAAGCCGAGTACGTACATGAGTCCATACCAGCGCAGCTTGAAAGGGCCAATCTCGATTATGTTTGGATTTATCTTGGGATATGGCAACATAGTGTTGGCTGCTGTGTACAGGCAGTCGTCTAATGGACAAAAATGGTAACAGTTCTACATTGTTTCTAGCCCCAGTAGCAGTATCACAAGAGCATTGGACGGTCAACTGAAGTATGGTGAGTAGCTTGATATCAGTTGTCCGTGGTCAGTTGGTATTATCTTCTATTAGGTGTAAGATCAATTGTGAATCGTATCAGAGGGGCTATGAATTCTTCGGGTCGAAAAGGACGGAGGGAACAATCTATGCCAGCAGTACTTTCAATAGTAGGAAGATCGAAGGTGGGAAAAACCACTTTTTTGGAAAAGTTAGTTCCGGAGATAAGGAACCGAGGCTATCGGGTCGGCACCATCAAACATGACGCTCATGATCATTTTGAAATTGACCACGAAGGCAAAGATACTTGGCGGCACCGGGAGGCTGGCGCGCAGGCGGTTGCTATTAGCTCCCCTACACGCTTTGCCCTCACCAAAATGGTGGAGAGCGAACTGAATGTGGATACCATTGTTTCTACCTACTTCACGGACGAGGATCTGGTGCTCACGGAAGGATATAAGAGCGGAAGCGAAGCGAAGATCGAGATTTGCCGACAGGAGTTGAAATCGGAGCCTCTCTGCAACCAAGCAGATCGTCTGGTAGCAGTGGTAAGTGATTTCTCAGTGGCGGTGGATGTTCCCCTTTTTGAGTTGGGGGATATATCAGGGGTGGCAGATTTTATTGAGGAGCGTTTTCTGAGGAAAACAGCGAAAGCCAAGGTGGTGCTCAGACTAGATGGCAAAAAGGTACCAATGAAGTCCTTTGTAAGAGACTTTGTCCTGGGCGGCATTTTGGGGATGATCTCCACCCTGAGAGGTTACGATGATCCAGCCCAGGTGGATATATCCATCCGGCTCAAGAAGAATTGAACTCTATTGAAGCTCCCTGCAGCAAGCTGCAGTCCCGCTAAAGCGGGATTCGAAATGTAAGGAAGTAATTCCATTTTATTGTAGTTCGCTCGCTAACCCCGCAGCAAGACTTGTCGACGAGACTTGTCGACGAGCTCAAGTCGTGTCGCTCAAGTCGTGTCGCTACGGGGAATGCGCTCGCTATAGCATTTTCAACATCGAAAACCTATTCCTTGGGGCCAGGTGAGATCGCATAGAGCATAGCGCATGGCGCATAGCGTACAAATATAGGAGGCTTTGACATTGACAGTCTTTCGCTCTGCGCTTAGCGCTATGCGTCATGAGCCGGGTCCTATGGGTCCCGATTCTTTATTGAATGAAGACTCAATAGAAGAGTAAGGATGGGGTGGCGGGTATGGTTGGTGTAGTACTGGTGGGAGGAAAGAGCCGTCGTTATGGCCGCAACAAGGCTCTGGAATTCTTCCAGGGTGAACGACTCATTGATCGACAGGTACGAACTGTTGGGTCTCTGTTTTCTGAGGTGCTGGTTATCACCAACGAGCCAGAGCTCTATCTTCATCTGGATGTGACCATTGTCCGAGATGTCATTCCTAGACAAGGGCCTTTAGGAGGGATTTACACTGGGCTTCTCTTCGCCCAGGGCAGGAGTGTGTTTGTCACGGCCTGCGATATGCCCTTTGTCCAGCCCGCTGTTGTCAGACGCATGGTGAAGTTGGCCACGGACTATGATGTGGTCGTTCCTGAAAAAATTGAGGGGTTGGAACCGCTCCACGCCATCTATTCGTCCCGTTGCCTGCCTCACATAGAGAAAATGCTGGATCACGGCACGCTCCAAGTCATCAATTTTTTCCCTGCAGTGAAAGTGTATCGGCTCAGCTCAGAAGAAATTGGACAACTGGATCCCCAGGGACTCTCCTTTTTCAATATTAATACTCCAGATGATATGGACAGAGCCAAAGAGCTGCTGGAGAAGTTCGGGGAAGGCTCTAAATAGGAAACGATTAATTACTTTACTGAGCTAAGGGGGCCTCATTGAAGATTCACCACAGAGGCACAGAGGGGCGCTTCGCACTCAAAATCGAAATTCGAAATACGAAGCACGAAACAAATACTAAATCCGAATTTTCAAATGTTCAAAACGTGACCAGTCGAAAAGAGTTGTCTGGTGTTTCGGTCATTTGGATTTTGGTAATTCGAATTTGTTTCGGAT
Organism: Syntrophobacteria bacterium; assembly: GCA_041560295.1. Classification (GTDB taxonomy): domain Bacteria; phylum Desulfobacterota; class Syntrophobacteria; order BM002; family BM002; genus BM002. The sequence continues at coordinate 79 of JBFFBS010000307.1, read as the reverse complement.
TTCGGATTTAAGCTAGCTCCGTGTCTCCGTGGTTAGTAAATAAAAGTGGATATCGGAATCTAGTATTGACAATATGTGG
>JBFFBS010000306.1:0-3620 GCA_041560295.1 Syntrophobacteria bacterium | reverse complement strand
GACCCGAAACAACCGCTGTTTTCCCATCTCCACGAGAATCTTTTCAAATTTTTGCAGCTGTACTTGCCCGACACTGCCGACGGCTAGTAACGGTGCACTTGGACGAGCCGTGGAAACTCCGATGAGCGCTGTAATCCCGCGGACGCGCAAACTTGGAAATGTAGTGTGCCTATCTGTTCCTGCTTTGGCCCCAAGATGTGCTTCATCGGAGAGCATGTAATCCGTCCAGAGTGCAAAGGTGGAATTCCAGTCAGTGCTCACGTAAGTGTCGTGGTTGCCGGGTATCACAGTTACCCGTGAGGGCGGGCCGAGGGATTGCAGCACATTTCTGACTTCTCTGAACTCTCTGGGCAGACCCAAGTGCGTCAGATCGCCGGTGACTGCGATGTGGTCAGGAGTGGTAGACTGCAGGTTATGGAGCAGAGCATCGAGCACCTCTCTGCGGTGCTCAGCACGTCTTTTCAACTGCCACTTGATATACCCGTATATGCGCTTGTTGAGAAGCTCTCGTACCTTAACATCATTCAGAGAAGATAGATGCAGGTCTGAAAGGTGGGCAAGTGTGAATGTTTCATTCATGATAGAACTCTGGGGTTTACCCCTGTACGGTCAACGGCGCGCAGTCCACACGCTTTACAGGATTCGCAGGTCTAATATACAATACCACTCTGTTTTTTACCATATACCCATGCAAGTCGAGATTTACAAGAGAGTCCTAATATAGTCACTTATCTATGAAGGACAACGGCTAGTAGGCAGTCATGAGTGATCTTCGTCATGCCACCACCACGGAAAAAAGTACGTCGCCAGAGAGTAAACTTAAGAGTAATTCTTCCTCCATTTTTGCCGCTGGTGAACCGCCACGCGTGGGAGTACTCAATAATCCACTCAGCGGCGGCAACCGCAAAGGTCTAGGAGGGGTCTCAAAGGTTCTGGCTGCCTACCCCCAGGTGTCCCATCGGGAAGTGCTGACCCCGGCCGATGTGACATCAGCCCTGGTTGACTTCGCTCGCAAAGAGGTGAACATAGTCGCGGTAAACGGAGGTGACGGTACCATACAGGCGGTGCTGACAGTCCTTTACCATCAGAAGCCTTTTGAGACGATTCCACATCTTGCGGTTTTGCGGGCCGGGACAACCAGTATGACCGCTGGGGACGTGGGCTTGAAAGGATCTCGGGAACTGGCGCTACAGAGACTGCTATCATGGGCAGACGGTGGGGAAGGGGAGGAAGTCATCCTGCACCGTCCGGTCTTGCGTGTGCAGGTAGATTCCCGCCAGGACCCTCTCTATGGAATGTTTCTAGGGGCGGCCGGTATTTATCAGGGCATTCAGTTCTGCAACAATAGGCTGAACAGGCGGGGTTTTCGCGGAGAGTGGGCTCCCGGGCTCACCATAGCCCTCTTTCTCCTGGCGGTTGCAAGTAGGGGTGGTGACTACGTTGCCCCGGTGCCAATCACCGTAGGCTTGGATCAAAGCCCGCCGGAGCGGCGGGACTACCTTTTGCTCATGATAAGTGCGCTCGAACGGCTCTTTCTCGGGCTGCGTCCTTTTTGGGGTAGAGAAGAGAGAACCTTGCATTACACTGCGGTCGAAGCGCGGCCGCAACACCTGCTGCGGGCAATGCCCTCCCTGATGCGTGGTCGAAAAAATCGCTATGGGACACCTGACAATGGTTACTTCAGCCACAATGTCCAAGAAGTACAGCTGACTTTCACCAGCGGCTTTACCCTGGATGGTGAGCTTTACGAGGCTGGGACTCATCAGGAACCGGTGGTTGTCCAAAATGGCGGCAAGGTGTCATTCTTGCGATTGTGATCGTGTCAATTCCACCACTACTCACTACTTTAATTGACCAAGAGTCTTCGCGCCCGGCTCCACCAGGGGTGCGGCTTCTGGCTGATGAGCTCCTGAACCGTTACGGGGACGCTGCTCAAGCAATCCTATTCTATGGCTCCTGTCTGCGTACCGGTGACGATAGTGACGGGATCGTGGACCTTTATTTGCTGGTGGACAGCTACCGCACCGCTTTCCGCAGCCGCCGGCAGGCCTTCACCAATAAGCTGCTACCACCCAATGTTTTCTATCTGGAATTGCCGGTCCAGGATCGAGTGGTGCGCACAAAATATGCAGTTCTTACCCTCAAAGATTTCCAGCGTGGCACCTCGGTACAATGGTTTCATTCCTACCTCTGGGGACGATTTGCTCAGCCTGTTGGTTTGATCTATGCTCGCGACAGTCAAGTGGCAAACCAAGTACGCGCAGCATTGGCGCGGGCCGTCATTACCTTCATAACTCGCGTCTTACCTCAGATAACCGACCGTTTTACTGCTAGAGATTTGTGGCGCCATGGGCTACTCCTCAGTTACCGGGCTGAACTCAGGTCAGAGCGACCACAGAACCTCGTCCATCTGTTTGACGACGCGGTGGGCTACTATGAGCAACTGACCCGAGCCGCCATGGCTTCCGTACCCTTTGCTGTGGAAATTGTAGACAGGGGTGACGGTCTTCATTATCAGGCCGAGATCCCGGCAAGGATGCGTAACCGCAATCGTTTGGCCTGGGGTTTGCGCAACGTTCAAGGCAAAATGCTTTCAATCTTACGGCTAAGCAAGGCGTTTTTTACCTTTGAGGGCGGGCTGGAATATATCCAGTGGAAAATAGAACGACATTCGGGTGTCAAGGTTGAATGGACGCCACGACTGAAAAAGCATCCATTGCTGGCAGTGGTAGTACTAGGCTGGCGGTTGTACCGGAGGGGGGGCTTTCGTTAATTCGCATAGAGCACAGAGCAAAGCGCTTAGCGAAAAAGACAGGAAACGGCAAAACTTAGATAAGAGTATAGCCTGCCCCCGTTGCCGTTCAATGTTTAGTACCGAACTAGTTTCCATCCAAAAACGCCTGCATATCATTCTGAGCCCTTCGACAGGCGCAGGATAAACTCCGCGAAGAATCTCCGCGGATCCAGTAAGTATGAGATTCTTCGTCGTCCCGCCATAAGCGGGACTCCTCAGAATGACACCCATAAACGCGGTTTCCGGATGGGCACTAACTAATTCTATGCTCTATGCGCTATTTGCTATGCTTTTTTTGGGTTCTTCGTTTTCTTCGTGGTGGCATGATAGGCTAACTTTGTTCAGCTGCCAGTAATTCGCCTATGACCTCTTTCACCTTCTTCGGTGGCAGGAGGGTAATACAAGGAAAATTATCACAATCTTTACGTTTGATCCTGCAATCATCACACGGCTCTTGACCTCTCAGTACTACGGAATTGGGAGAAAGTGGTCTCCATCTCCGCTCGTCCACCGGCCCAAAAAGAGCAATAATAGGAGTTTGCATGGCAGCTGCAAGGTGCATGGGACCACTGTCATTGCCCAAAAAGAGGGAACTCATTTCAAAAAGGGCCATCAACTCACCAATGGATAAACTGCCTCCAAGATTGTATGCTTTACGATTTATCAAGGACATTGTGGCATCAATCTTGTCCAGGTCGCGACCAGCTCCCACAAAGATGACTTGGAAACCTTGAGCGGACAGCCAGTCTGCAACCTCGGCGAAACCTTCTGTGGTCCACTGTTTGTGAATGTTGCCGGCACCGGCATGGATGGAAATAATTGGTTT
>JBFFBS010000305.1:0-3649 GCA_041560295.1 Syntrophobacteria bacterium | reverse complement strand
GCGTGCCGGCATAGGTGGTCTCGAAGAACGGGTCCCACATGCGGTGGCAGAAGTCGCACTGCACCCCGTCAAAATCGGCGCCGGTCATGAGCGAGGCGTTGGTGGGGTCGGAGCGGCCCTCCAGCCAGCCCTTGGGAAAGTGGCAGCGCTCGCAGATGTCGGTGGCGTTGGGCCTCCCCACCGCCCAGATCGAATCCTGAGCCGAGACAGTGAAACAGGCCCAGAACAAAAAGTCGCGGGCCGCTTGGGCCATCATGGAGCCTTTCCAACTGAAGCCCGGCTCCACCGCAGTATCATAGCCCGCGTGGCAGTTGAGGCATCGGGTCGGGGCCTGCAGTGCCACCTGGCCCGGCTGGGTGCCCGGCATGCGAACCAGCGGGTCTTGCGTTACTGGAACCGCGGTCCAGGCGTAGGCCATTACCAGCAGGCCAGCGACAAGACCAAAAACAAGAAGTGGAATAACGAAACGTTTCATTTAAAAAACCTCCTCTCTCATAGAATACTGCTGAAAAAGTGCACCGGTTCTCATTACCCGAAACTCAACCGGGCACGGAATGTAAACGGAGTGGGCTAATTCCGGTTGGAGGTCCTGACCTCCGACAGGCTGCAAAGAGCCACCGAAACGTTTATTGAATTCACAGCTCAATCAAATAGTCGGTTATTGGATTAATACATAGTTTATTGATAGTATATTTGATTTGCGTATGATCATATTTTTACATATTCAATGGCACAACTCGTAAAGACAATACAGCAAGTAGGGTATTTACATTATTTAAAGACAGTATTTTAAATAGTAATAGAACAAAAATCTGACAATGTACTATAATTCCTATCTGATAACTATAAATTTTTGTAATATTGATTTAGTTTATACTGTGATATGAAAATATATGCCAAGAGTTGGTAAAAAAATACACATAAACTACTGATATTATTGTACAATATTCATTATTTTAGTCAAGGAAAAAAATGTTGGTCTGAAATATCCGGGTTAAGTGCGGTCAAATAACAGGCGGCAAAGGAAATTAAGAGAGAGATTTTTTTATTGCAGGATCGAGAGTTTATATCGCTTCATTTGCACGGTGCTGCCTTTCAATCAGGCATATGAAATTGGAAGTTTTAGAGATGGGCTAATCTGGAAGTTCGGCTGAGTGTTAATCCGGTGGTTTTCGTCTTGAGCAATATGTTCTCAATTAAACAAAAATACTAATCGTTGCTGGGGCCGGCATGGGCACCAAAAGGCGGGCAGCTTCCCATCGCTGATTTAAAAGTGAATATGGTAGGTGGATATGAAGATGGAAAAAGTGTGGAGCATGTGATCCACACTCCTTCCACTTCATTCTCTCGAATTATCCCTGATCATGTCCTTTTCTTCCGAGCCTCGATTCAGTTTACCGTAATAACCGCTTTGGCGCTTTTCCCGCCCCCCTCGACGGTCAGACGATAGCTGCCCGGCTGCGCCTCGGCAGGAATCGCAAGCACCTGGGTGAAGTCGTCGGTACTGATCGGGAACTGGCCGAGGTCATATTTCCCGGAAATTCCAGTAAGCTTAAAAGTAGCCGTATCAGTGCCAACGAGGCCATTCACGGTCACTTCTAGCTCCGCGCCAGCCTTGACAGAGAGAGAGGCCGGCACAATGCTGGTTCCTTCTCCATGTGCCCAAGCGGCAGCTGACCAGGAAAAGGCCAGGCTGGCAATTGCCAACACCAGCAAGGTGAATCGAATTATATTTTTTGGGCGCATTTTGTCTCCTCCTTTGTCTAGTTAGAGGTGTTGCATGACGGGTGAAAAATAGGTAATCACCATCAGGGCAACCCAGGCGATTAGTCCAAAGACTACGGCAGCATTTACTACCCTGTAGAGCTTTCTTTCTTCCCCAATTGTCGCACCGAGAATGGGAATCATGATGAGACCGAAAGAAACCACGGCCGACCCCACCAAGATGCCGACTATTCCTATGGCGGACTCGATGGGATAGAAAAGCCAGAACAGCCACGGTGGCTTTGTTATTTCCACGCCTGGCTTCGGTGGCTCAAGCATGCCCGGGGGGAAGATAAATGCCAGTGCTACCAGTACGACTACAAGAGCGAGGCCGTAGAACATAAGGCCCTTGGTGTGTTTAGTGAAGGTGGCTCCGGCAGCCAGGCTGGCCTCGTACTCTTCCTCTGTCTGATACGGTTTTGGGGCAATGCCGAAGTGTTTGACGTAGAATGCGTGCAGGGCAACGAGCAACAGAAACAACAAGGGAAAAACACCAACGTGGAGGCCGTATATTCGAGCCAACATGGAAGTTGACAGGGTGAAGTCCTCCTGGAACACGGCACCAAGGGGCCCGAGCAGCTTGTTTACGGCCATGAAATGCGCCATGGCCTCGTAGCCCTCTTGATCCCACCTGAGCACCGTGCCGGTGAAAAAGAGTTGAAAGGCCACGAACAGCAAACCCACACCAACCAGATAGGTGATGGTCCGGGGCGGCCGATAAGCGCCCGTAAACAATACCCGCAGCATGTGGGCAATCAACAGGGCGAAACCGAGATTGGCACTCCAGTGATGAAGCGCCCTGATGGTGTTCAAACCGGGGGTGTCGCTAATGTAGTGGACGCTGGCGTGGGCCACCGTCGGGGAAGGGTTGTAAAATTGGGTTAGAAGTATTCCGGTAACGAAGGTTACCAGAAAACTCAGGAGGGTTATTCCTCCAAGCGAGTACCAGAAGGTATTTGCATGAGTGGGGACTGGGTAGTCGAGTGCGGACAGGCCCAGCCTCTCACGCCAGTCTCTCCATTGAATCATCTCAATCTCCTTTTGATCCTTAACCCCGTATCAGGGTTGCATGCATTTGGATCTTTGTGCTGGCAGTCAGGCCTCATGAGCTGCAGGCAGCTATGCTGCACAGCTACAGATAATTCTTCCCTGACTCCCACATATCAATAAAGGGGAAGTAACCTAGAATAAATTTGAATTCTACGAAATCGCTGATGAGACTCTAGGAGTGAAACCGAGGAGGTTTGAAGGGACCTGAAACGAACCCCTCTGGCAGAAAGGTTGTGACGAACAAAAAGAGTAAACCTATGAGGGGCAAGGTGGCAGGAAATGCCAGACCAGTCCCCATATGGACAAATGAGTGGGAAAGAAACGTGCAATTTGCATCGGGATGAAATTCGATACCGTGGTGGTCTATCACCAACTGAGGACAGACCACGTTGAATAGAATAACGATACTCAAGGCTGCAGTTAAAATACATACCTTTTTCATGGGATTTATTTTAACCCATAGATTTAAGGATATCAACCTTAGCTGATTTCTATAAGTCTGCCATAGTGCCAGGGCTATGAGTTCACGTCTCTTGCCGCAACGCTCGTTTGCCCAAACTCGAGCCTGTCATCCACACCTGACAAGAGGGATCAAAGAGTGGATATAGTGAGAGAATGGGGAAGGAAAAATTTTGGCTCGCAGCCACTCACTTTTTGGGGTGGGTGTATTGCCTATTCTTACTGGGCAGGCTTTTTCAGCGCTTTTTCGATCATCTCCTGGAACCCGGCAGGGCTTCGGTTGCGCAGCAGCCTTCCATTGATGAAGATCGTTGGGGTTCCGCGCACCCCCGCCCGGTTTCCCTCGGAAACGTCCCGGCTGATCAGCGTTCTGATC
>JBFFBS010000304.1:0-3683 GCA_041560295.1 Syntrophobacteria bacterium | reverse complement strand
CTAAAATCCATTCCTGAGTATGCTCGTCGTAATGTTCCCCACCTGTGTTGTTGTACATCTCTAGCCATTTCAGTGGGCGGCTTAGCCGCATATCAACTTCGTGGGCCGCCCGCTGTAATTTCAGAACGGCAGCGTCTCTCCACTGGGTAAGCAGGCTGTTTCTGGCATAGACAAATCCTATCATTCCCATGCCTATCAGAAGGGCTGCCACAGGAAGAAAGAGAAAGAGCATTAAGCGTTGTTGCAAGCTCTTTATCCGAATCATGAATTCACTCCTATGAATCTCTCCTCAATTCTTCAGAGGAGACGACCTAGCAAAAAAACCGTTGTTAAATCTTTTTGTCATTGTCGACCTGGATATAATATAATGATTAAATATCAAAATACCTATCAACTCTCATTTAACAGAAGAATAGATCTACTTTCAGACCGGCAAATCCTATATGTAGCGTTCATCTTGAGGTGGTCGCTGTCCCTGTTTAAATTTAGTTCCTTGAACTATTCAAGAATGGTGCCTCACTCGTCGCTACGTTTGGAACTGACGCGCTATATTCAATTCTCAGCCTCTTTCGCTAAGCCATGACTAGATTTGGCACGGCCGCGCTCGTCCATTAGCAATTTGTCAAGGGCGCGATACTCGAATGTCGATCGATTTCTGCTGGATACTTTTTATCCATCATAATTGGTAAATATGGATAGAAAGTATCCACATTGTGCTATCATTGTAAAGCTACGGGAAGCACCAAATGGCTTTTTGTCGCAACATATTTCATGAAGTCAATAAGTTATCTTAATGATTATGTTTTGGCACCTAAATTGCCTTTATTGTTCTGTGGGAGGAGCAAAAATGAGACATCTTTTTAAAAAACTACTGATCTTGACTGCAGTGTTATTTGGGCTGGGTTTGGTCCTTGGCAAACCCCTTATGGCTCAAGCGCCCATTAATACGCCCCAGCCTTTAGTCGAATTGATCGAGGAGGGGCTTACCCAGAACAAAGAAATTCAAAGCCTCGAAGCCAAGGTCCAGAGCTTTCAGGAAGAGGTCTCTTTCGCCGGTTCGCTGGAAGACCCCCGTCTCGGCTTCGGTGTATTGAACCTGCCCACCGACAGCTGGGAGTTTGATGAAGAGCCCATGACCCAAAAAACGGTTTTTCTTGCTCAGAAATTCCCCTGGTTCGGCAAACTGAGCCTTAAATCTCAGCGACAGGCTCTCATGGCAAGCGAACAGCAGGCGATGCTCGAGGCCAAAAAGTTGGAATTGGCTCGCAAAATTTCCATTGCCTATTATGAACTGGGCTACGTCGTCACCAATCATGAGATCAATAAACGGTTGACCGATATGGTGACTCAACTGCTCAAAGTAGCCGAGACTAGATATGCCTCTGGTGAAGGCCTCCAGCAGGACGTCCTCCAGGCACAAGTAGAACTGAGTAAACTCCTTGACGAAAAAATCGTCCTGGAGAAGCGACGTCGAACCTTGCGAGATCAAATCAACGAACTGCTCAATCGCGAGCAATTTATCTCCATCAATCCTTTTTTGGGTCTCAGCTATCGAGAGGTGGAACTGGACTTCCGGGCCTTGAAGGAGATGAAAGAAAGGAGCCTGGCCAAGAATCCTTGGCTGCAGCTGAGACAGGCAAAGGTGGCGCAGTCCGAGGTGGAGATCAAACTTGCTAAGAAAGAGTACTGGCCGGACATGGACTTCAAGGTGGCCTACGGTCAGCGTGACGAAGACTTCACCGGACGTAATCTGCCTGATTTCTTTTCTGCCACGGTGACTGTCAACCTACCTGTCTGGGCCAAGAGTCGTCAGAACAAAAAGCTCGCTGCCGCTAAGAAAAGCCATGAAGCTGCGCTAAAATCCTATCGCAACTTGGCAGTGTCTTTACCTTATCAGGTGGACGCTCTGGCCACTGAGATCAAAAATACCCAGAAGAACTACAAACTTTATGTGGATGCACTTTTGGTGCAGTCGGAACAGTGGGCTCACTCCTCTCTCGCAGCTTACGAAGTGGGCAAAGTGGAATTCAACACCATGGTTAATGCTCAGATCCTGTTGCTTCGTGCTGAACTGCAGGCAAAACGTTACCTTCACACCATTTACCAGAAGCTGGCGGAACTGGAAGAGGTAATTGGCGGGCCATTGGAGATGGCATCTGATCATGCAAAAAGTCATCGTGAGCAGACTTTTGCTCTTGGCATGATTAGCTTTAGCTACCAAACAAAAAGACCGTCTTTGCATTGAGGTTAAAAAAATTATGAAACGAATGGTGATTACAGCTCTTGTTGTTTTGCTAGCCGGCGCAATCGGAGGCTGGATTGGCATGAGCCTCTGGTCTCAGAGCCAGACCAGTAGTAAACCGGGCGGTGGCGAGGTTGCAAGGCAAGAGAGCTCTCCATCTTCAAAAGAGGGGCTCGAAGCCGGATTGATTGACCCGGAAACCGGCAAGAAGATCAAATACTGGGTAGCCCCCATGGATCCCACTTACATTCGAGACGAACCGGGTAAATCCCCCATGGGCATGGACCTGGTGCCGGTCTACGAAGAAGAGTCCGGGGAAAAGGAGCCAACTTCCACGATCCGCATCGATCCGGTGACCGTCCAAAATATGGGAGTGCGTACGGCCCTGGTTCAAAAGAAACCTCTGGTCAAATACATCCGGACATTCGGTAACATCAGGACTGACGAGACCAAGCTTTATGAGATTAACTCGAAGTTTGCAGGCTGGATCGAAAAGCTTTACGTCCAGTCCGAAGGCGAGGTAGTCAAAGAGGGGCAGCCCCTCTTTGATGTCTACAGTCCTGAACTGCTATCGGCTCAGGAAGAATACCTTTTGGCCTTGCAGCAATACAAGAACCTCTCCAGCAGCGTGTATCCAAGCATCCGGGATGGGGCCAAACGCCTCTTGGAGGCCTCCCGCACGCGGCTCCACTACTGGGATCTCACCAACGAGCAGATTGAAATCATTGAACGCACCGGGAGACCCCGAAAGACTCTGACGGTACACTCACCAGCTTCTGGTGTAGTTGTCATACAGAAGGCCACCCAAGGACGCTACTTTAAACCGGGTAAGCGGCAGTACAAGATTGCCGACTTATCCACGGTCTGGGTGGATGTGGACATTTTTGAGTACGAGCTGCCTTGGGTCCGCGAGGGTATGGCTGCCGAGATGGAACTCTCCTACATTCCAGGCAAGCGCTTCTACGGTAAGGTAGTTTACATCTATCCCTACCTGGAGTCCAAGACCAGAACGGCTACATTGCGGCTGAAATTTCCCAATCCAAATTACAAGTTGAAGCTAGACATGTACGCCACTGTTTACCTGAAATCCACAGTTGCCAAAAACAGCCTCGTTATCCCACAAGAAGCAGTAATTGACAGTGGCGTCCGCAAGGTGGTTTTTGTTTCTCTAGGTAAAGGTAGGTTTCAGCCCAGAGAGGTCAAACTCGGCCTGGAGGGCAATGACAATGAGTTCCAGGTACTGGAAGGGTTGAACGAGGGTGAAGAGATTGTAGTCTCCGCCCAGTTCATGTTGGATTCCGAAAGCCGGTTGCGAGAGGCCATCCAGAAGATGCTGGAGGTCAGACAGACCAGTTCTCCAGACAAGCAGGCTGCCGAGAAAATTGCCGAGGGAGAAAGTCACTCAAAAGCTGATGATTTGGATATGTCGGGAATGACAATG
>JBFFBS010000303.1:0-3719 GCA_041560295.1 Syntrophobacteria bacterium | reverse complement strand
TTCGGACGGCGATGGGAATGGCGGCGGCGGAACCTGCTTCATTTCATCCCTTTCTGATTGAGCGTGGCCCGTGGTCGGGCCACGTTAACCAGTTGACAAGATTGGAAGAGTTGTCGAAAATGAGTGTTATTTGGGACCAATAACGCTATTTTTCGGCAAGGGCGCGAGAGAGCATAGGGGATACAATTATGAAGAACGAACACGATCACTTCAACGATCCAAATACATTGTTCGGTAAACTTCGCGCTGGCTGCGTAGATCAGTGGGACGCTTACTGTTACCACGAATTTGTGCGGGGTATCGGTGCGGGGACTTTGCCCGAAGAATGCTTCCGCCACTATTTAGAGCAAGATTACCTATTCCTCATTCATTTCTCCCGGGCCTGGGCTCTTGCGGTGTATAAGTCTGATACCCTCGCAGACATGCGCGCAGCTACTTCAACCCTGGACGCCATTCTCAATTATGAGATGGAGCTCCACGTCAAGTATTGTGCTGGTTGGGGACTAAAAGAACAAGAAATGGAGCGGGCAAATGAAGCCAAAGCGAATATGGCCTATACCCGTTATGTGCTGGAGCGTGGCCTCGCCGGTGATGTCTTGGATTTACATGTAGCCCTTGCACCCTGCGTAATCGGTTACGCGGTGATTGGCAAAAATCTGGCGTCTGATCCTACAACTAAATTTGAAGGTAATCCCTATAAAGACTGGATAGAGATGTATTCAGGAGAAGAGTTTCAAAACGTAGCAAAGGCGGCGGTACGCCACCTCGACGAACTTGGTGCTTCACGGCTGGGACCAGGCCGATTTGAAAATCTCGTCAAGACTTTCCGCCAGGCCACCATCCTGGAAATAGGCTTTTGGGATATGGGACTGAATCTGCAATTTTGATAAAGAAACAGGGGAGGCGTCTCCGCCTCCCCTGAGAAATTAGTTACTAGGGAACAACCTTAGTGGTGGTTGTCGCTGCATCGTCATCAGGATCATCGTCGAGTATGGTGGCTGTCCAGGTAAATATTCCGGAGTCAGTCGGCATGTAACTGAACGTGAGTGTAGCCCGTTCTCCGCCTGCCAGACTGGGAACTGTTTGGCTCTCTGTGAAGAGCTCTTCCTTGTTCACACCATTTCCAACCAGGGTGACCTCCCCCGACCCAGAGATTCCGTTTTTGTTGACGACCACGAGTTTGATCTTAACCGGCTTCTCCCGCCTGAGGCTCAGCCGCTTGGTTGCCCTAAAGCCTGCGATGTCAAGATCCGATACCAAAGGCCGAGGTGCAAATCCTGAACCGGCAATGCTGACTGAAAGCAACGAGGTGTCAGGATCATCGCTGAGGATCTCCAAGGCGCCGGCATCATCACCGGTCTCCCCAGGTGTGTAGTCGACCTGCAGGTCCACAGATGCACCAGGCGCCACAGTAAAGGGTGTCGAGAAGAACACCGCGTTCAGGGCGAAGTCACCGCTGCCCGTTATGCTAAGTCCGCTGACCGTTAGATCAGCATTACCCTCGTTGCTGATCCTCGTCGTAAGGGTCGTGTTGGTGCCCACTTCCACCGTCCCGAAATCCAGGGACAGGGGCGTCGCGGCGATTGCCGGACCAGAAAGATCCCAACAGCCTGGATTACTGGGATCTACGTAGTCGGTAACGTACGACGGCGCACTTGCCGCCGTCTCAATGGTTTTGCAGTTCCAGCCCGGCAAGAAGAGCTGGTTGATCTCTTCTACGCTGCTAACCGTGTCCTTATCAGGATCATCATCCTCGAGGGCAATGATGGCGCCGGTCGGATCGCTGGTTCCGCCTGCAGCCATGAAGGCAAGGCCATATTCATTTAATTCGCTGTTCTGCCTGAAGTTGACGTGACAGAGACCACAGGTATCCAGTCGAGTACCAGAGGTTCCATATCGGTCATAAAAGCTGTCCAGCCAACTACGTTTGGCTTCAGCGTTTGAGGTCACGAAAAGCATTGCCAGGATGACCGCAAAAAGAATGAAGAGAAACTTAGCTCGCGATGTGAATGTCCTCATGACACACTCCTCCTGTTGAGGTTGAAAATCAAGGATCATCTGAACCAGTAAGGCCCTGTTTTAACAGGGTTTTGACATTCCGTTCCTGATGCCTTACGTTTCAAAAGAGTAAGGAATGGAACGCTACCTCCGCAGCGGGATGCCAATCTCTACGCAAAAGGTGGGCCATTATTTTGGCAGGGATTTACAAGTCTTTGAAGATTCAAAATTTATTTGAGAGAAAAGCGATCGGACTGCGGGAGAGAAGTGAATAAATTGTACTTGAAAGTATACCTTTATGGTGGGAAATGTGATTTATTAGGAACCGAATTATATATTGAAAGGAGGGTATAAGCGGCAGGTCGGGCAGGTCAGTGGCGGGGACAAAATAAATAAGAGAAACGCATAAGGCAAAAGGGGACTCAGTGCGTGAGTAGGCGAGACAGGCGAGAAAAGCAAGACAGGCGAGAAAAGGGGAGAAGGACAAAGGGCAGTCATTTCAACTGGGCACTAGACACTAGGCACCGAGTTCGCATAGCGCAAAGCGCAGGATCCATAGCTCGGGCTGAGTATTTCCTAGGACTGGCCTACCTCAAACTTGTTTCAATCCCTCATCGACCATAGGGTCGGTGGCGGTTTTTTTGTTGCCACTTCTAAGAACCTTCCTGTAACCTGATCAAAGCCAATTGATAATTTGATCCGACCACTACGTACAGACTCCTTGATAAGAAGGGAGAACAAAATGCAGCTTGAACGTTACTATCTTGACTTATTCGAGATGCTTAATTTTGCATGTAAAAAGATTGCGGCCGGCCAATATGAAAAATCGGATGCTGATAGATTGTTCGAGTTTGCAAAGAAAGAGAGATATCCAAGTGTGCTGGCGGAATTAGCCGAATCATTTGGAATGATGTTAGTCAAAGTTGAAGCCAGAGAATTTGAACGCTCCCAAATTATCGAAGAACTCGAAAAGACCAAAGCCAAGCTTGAAGACTATTCACAAGGATTGGAAAAACACATAGAGGAATGCTGTCCAGAAGAGTAAAGGATTCAGAAGTGGTATTATTTCCAGCCGATGGGCTCGTATCCCTTTTCACGGAGACATTTCTCAACAAATCGCCGAAATACAGGATCTGGCTCAGGTGAACGGAAAAGTCCCTGAAGGCATCCTACGGCGGCACCCCCGGCAGCACCTGCCGCAGCACCGCGCCCGACACTACCAAACACGGCCCCGCTAGCAGCACCGCCTGCAGCGCCAACCGCCCCACCTCCCGCGGTACTTTTTGCCACCTTGCCGCTGGAACTTGAAGAGGTACCATACTCTTTGGCAAGGCTTATACACTCGTCGATTTCAGTTTGAGCCGTCTCATCTCCCACCTCTTGCAAATGGTAATTGGGATAAAGGACAGGGCGCTTCTGCGAGCATGCCACCACCAACAGCAAACAACTTAAAGTTAAAACTTTTAATGTTTTCGGCCAGCTCATCATTTCTCTTCCTTCTAATCTGTCTGGATACTCTAGGCTATTATCCTACTGTGTTAAGAAAAAACAAGTGTTTTTAAATGTAGCGCGTGGTCGGGCCAAGCAAAGTAAAAGAAAGGCATAAGGCAAAGGGCGCAAGGCACAAGGCATGGAGAAATAATTGCGAATTTCGAATTGCGGATTGCGAATTTCTTAGAGCAGGAAAAAAAGGATGGGTTGGTGGTAGGGCCAAGCAAAGT
>JBFFBS010000302.1:0-3733 GCA_041560295.1 Syntrophobacteria bacterium | reverse complement strand
TCCTCCACCGCCTCCCACAAGGCCTCGGCCACCGTAGGATGAGCTTGTATAGTCTTGGACATCTCCTTGAGGGTTACCCCCTTGGTTACGGCAACGCTGCAGGCGGCAATCAAGGTGCTGGCATCAGGCCCGATGATATGGATGCCGATTATTCGCTCATCCTTTTTCCTTGCAATTACTTTGACAAAGCCGTCAATTTCACCGATGGCGTGGGATTTACCCAAGGCTCGAAAAGGAAAAGAGCCCTCGAGGCAACCAATGGATCGCTCCTCGCATTGCTGGGCAGTAAGTCCGACGCTGGCAATCTCAGGATCTGTAAAGATAGCAATGGGCACAGCATTTTCGTCAACTGCAGCTTCCTGCTGGCCCAATCCATGCTCCACTGCAACTATTCCCTGGTGAGAGGCAAAGTGAGCCAGTTCCTGCTTGCCGGTTACATCTCCGATGGCGTAGACCCTCTCCATATTTGTCTGGCAGTGTTGATTTACCTGGACATAACCGTTTTTCAAGTCAAGGCCAAGCCGGTTTAATCCTATCCCCCGAGAGACCGGAGCACGCCCCACTGTGACCAAGACCATTTCGGTTTGAATCTGCTTGCCTGATTGAAGCGTCAACTTCACTCCTGATTCGGTGTGCACTGCAGCCTCAGGAGGATCTCCAAGGTGCAGTTTCACTTTTCGTTTCTTGAGCGCTCGTATCAGTATTTTGTTGACGTCCCGATCGAGGCCTTTTATGGGCTCTTTGCTGCGTTTGGCCAGGTGAATGGTGGTGCCTAAAGCACCAAAGAGTAAAGCGAACTCACAGCCAGAGACCCCGCCGCCCACAATAAAGAGGCTCTTGGGAATTTGCTTCAATTCCAGCATGCTTCGGGTATTCAGTACCTTCTGGTGATCCCAGGAAAGCAAATCGAGGGCGAGAGGCTGAGAACCGGTGGCAATAATAAGTTGTTTGCCGCCAATGGTCTGTTTACCATGATGAGTGGTTGTCACCTCAACCTCACCAGGTCCCTTGACGTAGCCTTCCCCCATGATCAGGTTGACCTTGTGTTTATTGAATAGTCGCTCAACCCCCTGGCGAAGCTCTGCAACGATTCGCTGGTTGCGGCTGACAATTTTGTCCAGATGAGCGAGAGGTCGATCGCAACTCAGTCCAAATGTTTCGGCCTGGCGCATCTGCTCGAAAAGCACGGCGGATTTATACATGGCCTTGGTGGGAATGCAACCCCAGTTGAGGCAGGTGCCGCCAACCAGCTCTTTTTCAATAATGCAGACCTTGGCCCCCAACTGGGCTGCTCGAATGGCGGCCACATAACCTCCCGGTCCGGCACCCAGGATCACCGTATCATATTGAGACATCTAGTTTGGACTCCTATGTGAACCCTATCGATGTGAGATGTGTGATGTGAGATGTGCGATGTTCTATATCCAATTATAATTGTTCTCTATCCCACATCCCATAATCAGTAGTCAGAATCCAGTAGTAAACGGTGAATGGTAAACGGTGAACGTTCAACTATTTAACTAATTCTCTAATAAATCTATCCTGTTTTTTACCGATTACAGGAAATGACAGCGAAGCGTCTTGACCTAATGACGCCGAAGGCACATGACGCGAAGCTCGATAAGGCCAGAGCGCTGCTGCCCACTGTATTTCCCTATGCTCCATGCTCTATGCCCCCCCTCACATCCCACATCTCACATCTCATATCCCACATCGGAGAACTGACTCTGCTAGTGATCGTAGTATGGAATCTGTACTGTCTCACCCTCTACTGGTAAGCTAAATATAAACCAGTTCGTAATCTCTGCTACCAAGTCCCAACTCTTCTGCATAACCCAACTGGATGGACCAATCAATGTGCGGATAGACGCCGCGAAACTTATCCTCACCAGGCCCTCTGTTCGTCTCGAGGCAACAGTCAGCCAGGGCCGGCTGCGCATTGACGAGATCCACAGAAGCCTGATCGATGGCCACCGGATCCTTGCTTGCCAGAATGCCCAGATCTTTTACGAGGGGAGCGTCGCTAAAGCCATAACAGTCGCACTGTGGGGTTACCCGGCTCACGAAACTGAGATAGAAGGCACGGTCTCCCTTATCTTTGAGGACTCCCACGGTGTATTCCACCATCTTTTTCTGGAAACGGGCCGTGTCGCTATCCCAGGGGATGGAGACAGCTTCCTCCGGGCACACCGCTATACACTCGCCGCAGCCGATGCATTTTTCGGCGTCTTTTTTGGCCTTTTTCTTGAGCAATTCAATGGCCTCTGTAGGACAGTGGGCTACGCATTCGCCACAGCCGATACATTTCTTGGCGTCGAACTCGGGTGAAATTTCGCAATGTTGGGCAAGTTTTCCTTTTCTGGAGGCACAGCCCATGCCGAGATTCTTAATAGTTCCTCCAAACCCTGCAAGTTCGTGTCCCTTGAAGTGGGCGGCGCTGATGAGGGAGTCAGCCTGGATGACGTCGGCGCCTAGGTAAACTTCGTCGTAGATGGGTAGATTTACTGGTACGGCCACCTCAGAGTTGCCCCTCAGACCGTCAGCAATGGTGAGAGGAGCTCCGGCCACAGCATAAGCAAACCCGTTTTCAATGGCTGTAGTGAGGTGGTCGACGCTGTTGGTCCGCGATCCCACATACAGCGTATTCGTGTCGGTAAGAAACGGTTTGCCTCCCAAGTTGTGGACTCTGTTCACCAGGTGACGGAGGTGAGTTGGTGGGATGTAAGCCGTATTGCCCTTCTCGCCGAAGTGGAGCTTAATGGCAATGAGGTGCCTTTCTTTGACAATTTCATCAAAGCCAGCTTCATCCAGCAACCGATCCAGTTTGACGTAAAGGTTCTCCTGCAAACTGGTCCGCAAATCCATGGCAAATACTGTACTAGACATTCATTCCTCCCTGCTAATTTGATTTGAAACTCCCTGCAGTCCCGCTTTAACGGGACAGTCCGCCGCAGGCGGATTCGAAATGTAAGGAAGTGATTCCATTTTATTGTAGTTCGCTCGCTAACCCCGTCCGCCTCCGGCGGACTACGGGGAATGCGCTCGCTGTAGCATTTTCAAACACAAAAAAACTCGGGCGCCCAACCAAACAGACTAGTAAGGGCGCCCTTGTCTCACCATCGCTTATCTTCACCCTCAAAGTAAGTGGAGATGGTGGTGGATTTTGTTTAATAGACCAAATTCCAATTACCATTCCAGATCATAACCATAACCATAGAATCGGTACCCAAGCCGTTGTGATCTTTGGGGGTAATGTTGTAGATGCCACTGATACCTACATAGCCGTCGGTCTGTTCGATGGCGTCTCTCAATTGAGCAGGATCAGTTCCGACTTTCTTCATGGCATTGGCTACGATGTAGATGGCGTCCCAGGCATAGCCCGAATGGGCGTTGATGGGGAACTGCACATCGTAGTTGTATGTTTCATTGTAAAGACGTACGAATTCCGAGATAATCGCCTTCTGTGGGTCAGAGTCTGGAAGTTGACTGTAGGCCATCAACTTGGTTGAAGGCATGACATTCCCTTCAGAGGCCCTGCCAGCCAGTTCGATATACTTGGGATCCGGCAGTCCGTGACACTGCACCAGAGGCAGTTTGATAGCAAGCTGTTTGATGTTTTTGGAAACGATGGATCCAGCCGGGCCTATTGTCCAGCAGATGATAACCTGGGCGTCTGTGTTCTTTATTTTGGTGAGCTGGGTGGTCATATCAGCATCCCTGACCCCAAAGGACT
>JBFFBS010000301.1:0-3735 GCA_041560295.1 Syntrophobacteria bacterium | reverse complement strand
TGCCCCATGCTCTATGCCCCATGCTCTATTTTCCAATCCATGGTAACCTACCGGAGCTGAGAACATTTCGCAAGTAAAAGATCTGCCGCAAAACCACTCGTAGAACGAAACGCTGGATATTTACTGTTCCCCATAGTAAACCTTACCTCTTAACCCGAACACCATATCCAAACCCCAGGATTGAGAGGATCGAAATGCAAAGAAGAATGACAAGGGCAGCAGAGGTTATCTGTCAATCCCAAAAAACGTTGGCTCTCACCGGGGCAGGAATTTCAGTTGAATCGGGAATTCCAGATTTTCGCAGCCGCGGTGGTCTCTGGGAGCGTTTTGACCCCATGGAGTACGGTACTATTGAAGCATTTCAAGCAGATCCGGAAAAAGTCTGGAAGATGCTCGAGGAAGTTTCTGTTCTGCTCGACCAGGCTCGTCCCAACCCTGCCCACACTGGCTTGGCCAGACTTCAAGAGATGGGATTATTGCAAGCCATCATCACGCAAAATATAGACAACCTACACCAAGAAGGTGGCGCCTCAGCTGTCATTGAATACCACGGAAACGCCAAGACTCTTTCTTGCCTCAATTGCAATCAGCTATGCAACGCTTATGAAATAGAAGGGCAGGGACCCCCAAAATGCGACTGCGGCAAAATACTCAAGCCTGATGTGGTTTTTTTTGGAGAGCCCATTCCTCTCAAAGCCTTGCAGGAGTCCTATGACTTGGCCTCTGACTGTGATGCGCTTTTGGTCGTGGGTACTTCAGGTGAGGTGGCTCCGGCAAATACCATTCCTCAAACTGCCAAAATGGCAGGCGCCCCTGTCATAGAAATCAATGTGGAACCCACTGTTCTCACCAATTATCTGACGGATATATTTCTCCAGGGCAAGGCCAGTGAAGTAGTGAGCCAATTGGTGCAGGAGATTGAAACCATGGTGGCTCAGAGGTAGAAACACAGTCAAGAATCCAAGCGTAGAGAGGATGACTCAAGTCACAAGGAAATACAAATCATTTATAACATATCATCTCCTTATGCCTTACACCCTGTGCCTTGCGCCCCTGTAAAGTGCGAACTAATCGGCTTGGTCAAGCTCTGCTCTTTGCTCTTCGGTGATAAATCCCTTGTGGGTGAGGATGTTGAGGGCGGTCTTTCTCTCTTTGGGGGGCAGATTGAGAACGTCACTTACCACTCGCTCTATTCCTTGCTCACGCACCAACTCCGCATCGTGAAGCATCTTCAGGGTAAAATAGCGAATAAGACTCCGATAGCTCTCTACAAGATCCAAGAATTGGACACCAGAAAAATGCAGCTGATCCTTCCTTTCTACTGTCTTGGTATCGTAGCGATACCATACCACCTTCCCATTGAGACGGACAGAGGTGAGAGTGTCCGGCAGCAAGAATTCAACCGTAATTTCCTCATTGGCGAACACAGGGTCGTCTGTTTTGATACAAATGCCTTCTGTGCTTAAATTTATCACCTTTCCTTTCACCACGATTCCGTCTTTTTGATCAACCCGCACGTCCAGATAGACCGGAATTCGCGGGCACTTTCTCTTCTTTCGCCCTTCTTCCATTGCTGTATCCTCTGATGAGTTGTTTCGTGCCAGCCCGGATATTTCATGAATTACTTGCTGCGACCACGGATACGGTCGTCCTTCCTGGCGTCCTCGGGTGTCGGACCCTGCGACGTACCGTACAGGTACGCCTCGGAACCAACACCCTGCGATTGCCAGGTGGCACGCCCATCTTCGAGGTCTCGCGACAGCAATTCATGAAATATCCGGGCTAGGTAAAAGAGATGGTAAATCTGAATGACGATCTTCAAAATGCGGTCTGGTATTGAATCGCGCTCGGTAACGTATAGTACATTTCAATGAAAACAATGTAAATCCAAAAAGTCATTCCCTAGCAGGGCGCTGCTAAACGAAAAATTCAAGCTGAACGCATTAAATCAGTCATTCCGGAATCCACCGTCTGTGGTTGTCCGGAATCCAGGAACAATAATAGGTTATTGGATACCGGATCTCGACTGCGTCTCGTCCGGCATGACATTTGAGGCTGTTACCAGAGTTTTTCAGAGTCTGTTAAAGAGTGATATGTTGCCACTGATTGTTGAGGAGATCAGCAAAGATTACTGTGTTCTCTTTTTTCTTCTTTCCCAGCAGAAGCTTGATTCCCTCGCTCACCATCAAAGTCGCAATAAAAGCGGGGGTAAAAGGCGGGTTGCCAAGGGTCTTCTCGATTCCCTCCCGCTTTGTTCCGTAGACGTTGCTCAACAGCTTGCTTCCCGGCCAGACAATGGCCACTTGTCCAAACCAACCCCCAATAGCGCCGTGGACAAGAGGTATGCTAAGGCGCTCTCCCATTTCCTGGAGATGGAGCCTCGAAGGGATGCTGTCGAGACAGTCGAAAATCAGGTCCACGCCATCATAGGTATTGCCCTCCAGATCCTCCAATTTACGAGTGAGAGGGTAGAATTCCACGGCGTCATTTATCTTGGCAATCCTCTTCCTGGCAGCTTCTGTCTTGCTGAGGCCAATGGAGTTGATGTCGGAATAGAGCTGGCGGTTAAGATTGGTCTCATCGAAATTATCTGGGTCAACTCCAACCAATTCACCGACGCCACAGCGGACAAGTTGCTCGACAACATGTCCACCCAGGCCACCCAGGCCTGCAACCAAAACTTTAGATTGTAAAAGCCTTTTCTGGCCCTCAGAACCCAGAGTGCCTGCGTTTGCCTTGTACCGCTTGGGAAAAAAATCCAGACCACATGCTAGTGCCTCCGCCACCCTCTTGGGGATACCATGGTCGGCAGCAAGCGTCTCTATGGCTTTCTCCACTTCTCCAGTGGTATCTATAAGCTTTTCCAAAATGTTGCTTAAGTGTTCCTCATCCTCCGTTTTACGAGCCAAATCATCCTCCCGCGATTGGTGGAAATACCGCTACCGTTTCACCGTCAAGTAAAGGCTGGTCTAACTTAGCATGCCGACCGTTTACAAGGACTATGGCTACTTCTGAGGCTGGAATCCCAGCTTTGTCAAAAAGCTGACGTATTGTGGTGCCGTCGTCAACCTCGATTCTCTCCAGCTCTGGGTTGAATTTCCTCAAATTGGCAAAAAGTTTAATTTCCAGTTCCATAACATTTCCCTATAGTGCTCCAAAGAAAGATTCTCAACTCATCACGTTTAACCCGGATGTTTCATGAATTGCCGTCGTGAGACGGTGGAGATGGGTGTACCACCGGGCAACCGCAGGGGGTTGGATCCGAGGCGTACTTAAACAGTACGTCGCAGGGTCCGACACCCGAGGACGCCCGGAAGGACGGTCATATAATTCGCGCTCGCTACGCTCCGCTCAGTCCCGCAAGCGGGTTCCCTGTTTCGCGGTCGTAGCAGGCGATTCGTAAAACATTCGGGTTAACAGTATAGCAGTTTTTTGAAACCCCTCCAACCATGCGCTTTTACGACTATTGGGTCCGTTTAGGGAAAAAAAATGGAGCCAGTGGCCCCGCCGTGTTTTCGGACGAATGAAAAATGTAGTTCGACCCAAATATGCTAATTGGCTCTCAAGAGGAAAAGTGTGAATTAAAGTATGTAATGTGAACTTTAGGTAAGAACGCAGAACAGGCAAGACCAATGTCTTGCCTGTTCTAAAATTCCACCTTCGAACAACTCTTACCTGTCACAAACTATTTTTCCATATTGACCCGTTGGCTGCAGTGTCGATGAAGCAACCACC
>JBFFBS010000300.1:0-3765 GCA_041560295.1 Syntrophobacteria bacterium | reverse complement strand
TGCTCGAGGGCCTCGCGATAATCATCCTTTAGGGATGAAAACAGATCGGTATCTTCAGTCATGAGCTTGGCTCAAGGAATGGGTCACTGGTCATTTGTTGCCTATAGGGCACTCACGAAATACGTTCTCGCAACTATTTATTTTAAACATTTACTCTATCTTAAACTGGCTTACCCGGGCTCGAAGTTCCTCCGCGAGTCGGTTGAGGTCACTGGCCGAAGATATGGAACTTTTTGAGGCTGCCGCCGTTTGCTGCGCTACTTTCGAGATTTCCCTCATGGTATTTACCACTTGTTCACTGGCCTCTTTCTGTTGATTTGTGGCAACTGAAATTTGCCGCGCAGACTCCGCGGTCTGCTCAGCCATGGCAATGATATTTTCGAGGGCGTCCCGCACCTGATTCAACCGTATTTCCCCTTCTTCAACACCTTTGACATTCTCCTCAGAAGCTAGAACCGAAGCATTGGCAGCAGACTGAATCTCCAGAAGCACGTCCCTGATAGTACCGGTTGATTTCACCACATCCTCAGCCAATCGCCGAATCTCCCCGGCGACTACAGAGAAGCCCTTCCCCGCCTCGCCTGCCTTGGCAGCCTCGATGGCCGCATTAAGAGAGAGCATTTTGGTTTCGATGGCTATTTCGTTTATGATATCAATTATCTCGCCAATTTGTTGACTCCTCTGGCCGAGCCTAAGAATCTTTTCAGAGCTCTCCTCGGTTTTGCTCCGAATCAGGGCCATGCTTTTTGTGCTTTCTTCCATGAACCCCTGCCCTTCCTCGGCGCTTTTCAAGGTCTCATCAGCCACTGCTGTGACGGCGTTGCTGTTCTCGGCAATCTGTCGAGCAGTGGTGCTAAGCTCTTCCATCGTTGCGGTGGTCTCACTCACCGAGGCTGCCTGCTGGGCCGCCCCGCTGGCCTGTTGTTGAGCTGAAGCCACAATTTCGCTGGATGAGTTACCTATGCGTGACGCCGCCTCCTGGCTCTGTCCGGTCATTTCCCGTAAATTAGTTACCATGGCATTGATGGCCTTGCCAAAGGGACCGGGGAAGGCCACCTGTTGACTGAGATCTCCACCAGCTATTTTCTGTGCTTGTTCGGCCAATAGAGTGAAGTTCTGGTGCATAGTGTCGAAAGCCTCAGCTAACGTCCCCACCTCGTCACCGGAGGCCAAGATAACTTTTTCCGAAATCTCCCCGGCAGAAATCTGTCGGGCATACCGTCCCAATTTATCCAGGGGTCTGGTGAAACTGTTGGCAAGAATGTACGAAAGGTAGAAACCAATAAGAAGAGTTACCAAACAAACAAGGCTGGTGATCCAGACAATGTGGTGCAGGGGAACGAAGAATTGGCTACGGTCAACTTCGGTCACCAAAAAACCATTCGCCTTTTCTGGTTTCTGAAAAGCGTAGATTTTACTCTGCAGTATGTCCACATAGGTGCCAGAGGGTGTACGCTCCAGCTCTGCCAGAAGCCCAACCGGGAGTATGGGCTTCAATCCATGGGGATTGCTGGCCAGCACGGATCCACCACTGGTTAAGAAATAGGTTGAGGTGGCCTCACCAAGATCTAACTTTTCCATTGCCTCCACGAGCGCTTCGCCTTTCCTTCGATGAGCCAAATCCCCCCAGTTTTGCGTGCTGGTGGCAAGACCAAGCTGGACGCGCTGCACTTCCACTGCCTGCCTTTCTAGGGCTTTCTTGCTCTCTATAAAGCTAATTGAACTGACAAAAAGTACAGCGATAAGGACCAGTGAACCACAGGTGACCCAAAGTTTCTGGGAAAGACTCATCCCCTTCAAAGACACCCGTTGTGGCAGGCTGCCCATTGCGGTGGCCAACTCCGGAAGGATGATACCCTCCAGGGTAAAGAGAGTGAAAAGTGAGTAGACCAAACAAATAACGATGCCTGCCAAAATGCTTTGCAGACTCTGGCCCAGATTAAAATGAGCCTTTAGCCGCATGGCCAGAATTCCCAGTAAGAAAATGGAGTATCCAGTTAGAAAAAGGATCAGCGCCAAACGAGCGGGTAGTCTGGCCCCCAGCTGCACTATGGCGGTGGTTTCCTCCACATCGAGTTCGTCGCCAGCAGCAATCGTCCTCTCCAGTGAGAGCAGCGGTCGACCATACTGAAGTGGCAAGAGCACAAAAAGACCCAGAAGGAGAAATGATGCAAGAGCATAAATCAGAAGAAAAGGAAGTACCTGACCGTCTGCCAAGTCAACACTAAGCCAGAGGTAGGGCAGCCCTAGGATGAGTACGACATAAACAAACAACATGGCCTGGTTCCAAACAATCCTTTTTTTAAGTCCACTCATTGGAAATGTATCCTTCTTTTGGCTCATTTTGTGGTTGGTATTGGAGGTCCACGAGGAGCACTAGCTCATTCTCCCACTGGCAAACACCCCATAGTTGCCGCCACCGCTTTTGAATCTCGAGCAGCGGTGGTAGCGGCCATATATACATAGCAGTATCAATGGTAATAAGCTCGCCTACCTGGTCAACTCTGTAGCCCACTTTCTCCCCAGCCTGATCTACCACCAAGAGTTGGCGCTGTTCTTCATCAGTTTCTCGAGGCAGGCCGCATGTTGACCTAAGATCCATCACTTTGAGGTCGCTTGCTCCTGCACTAATATGGGTAGAAAGCCTCTGGCCGGAAGGACGGGTCAACTGGGCTATCTGATCTGCCTCTACACCCAGAAGGAAGGGGCCCACCCAGAAGGTGAGAATCGCCAGGGTGGCAGCCTCGCTGCTATCTACCATAGTTTATCCTTGGTACGAGTACATGCCTTCTGCTTGAAAAATCCCTTCCAGGCTAATAACAGTCAAAAAACCCTCACCCCACGTCGCTGCGCCTTCAAAAAAAACTCGCTCAGATGTCCCCGCCAGAAGCGGCTCTTCATTTAAGTCTTCCGGGGCCAGGTTCACCAGGTCGCCAATATCATCTACCAGCAAGCCCGTTCGCATCCCAGCATGCTCTACCACGATAAGGGCTTGGTCCTCGGTGGGTTCACCCTGAGGCAAGCCAAAAAAACTTTTCAGGTCAATGGTGGAGAGCACCTCGCCCCGAAGATTTATCACGCCCAGAATGTGATCGGGGACACTGGGAACTCGGGTAATTTTCGGTGGCGGCAAGACCTCAACCAGGTCGTACACGCTTAGACCATACCAATCTTCATTGAGGAGGAAACTGAGATACTGTTGGTGAGGGGATTCTATTTTTTCTGAGGCAAGCTGATTTTGCTGAGTCCTACGAACCTGGTCAAGAATCTTTTTCCCTGGTCCGGTTGGGGAATCTGGCATGCAAGCAACTCCTCACTCCCATGCAACCATGCACTACATTTGCCACTGCATCATTAAACTACAGAACTCACAGCAGGTGCTCAATCGGAAACACAGATTTGGGATGTGTGATATGTGATGTGAGATTCAATTTTTTTGGCATTTAGTATCCCACATTTCAGATCTCAGATCTCACATCCAGCTCGACTTTGTTTGGAATTTATTCCGTATCGTGCTCTCTGTGCCCTCCATAGTTGAGAGAGCATCTTTATTTTAGAAAAGTAGTTCTCGCGTCCTACTACTGTGCCCGGCCATAGATGGACAATACCCGGTTAATCCTAGCTAGCAAAAGGTTAGCAACAATTGGTTTCGGGATGTAATCATCGGCACCCGCCTCCAACCCCTCCACCTCGCTCTCCACTTCGTCTTTAGAAGTAAGGAGGATTACCGGAATAATGCTGGTCTGCAACTGACTTTTTAGTTTT
>JBFFBS010000299.1:0-3870 GCA_041560295.1 Syntrophobacteria bacterium | reverse complement strand
CCCGCACATTAATCACGTTTGCCACCATGAGTTCGGCTTGTAATTGGAGTGCCAACTGAGCCGCATAGGTGAACGTGTCGGTGCAGTATTCCGAAAAGCATATTGCCACCAATATCTTGTTTACCTTAGGCATGATTACTTCTACCTTACGTTGTCCCATGCATCAGCTGTCGCTTTCAGCCCACTCTCTTTGAGTAACAAATCTCGGAGATAGTCCGGAAGCCGGGTTTTCTCATCTATGGTCGCCGACTCAACTTGTTTTTTGGTCAGACCGACGGTGTTCGTCAGATCGGCACCACAGAGGTTAGCACCATCGAAATCGGCCTCACACAGGTCGGCTCCGCGCAGATCAGCCCGTGATAAGTTGGCCTGCGTGAGGATAGCATGCTGCAAATTGGCCCTCACTAAGTCCGCCCGCCGCAGGTTCGCCCCCCGAAGGTAAGCTCCTTGGAGCTTAGCCTTCCGCAGGTCGGCACCTTGGAGGTTAGCGGAGCGCATGTTCGCTCGGCTCAGGTCAACTTCTTCAAGGTCAGCCCAGCGGAGATCAGCCCTTTTAAGATCAGCTTTTTGGAGGTTGGCTTCATAGAGGCAGGCCTTATTCCCCTTTTTCCCCTCTGAGGCCAGCCAATCTCCGTGTGCCTCAAGAATTGTCTTTCATTGTTCTGCAGAGATCTTAGCCACAACACTAAAAACCCTTAGTCAAAGCAGGGCCATGTTTGACGAATAACAGGTCCAGTGATGGTTTACTGGTTCATTCCTTTTTCTTCTGCATCCAGATCGGCAAACTCGGATAGCATATAGAGCGTAGTGCTCCCGCTGGACCAATATTTCAACGTGCCTTCATTGACCATCTCATTGACGATCTTCTTGACTTGACGCATCTTTATATCGGGAACCGCTTTGCAGAGTTCATTGAAGTAGTGCTTCGTCTTTCCCTTTTTATGCGCCATGAAATCAAGAATCGCCTGTTTCGATTCCTCGTGCATTTCTTTTCTCCTTGATTTAAGTTGAGTTGCAGAGATCACAATTGCTAACTAGTGTTAAGCCGTTGTGCTCTAAACTCGCACTGTAAGAATGTCAGCATACTTTCACCGAGTGTAATCTATGGTATTTCCTCAAGGTCAAGCATTCTCAATCGATTTCCTTCAGGGCAGGAAAAAGCCACACGTCATCATTCTCCTCCCTCATACTTAAACGACACATTCACCCTCGCTCTGTAGGCGACAACTTTTCCCTTTTCAATTCTCATATCCAGTTTCGTAATCTCAGCGATTCTGAGTTCTCTGAGGCTCTTACCGGCAGTCTCCACCGCATTTTTGGCGGCCTCTTGCCAGGAGACCTCACTCGCGCCTACCAATTCGATTATTTTGTAGGTGCTTACAGACCTGACCTTCCTTCTTGTTACCCGTCAAAGCCAGCCTCTTTCATTGTCATGCAATCCATCTCATTTCTTTTTCCGACATATTCTCAATACCGACATCTTCTTGTGGCACACACAGAACCGGGCAGGGGAGAAGACGCACTACCCTCTCAGCCGCACTACCAAAGAAGATCTTGTCGATCTGGCCGTTTCCCACCCTGCCATGTCCACCCATGACAATCATATCTGCACCAAGTGCTATCGCCCTGAGGGCAATGGTCTGAAATGGAGTTCCGACAGTCACGATTTTTTCAGCAACGAGTTTTTCCGAATCGTTGTCGGCCAAGAACCGCTCAAGATTTTTTTTGGCTTGTAAGCATAGCTTCTTGCTAATCACATCTTCCGACTCACCTTTGAGTTCAGCAATCTTCTCCACGTATCTCTTGTCTACAACGTGAACTATATTTATTCTGGCGGAGAATTTTGTTGCCATGAGCTTTGCATATCTCAGCGCTGTCTCAGAACACCTGGAAAAGTCAATCGGCACCAGAAGTTTTTGCAATTTCATATCCTCATTCCCGCTTTACATATCCAAGGTTATCTCCCGGCTCTACGGCACGATCCATAAAGCGAAACCTGCAGCGCGGTGCAGCACCTTGGTGGTCACGCGACCCAGAAAAAACTCGTGCACCTTGGACAGCCCCCTTCGTCCCATAATGATGGTGCCGTAGTTCCCTTCCTTTGCCTGTTTGAGAATATCACCGGCGCGGGTTCGACTCTGCAGTGTATACTTGCTCGAGATCAGTTTCGTATCGACTTCAGCCCGCTCAAGCCGCTTCTTGTAGGAAGTAAACATACCCTGCACATCCCTCTCCAACTCTTCCACTGTCCTCGTTTCTATCTCCGCTCCCCGGGGGGTGGAAATGTCCAGGAAGTCCAACCTGAATTCCCTCACCACGGTGAATAGTGTTACCTCGGCTCCGTTGGTAACAGCGAAGGCGGCAGCATAGTCCAAAGCCTTGCGGGAATTCTCAGAACCATCCACCGCAAGGAGCATCTTTTGAGAGCGGATATCGCCCCCAACCACCCACATGGGAGTATTTTCAATGCCCTGGACAATATTGTAGGAAACGGAGCCGAGGAAAATGTCTCCCAACTTGCTCAAACCCCTCCTTCCGACCACTACAGCGTCATAGCCTCGGGAGCCTTCCGAAATGATGTCGCGGGCAATGCCCACCTGCCGTGTCTGTAGCATCACTCTCACGTCATCTTCCCTGAAATTGGCTCTCAGCAGGAGACTCCTGGCTTCATGCAGAAACTCTTGGGCCGTCTTCTGCTCGCTCCTTTCCCACTCACCGTGTCTCGTCGGCATTTTGTTCTTGAAAAATTTGGCTCTTTCTAGATCTCCGAATGGCTCAGGCACTGTGGGCATTACATACATCAAGTTCACTCTGAGGTCTGCTGGCGGAAGATTCAGGGCAACATAGCTCACCGCCTCGAGTGATTGCTGCGATCCATCCACAGCAATCAAAAGCTTCTTTGGGTCAGCCATAACGCCGCTCCATCTTGTGACCTTGCGCCACTCCTTCTTCTTTCTTACCCTTCATGATCATGCAGATCATACTCATGCCGTGCAGGATACTGGCTGGCCCGTGTAGTCAAGCAAAAGGCGATCTAGAATCCTCTCGGCCCCCAAATCGTGGAGAGCAGAAGTGTTCTTCTCCGACTGGTCGACAAATCTAATGTAGGTATAGCGGTCCTGCAACCGGCGAAGAATCCCCAGTAGCACCTTAAGGCCTTGGGAGTCGAAATCATCGACGTTGCTGAGATTGATATAAAGAGGCATCGGCTTGCCCGACTTAAGATTTCTGAGATGCTCTTCAACCATGGCCGCCGTTCTCGCGTCAAGGACCCCCTCGACATCCAGACGAATCATTCATCTGCCTGCTTTAACGATGATCATTATTCGCTCCATCGAACTCCTCCTCACATCAAGGAGCCATCGCTAAGAGATAGAATATCCTGCACCGCAAATAATCCGTGGTGGATGTGGTGGACATGGATGACGAAGGGTTGGAGGTGGGGTTTGGTGAAAAAATGTCTGGAGGAGGGATCCGATGTCCACCACGTCTGTTCCACCACGCCCTTGGTTCTGTGGCTACCTTAAATGATGTTGCTAAAAGCTTTTCAGATTTTTTCCACAAGATCGTAATGAAACATTTGTGCCACTTTTAGTTGTGGACATCTAGCTGAAATTACAGATTTATTTATAATACCTCAGTATCGAGAAGTAGTGAGATTCTTTACAATCTGTAAAGAATATTGGCAGGTGTAGTTGTAGGAGTAAAACGTATTGGAAAGCTTTTGCGGGGGGGGCCACCCGCCTCGCCTGTGTGAGAGCGACCCGCCCGCGTCGCCTTGCTCGCATGGCGGGCGTGGTGGCGGATAGGCAAACCCCACCCCTACATGCACACTATTCCATCTTGTCATGCGTATGATAGAGTAGTTTG
>JBFFBS010000298.1:0-3902 GCA_041560295.1 Syntrophobacteria bacterium | reverse complement strand
CCCCCGGTGGAACGGGTCCGGCTCTCATGAAAGTTGAAGTTGGTGAGCCAGGTTTGCCATTACCTTAACGCTCATTGCTGCTAACTGAGAATTTAAAAATGACTCACTCTGAACGTCAATTTCAGAGTGAGTCATGTTATTAATCGGACCAGCTCAGCCTGAAAAACGCCCCTTCAAATTCTCTGCGGTAAACGGACCTGGATCAGCGATTAAATCTCGTGCCTGGTCCACCTGCCCCCATACATTCCACAGTAAAACTCCTCGCACTCGACCTCCGTCAAGGTAATACACAACACCTTTTTGGAAGGGATCTTGCCAGTCGGAGTATGTCTCCAGTTTTGGATTCAGCTCGCCAACAGCCTCGTAACCTAGCTCGAATAAGTCGGAATAGAACATGGATAGGTGTTCGTATGGCACATCTTCTCCGGCCATGTTGCGACCCGCAATACGACCGCTGGCTAAAGCATTGTCTTCATGTTCCACGCGCAGGCGCATGTCTAATACAGGACTGTAGAAGTTAGCCACATCCCCGGCAGCGTAAATATCTGCCTTGTTCGTCTGCATGTGATCATCGATTACGATCCCGTTCTCCACCTGGATTCCGGCGGCTTCAGCGAGAGACGTATTGGGTATGATGCCGATCCCGGCCACGACATGATCGACCAGATGCTCCTGCCCGGATTTCGTTGTAAGCACCATCTTATCGCCGCGCTTTTCTATACCGCTCACCAGTTCTCCTGCAAGAACCTCGACTCCGTTCTGGCGGTAATAATTGTTCAGATAAAGAGCTAAATCGGGCGGGAAAATCAGCGAACCGATCCCCTCTTCTGGGAAAGCCATCATCACCTCTTGATCCCGGTTTGCCAGAGCACTCGCTATCTCTGAACCGATGAAACCGCCACCGATCACGGCGAACCTGGCCTTGCCTTCGCTGAGCTCATATAAACGCTTGAAATCGTCCAGTGTGCGGAAGTAGATCACATCCTCGCCTCCAAAAGGCAGCTTCCTGGGAGTGCCTCCGGTTGCCAGGAGCAGCTTCTCATAGCTGTATCCCTCTCCCTGGTCGTCTTCAACGCGCTTTTCTTCTGGATTGATAGAAACAACCGATTTGCCAAGGAAAACCTGCACATCTTCGCTCGTTTGGCGGAAGATCTTCTCGAGTGGTTTTCCTTTCCACATACCCTTGCTCAGCGGTGGTCTATCGTAGGGTGGGTGAGCCTCGGCGCCGATCATACCGATCGAACCATTGGCATCAACCTCCCGGATACCTGCTCTGGCGGAATCGGCGGTCATTCCGCCTCCAATAATTAAATACTTAAATTGTGGCATATGAACTCCTTTATTCATCATTATCCGAGTGCTAGATTCAAATTCTATCCCCGCTATATTAGCTTGATCAAACTTGCTGGGAATATTTTTTTGGGCACTTCATAGGAATTATGGCAATTTTATCATAATATGGACGATTGTTATCCAATATTTACCAGAGAGTCTCATTCAACCATGTTATAGTGATTCCTCATGATTTTAGACGCGAAGAAGCCCCCAAATTTTTCGAGGGCTGATCTTCTAATTATCGCTGGTTGCCTGTGAATCAGGCTGGCAGAGAAACTTCCGGTAGATTCTGCATTGCAGCCTGGATGTCCTCTTTCGGATAAGCGTAATCCTGCAGCTCGCCATTGAGATAAGCTTCGTAAGCTGCGAGGTCAAAATGCCCGTGACCTGAGAGGTTGAATAAGATCACTCTTTTCTCACCTTTCTCCTTGGCATCCAGTGCTTCATCCATTGCACCACGTATTGCATGAGCCGATTCGGGAGCCGGCAGAATACCTTCCGAACGAGCGAAGGTCACCGCGGCTTCAAATGTCGCCAGCTGGTTCACCGCTTTGGCTTCAATGTAATTGGCATCATACAAGGCACACAGGCTGGGCGCCATGCCGTGATAGCGCAAACCGCCGGCGTGAATGGGTGGTGGAACAAAATCATGTCCCAGTGTGTACATCTTGACTACTGGGGCTAATTTGGCGGAATCGCCATAATCGAAGGTGTATTCGCCTTTTGTCAGGCTCGGTGAAGCTGTAGGCTCTAAAGCTAGCAGGCGGGTGCTTTGCCCATCTAACAGGTTTTGCCTCAGGAAAGGATACGCGATTCCAGCGAAATTGGAACCGCCACCAACGCAGCCGATGACTACATCAGGGTATTCACCTGCCATATCCATTTGCTTTATCGCTTCCTCGCCTACCACGGTCTGGTGCAAAATCACATGGTTGAGCACCGAGCCGATGCCGTATTTCTTTGCACCCCCGGAAGTGGCTGCAGCTTCGACGGCTTCTGCGATGGCAATCCCTAGTGAGCCTGGATTCTTCGCGTCGTTCTGTAGGATCGACTGGCCGAACTGGGTACGGTCTGTGGGGCTGGCGAAAACCTGCGATCCATAGGTCTCCATCAAGATGCGGCGGTAAGGTTTTTGCTGGTAGGATACTTTAACCATGTAGACCTCAAGATCGAGGTCATAAAACTGGCAGGCTAATGCCAATGCCGAGCCCCATTGTCCCGCTCCCGTTTCCGTTGTCATAGCCTTTGTGCCCTCGGCCTTATTGTAGAAAGCCTGGGGAATCGCCGTGTTAGGCTTGTGACTGCCGGCTGGTGAGACCCCTTCATATTTGAAATATATATGTGCCGGAGTTTCCAGGACCTTCTCCAGACGGTGTGCCCGGATCAGGGGTGTCGGGCGGTAAATCCTGTAAACATCGAGCACTTCTTCCGGGATATCAATATATCGATCGCCGCTCACTTCCTGCATGATCAATTCCATGGGAAAGAGCACGTTGAGGAAATCCGGAGTTACCGGTTCCATGGTTTGTGGGTTGAGCACCGGCGCTGGGGGTACCGGCATATCTGCGTTCATGTTGTACCACGAACGGGGCAGGTCGGATTCATTGAGAATGTAGCGAGTCTGGTCGGTCATTTTGGGTTCCTCCGTTGAAAAAATAGGTAAAGATGGATAGTTTTCTGACAGATCATCTGCCAGGCACAGGGGACGGGGAACTAAAAAAACGCGCCCCTCCCCGGGTAGGGGACGAACGCGTGGTCCGCGGTACCACCCCTCTTAGGTAGGTCCCAGCTTTAACCGAAAAACCCGCCGGTGCTGCGACGGGTTGCTGAGGCCAGCCTCACTCTATTCAGGTACGACCAGATCCTGGTTTATACCCTTTGCCCTGATAACGGTGGCAACTCCGGCAAGAGCTACTCAGCTCGACTTTTCACCCTGCGACTCCGAGGTCCATTCAGCGCTGCTGTGCGGGCGGGGTTCTCACCGGTCTACCGCTCTCTGACCGCCATTTCAGCGCCTACTCGTCCTCTTCAAAGTCTTTTGTCTTTTCTGTTTGGATGGATTATATGCGAACGTCGGGATTTGTCAAGTTGATTCTCTGACCTTCGCACAATAGATTTCACCCCCTCTCCTATATATTGTCATTACGAGTATCACCGCCGCACCCAAGGCGCTGTTCAGCACGGAATGACTCAACATTGTCATCGCGAGCCCGCCGTTCTTTGGCGGGCGTAGCGATCTCCACCCATGCCTTGCGGGGGGCTGCTTCGCCATAGAACGGCTCGCAGCGACATAGGCGGTGTCATTAGTAGGCGCAAGTGTTCTTCTTGCGGCGTGGTAATCTCCTTCTGGTACTTAAGCGAGAAAATCGTCCCCGGTGACTACCAGGAGTAATTATGCCCGATCTTGAGATAAAAAGATTCTTGACAAATACCTGTTAACGAATATGCTTAAACTGAGGGTTGCGAATAATCAAATCTCGGTCTCTCATTGCATCAATCTATTTTGTTGGTGAAAGTGGGAAAAGTGAAGAGTCAAATAAGGAGGGGAGCAATTCCAGAAGACCTCT
>JBFFBS010000297.1:0-3974 GCA_041560295.1 Syntrophobacteria bacterium | reverse complement strand
TCGGTCAGAAACAAGATACGATAGCACTGCTTCAAAATCTTGAGTGTCGTGGCGGGAAAGTTCCTGCGCTTTAGCCCAACGGTATTCAGTCCGTAGAGCTTGGCGCGATGTCCTGACACAAGCATGTATGGAGGTATATCTTTCGTTACCCCGGTCTTACCACCAATGTAAGCGTGGGTGCCGATCCGAACGAACTGGTGTACGGCAGATAGTCCGCCCAGTGTTGCGTGATCACCGACAGTCACATGCCCGGCCAAAGTGGCAGTATTGGCCATGATCACATGATTGCCGATAATGCTGTCATGCGCCACATGACTGTAAGCCATGAATAGGTTGTTATCACCTATCTTGGTTAGCTCATCGCCGCCGACGCTGCCGCGATTAATAGTGACAAACTCCCGAATAGTATTGTCATTACCGACGATGGTCTCAGTGCGACGGCCATCGAATTTCAGGTCTTGGGGTGGTGTCCCAACAGAGGCATAGGAGTAAATCTCGCAGCGTTCGCCAATGGCGGTGTATGGGGCGATATGGGCGTGGGCGTGAATCTGGCAGCCCTTACCAATTCGGACCTCTTCATCGATAACAGCGTAGGGACCGACTACCACGTCGGCTGCCAACTCAGCGTCGGGATGAATGATTGCAGTGGGATGAATCGTGCTGGGGTTCCCTTTAGCTGTCATCTGTAGATCTCTCCGCTCACTTGCTTTCAATGGCAGCCAGGAGCTCAGCCTCAGCAACCAGGGTGTCATCAACGTAAGCCTCACCCCGCATTTTGAAGACCTTTTGCTTCTGCCGAATCGTAGTAAGCTTCAGCCGCAGTTGGTCACCAGGCACCACCGGTTTGCGAAACCGCACTTTGTCGATACCCATAAAGTAGACGAGGCTTCCGGCCCATTCTTTGGGGCTGGAGTGAAAGGCAAGGACACCACCCACCTGGGCCATAGCTTCAATGATCAGTACGCCGGGCATGATTGGATTGCCGGGGAAGTGACCCACAAAGAACGGTTCGTTAATGCTCACGTTCTTTATCCCCACGATCTCTTCCCCCTCCTTCAGGCTTTCAATCCGATCTACGAGCAAGAAAGGGTAGCGATGCGGCAAGATCTGCATGATTTCTTTGACATCTATCATCACGAACACCCCTCTTTTAAGAATCTGTCTTTTCCTCGAGCGAAGCCAACCTTCTTTCTAAATCCATAATTTTTTTCCGAAGTTCAGGAAGACGGCTTACTATGTGACAGTTTTTCAGCCAGTTGCGATGATCAATTGCAGGACTGCCTGAAACAGTATGTCCCGCAGGGATTGATTTGGCGACTCCTGACTGGGCACCAACCCGAACATTATCACCTATTTCCAGATGTCCGGTCACCCCTACCTGCCCGGCGAGAATGACATTCTTGCCAATCTTGGTACTTCCTGAAATTCCAACCTGGGCGATGATTATACTATCCTCTCCTACAACCACATTATGGGCCACCTGGACAAGGTTGTCTATCTTGACCCCCCTCTGAATCCAGGTTCTCCCCATCGTGCCCCGGTCTATCGTACAGTTGGCCCCGATTTCCACATCATCATCAATCTGGACGAAGCCTACCTGGGGAATTTTGAAATGGCTCTTGCCATCCTGCACAAAACCAAAACCGTCGCTACCCACCACGGCGCCACTATGAATAATTACCCGTTTGCCAATGATACAACGAGCGAGTACGGTCGCATTTGGATAGAGTACAGTTTCATCGCCGATATTCACATCAGAGCCAACATAAACACTCGGGTGCAAGGTAACCCGATCGCCCACCACAGTGTTATCGCCTATGTAAACCTGAGGATGAATCGAAACCTTATCTCCCAGGGAAACGTTGGCTCCCAGATGAGCTTTTGTGCTCACACCCAGCACCGTCGTCCGCTGTTCTTGGGCAAAAAGTTTAAGTATCTTGGCAAAACCCAGGTAAGGATTTTCACTGATAATGAGAGGTTTCTCAAACTCTTGCATTTTGGGGGGAACAATGAGGGCGCCCGCCTTAGATTGCTGCGCTCTGCTGACATATTTGGGGCCCACAACAAAAGAAATCTCAGTGCTCCGGGCCTCCTCCAATCCTGCCACCCCCGTAATCTTGAATTCTGGATCGCCGAGAAGCTCACCCTCAACCAATTGAGCCAACTCACCTAAACTTCTTCCCATGATGGACTTCCTCGGTCAGTGGTCAGTACCCATTATTCATTTCTCATTTTTCATTGCGAACGGCAAAATGTGAGCACTAACAAAATTTCATCAACATAGTAAATGACAGATGATAAATGCGAAATGAGAAATGTCCCTATTGCCCCGCCTTTTCACTAGCATGAAATTTATCCAGTTCTTGTACTATCCTTTCGGTGAGATTCAAAGAATTTGGCGCGTACCAAATCCCTCCATTCCCGAGCTCAAAGATCATCGCATAGCCCCCCTCTTTGCCAATTCGAGCCACTATTTCTACCACTTTTTGCTGAAGTGGCATGAGGAGTTCCCGCTCTTGCTCGGTTAAGAGGCGATTGGCTTGGTCAACACCCTGTCTGAGCATTATCTTCTTAGCACGAATCTCCTGGAGCTTGGTTTTCTTCACCTCATCGCTCCATACAAGTTCTTTCTTCTTGAATTCAGCCTCCAGCTCCTCTATCTCCTGTTGCGCGGCATCAAGCTTTTCACGAATCGGTACCATTTTCGCTTTGAGCTTTGCCAGCCCCTCCTGGCCCATCTCAGAGCGATCCACAATAGCCTGCTTGTCGAAAAACCCTAGCCTCATCACTTCTGCCGCCCAGACTTGGGTGCTGACCGTCAGAAAAAGCAAGCCAGCGATAACTCCTGTAAGAATCCTCATGTCGTCTCTCCTTGCGCCCATTTGCCTCAACGTCCCGTTTTATCAGTTACGTCGTTTTGGTAATACAAAATGGCCAACTTTTTACATTATCGAAGCAATGCTCTGTGCGCAACGTATTTTTTACAGAGCTAGCCCGGATATTTCATGAAAATGCGCTCGCTGCGCTTCCCTCTTCGCTAAAGCTTCGACGAGACAAGCCGCTCAGTCCCGCACCGCAAGCGGCATCTGCGACAAGCGGGTTCCCAGTTTCGTGGTCGTGGTTGCAGTCACGCCAGGGCGTAAATTCATGAAATATCCGGGCTAAAAAAACACCCCCATTGAAAATTGCCACTTACTCTTACTTTCACCCTCATCAGGATCAGGATTGTAGCCCCACTCCAGCCGTAACGGCCCCATTGGTGAGTACCAGCGAATGCCGTAACCCACAGCGTACTTCAGGTCGTTTAACTCTATATTGTCGCCATCATCGTAGGCATTGCCAGCGTCAAAAAAGAGCACTCCCCGAATACCCTGCTGCTCTACGAGGGGGAAAAGAAACTCGGCGTTAAAAAGCACCATCTTGTTGCCACCAATGCGGTCTCCGGTCTCTGGATCGCGAGGGGATACGTCGCCGGAGTCAAAAGACCTGATGGAATTGATGCCCCCGAGGTAAAAACGTTCATAGATGGGAACCTCACCGTCAGTTTCACCTATATATCCAGTTTTGCCGTGCAAAAATCCGACGCAGTCCCAAAAAAGCGGAAAATACCAGCTGGAATTAAAAACAGTCTTGATAAAGCCGGCATCACCACCGAGCGCGCCGCCAGCGTAATCGAAACTCAAACTGTTATCAGATCCGCGAGTAGTAAGAAAAGTGTGGTCCCTGGTATCTCGCCGCAAAGTAGTGCTTATGGAACTGGTAACAAGGGTCCCCTCTTGGTCCTTGATTTCAGTTGCTGCGCTATCTGACACATCGCTCACCTCAGCGTCGTCATAGGTATAGGCGAGGTAGAGCCTGGTGTAATCCCAGACCGGATAGCTCACGGAGAGTTTTCCCCCGTTGCTGTCCTTGGTGAACTCATCATAGTCCCGGGACCAGTTATAGGCCTCGATTGTGGCAGAAAGCGGGATATC
>JBFFBS010000296.1:0-3990 GCA_041560295.1 Syntrophobacteria bacterium | reverse complement strand
TTATTCCACATCCAAGACAGATGAACGCTGCACGTCAATCACGTTTTTTATCTTGCGCACTGCCGCCATCGCACTCTGCAAATGGGTAATACCCCGCACTTCCACCACAAACTTGCATTCAGCGCGGTTGTCCACCCGAGTTCGAACATTGGCCTGAAGGATATTGATGTCGTGGTTGCTCAAAGTGCCGCTGATGGCAGCCAGCATGCCCTTGACGTTGGCACAAATCACGGCCAATCCCACGGGATGGAGCTCTTCCGCCTCGTGGTCCCAATCCACCTCGATGCGCCGCTCAAAACCACTACTCAGTAAACTCGCACAGTCTTCCCGGTGCACAGAGACTCCTCTGCCCCGAGTGATGTATCCGGCAATCTGATCACCTGGCAAGGGATTACAGCACTTGGCAAAACGCACCATAATGTCATCTAAACCCTTCACCAGCACCCCGCCGGGCTGTCTCGGTCTCTCTCTGCGCTCTGCCCTCTCAACAAGAGCCTCATCTGGTTTCTCCTCAGGCTCCAACAAGCTTGTGAGTTTGCCGATGGCTTGCAAGGCGGATATCTTCCCGTACCCTATACTGGCGAGAAGATCGTCCACTTTTTGCAGAGAAAAAGCCTTGGTCACCTGGAGAAGTTCGTCTGAATGGAGGTATTTGCCGAAGTTGAGACCGTGCTTGCGGAATTCACGTTCACAAATTTCGCGGCCGAGAACAATGCTCCGCTCTCGCTCCTCTGTCTTGATCCAATGACGAATTCGTGTCCGAGCCCGCGAAGTCTTAACAATCTTCAGCCAATCCTTACTGGGCACGTGTTTGGTCGAAGTAATGATCTCTACGATGTCTCCATTGCGTAGCTCGTATTTTAGCGGCACCAATTTGCCGTTCACCTTCGCCCCGGTGCAATGATGGCCTACTTCAGTATGGATGCTATAAGCAAAATCTATCGGCGTGGAACCTCGGGGAAAGGGCTTCACGTCCCCATTCGGGGTAAAAACGTAGACATCGTCCGGGAATAGATCCACCCGAACGGTCTCGAGAAATTCCCGGGGATCCTGAAGGTCTTGTTGCCATTCCAGCAACTGACGAAGCCAGGCGAAACGCTTGCTGTCACTTTCTGGAACACTTGTCCCTTCCTTGTACACCCAGTGTGCCGCAATGCCTTCATTGGCAACACGATGCATGTTCTCGGTCCGAATCTGAATTTCAACCCGCTCACCATGGGGACCAATCACGGTGGTATGGAGGGATTGGTACATGTTTGCCTTGGGCATTCCTATGTAATCTTTGAAGCGGCCAGGAATGGGTTTCCACAGCGAGTGAACCACACCCAGGGCCTCATAACACTCGCGAATGGTTTCCAGGATGATGCGGAACGCTATAATGTCATAGATGTGCTCCAGATCAAGGTTTTGGGTGACCATCTTCTTGTATATGCTAAAGATGTTCTTGGGTCGACCGTTCACTTTCCCCTTCAAGCCGAAATCCGCCAACTTTTCCTGGATGATACCCCTGACTTCCTTGATGTAACGCTCGCGCTCCTCTTCATTCCTTTTCAACCCACCAACAACCTCCTCATACATATCCGGATCAAGATAGGAGAAGGCAAGGTCTTGCAACTCGGTCCTGATCCAGTGAATACCGAGCCTTCCAGCTAGTGGCGCGTAGATGTCTAAAGTCTCCTGAGCAATGAGGCGCTGTTTTTCCGTGGCGTGAAAATCGAGGGTGCGCATGTTGTGAAGCCTGTCGGCGAGTTTAATAAGGATTACCCTGATGTCACTGGCCATCGCCAGGATCATCTTGCGCATGTTCTCAGCCTGGCGCTCTTCGTAGCTACCAAACTCGAATCTGCCGATCTTGGTTACGCCGTCAACTATTTGGCTCACTTCATCCCCAAATAGCCTTTGCAGATCATCCAAATTGGTATCGGTGTCTTCGAGGGTGTCGTGAAGCAGAGCAGAGGCGATGCTGAAAACGTCCAGTCTCATCTTTGCCAAAATGCCGGACACTTCCAGAGGATGCATAAGGTAGGGTTCACCGGAAAGACGCACCTGTCCCGCATGCGCTTTGGCTGAATAAACGTATGCTTTTTCAATGAGACTTACATCTGCTTCTGGATGGTAGGAAAGAACTTGATCGACGATATCGTTGAGACGAATCATATATAGATTATAGGTTATGGGTTATGGGTTATAGGTGAGGTGTAATGGGTTATGGGTTATGGGTCATGGGTTATGGCTTTCACCAATTACCCCTCACCCATCACCTATTACCTATCGCCGCGCTTTGCGCTAATACGCTTTAGCGAAGTATATCCGGTCTTCAGAAGGCTTGCCACAGCGCACGCAAACCCCATTCTCATCCTCTGACTCTATGGGAATGCAGCGAATTGTCGCCATGGTCTCCTGCTTAACCTGGTCTTCACATTCTGGCTCTCCACACCAATGGGCGTGGAGAAATCCTCCTTGCTCAGCCACGACTTCTCTAAAAGTCTGGTAATCGTCAACCCGCGTGGTGTTGTCCTGACGAAACCGCAGCGCCCGCTGGAAGAGTGAAGTTTGAATCTCATCCAGTAACTCTCTTATCTTTTCCTTCACATCATCTTTAGCCAGGTTCATCTTTTCTCGGGTATCCCGACGAACTACCACCACCTCTCCTTTTTTGAGATCCCTTGGGCCCACTTCAACTCGAATGGGAACTCCGGCACGCTCCCATTCGTTGAATTTCCACCCGGGAGTGTATTCCTCTCTGGCGTCTACCCGATGAGTTATATCCCCATCGAGGGATGCCGCAATTTGGTCAATAAACTCCAGGATCTCCCCGTGGCCCTCTTTGCCCTTGAATATAGGAATAAAGACCACCGACAGCGGTGCCATTTTCGGGGGTAAAACCAGGCCCTGATCATCGCCATGTGTCATGATGAGGGCGCCGATCATCCGGGTGCTCATCCCCCAACTAGTGGCATAGACCAACTGCTGTTCCCCATTCTGATCCTGGAAGGTAACATCAAAAGCCCTTGCAAAGTTCTGTCCAAGATTATGCGAGGTTCCGGCCTGTAAAGCCTTGCCGTCCTGCATGAGTGCTTCAATTGTGTAGGTATGCAGGGCTCCGGCAAACTTCTCCCGCTCGCTCTTTCGACCGGGAATAACTGGAATTGCAGCGTACTCTTGAGCAAAAGTTTGGTAAACATTGAGCATCTGCAAAGTCTCCTCCTCAGCTTCTTCTGCGGTGGCATGAGCCGTGTGCCCTTCCTGCCAGAGAAATTCCGTCGTGCGCAGGAACAGTCTCGTGCGCATCTCCCACCGTAGAACGTTGCACCACTGGTTGATCAGCAGTGGCAGATCCCGGTAGGACATAATCCATTTCTTGAACATGGCCCAAATGATTGTCTCTGAAGTTGGTCGTATTACAAGTGGTTCTTCCAGTTTCTTGCCACCACCGTGCGTTACCACCGCACACTCAGGCGCAAACCCTTCCACGTGTTCGGCCTCTTTCTCCAAAAAGCTCTCCGGAATCAGAAGCGGGAAGTAGGCGTTCTCATGGCCTGTTTCCTTGAACATCTTATCGAGGTAAGACTGCATTTTCTCCCAAAGGGCATAGCCATTGGGACGAATGACCATGCACCCCTTCACCGGTGAATAATCTGCCAATCGCGCTCCAATGACCACATCCGTATACCACCGGGAAAAATCTTCACTCCGCTTGGTAATGCCTCTTTTCATTGCTGCTATCTTCCTCCGTTTATCGCGAAGCGCAGAGCGCATGGCGAGGAGAACTGAATCTGCAAGAGTAGCTGTCTCTTGCCAGCCTTTCAGGTCATAGAGGCTAGAATCGAGTATCTGTTTTCCTGGCTCTTCAAACGCTATGCGCTACGCGCTTTGCGCTATGCGATCTCTTCGTCAATCATCAACGAAATCTCTTCCAGCAATCTCGACTTTAACTCCGCTTCAGGTATTTTCGCAACTATTTCTCCCTTTTTAAAAAGGATTCCCTGG